>CAZICK010000013.1:0-54784 GCA_964537505.1 uncultured Pirellulales bacterium
CCAAGTTCGCCCTCCCCCCAAGTTCGCCCTCCCCCCCAGTTCACCCCATACTCAACTGCCCAACTTTTCAACCACCTTCACATCTGCACTGCGGTATCTGGCCGCCCGACGCGTAGCCGCGCACACCTTCCAGGTCCGCGCCAGCCATACTTCTGCCGCGTCTCACCACCCCCAATTCAACAAACTCTTACAAACCTATACCAAACATAGTAACAACGTAAGTTATATATATATCAAACATAATCAAATGATAACACGTATTTCTAAAAAGTCAAGCGTTTTTTTAAGAATTTTTATAAAATAATTGAAATGTTGGTTGTATATACAACATCATATCCGCTATTATTATGACGGAGGTGCATACTAAGGGAAAGGAGAGCACGATGGCTTTAGGAAAAATAATACGACAAAAACGTGAAGAAATCGGCCTGACTTTAGACGACGTAAGTCGTCGCACCAACTACAGTAAGCCATATTTATCAACCATCGAAACCGGCCGCGTCAAGAACCCACCTGCCGACGAACTGCTCGCAAAACTCGAAAAACTCCTCGGATTCGACCAGGGCCTACTCCTGCACATCGCACACATGGAAAAACTACCCGCCGACTTACGCGAAGCATTTGAGCAAAGCCAGGCCGAAAATCGTCATTGGCGGGCTTTAATGAGGGAATTGGTCACTAAAGACAGCGATGCAGATGGACTGCTGCGGTCGGAAAAATATAGCCAAATTCTCGAAAAGGTGCCCGTCAATGTTGAGGAGGTTCCAATCGCCGGCAAGCTGATACCGGTGATTAATAATGTAATGGCTGGTTATCCAACGGATTATGACGATTTGGGGTATCCGCCGGGTGGCGCCGATGACTATGTGCGATGTCCGGACCTGCACGATGCCAACGCCTTTGCGGTCCGTGTTGTGGGCGATTCGATGGAGCCAAAATACCGCCAAGGCGATATAATCGTTTTTTCACCCGCTGCACAGGTGGAAAGCGGCGATGACTGTTTCGTCCGTATGACCGATCCTCACGAAACGACGTTCAAACAGGTGTTTTTCGAGGAGCAGGGCGATATTCGTCTCCAGCCTCGCAATCACAAATACCCACCGATAATCATGCCCCGTGAGAAGATCAATGGTCTCTGGCGGGCAATCATACGGTATGAGCGGCTGGGTTCGTAGGCTTGTCTAGCATTTTATAGATAACTTGATCGTACAGTGTGGGCTCGTAATGTATTTACCCGTAAGAACTAAGGGGCGGGTATAAAAAGCAAGCCCGCTTTTTTTTGTTATTGTTGTTGTCAAGCGGGCTTGCTACAACTTTGTCGGGCTGTCGGTAACCATATACTCCATGTGCCAACAGCCAAGCAGCTCAATGCTGCATAATTTAGACCGTGCCAAAGCACAGTCTTGTGCGGGCTGATGCTCAGCCCATTTTGCAAAATATGAGTTGTACCGTTATCGTTTTATACGATGGTTTATGTAAACCAAAGGCCGAGTCACCTAGCGAATCGGTCTTTAGTATTATTAGTCATCGGCTGCGCCGGCCTTGCCGGCGCAGCCACCAGTATTGATTAACGCTCCACCTTGATCCGGTATCAATGTGACCGAGCGAAACGAATCCCTTCAAAAAAAGATACTTTCCCGGTCCAGATAGCTGCTGAAAAAAAACTTTTAACATGCTTACTACTACTAATTATTGTAACACAAGTCGTGTTAAAAAGCAAGCGATTTATCTGATATTTTTCGTTAAATTACGGTCAGTCCACAGGTTATGTTCCTATAACATATTGGACTGGAGATATTCCGCCGGTTGGTGGGTGGAGGAAAATCACATTTGCTGAATCTAAACCGGCAAGGGCCGGAACCAAACAGGGTTATGTGAGAATTTGTATTGAGGTAAATATTTTGTGACCATTTTGCGTACAAATCCACTTGTAAGAGACTAAACACTTGCAATTGTCCATTGATGTTGGCATTATATAGGCAGGTGACTATTGGTTATATAGTTTTACAGGAGTTTAACGATGGCAATAGAAGCGACAGGGAGCAGATATTATGCCAAAACTGGTTTGATTATTACCGTAGCGTGCTTGTTTTTTGGGGTATATTTTCTGTACGATGGGTGGTGGAACGAGGAGTTTCAGGAGGAGCACAAGAATAGTGAAACGGGCGAGCCTGACGTGAGTCTGAAAGTCAATCGGGTTTACGGTCCTGTCGTATGCGGGATTGCGGCGGTTTATTTTCTGGTTACATCTTTGCAATTAAGGTCGAAAAAAATCACTGCCGACGAAAACGGCTTGACCACTGCATCTGGGAAGTTGATTGCATATAACGCTATCAGGAAGATTGATAAGCGAGACTTCGAGAGGGGCGGGCATTTTATTATCGAATATGAGGAAGATACGGTAAGCAAAACGTTGAAATTTTCTGACCGCAAGTATGACAATCTCGGTTTGTTATTGGATGAAATTGTGCGACAGACAGGAGCGGTCTCGGAAGATACCGTTGCGGAGGAGTTGAGCTAATCGTGGGAATTTCGGCAGTATGCGTCAGGTTTATCATATTGGGATATGTTTTATAGCTAAGCGTAAATTTTGAGTTTACAGGACAAAAACCAGCAAGGGCAATTTAGTCTTGACACCGAGGTGCAGTTTCTCAAGGGTGTAGGTCCGCGTCGTGCGGAGTTGTTTGGGCAACTGGGAGTTCGTACAGTCGGTGATCTTTTGGAATATTTTCCCCGGTCGCATGAATTCAGGCCGCCGTTGTCGTTGATAGACGAAATTCATCGCGGGCATTTAGTGACGGTGGCGGGGCAAATTCTTAGTATGCGTTATGTTGCCCGCTCTCGTCCGCCGCGTTTGAATCTGACCCTGCAGGACCCATCGGGCCAATGTCAGTTGGTATGGTTTCACGGTGGTTATCTGCGTGATAGTTTTGTACCTGGCGATTTTATTACTGCCTGGGGTAAGGTTTCTCAGTACAAGGAGGTGCTGCAGATAGCTAATCCCCGCTGGATGAAGGTGGATGATGCCGAACAACTGTTTCAGGATGAGAATATCGGTAGTGCAATTTATCCCGCTTCCGGCGAGTTGTCATCTGTAGAGATCGCCCGGATAATCAGCAACTCGCTGGATCGTATGCTGGAGTTGGTTCCCGAGCGTTACGATGTCGAGCTGCGCAGCAAAAACGAACTGCCCACCCGCCGTGAGAGTTTGAAATGGATTCACAGGCCGAGCTGTCAGGAGCAAGTAGGCCAGGCCCGCCGTAGTCTGATATACGATGAATTGTTTCTGATGGAATTGGGTATTGGTCTGCGTCGAGCCAGGATAAAAAAACTCCAGGCGGCTTGTCCCTTAGAGATCAACGATCATCTGGATCAGCGTATTCGCCGGTTGTTTCCATTTCAATTGACCGGAGACCAGGACAAGGTGATCGGAGAGATTTGCGAAGACATGGCCCGAAAAGAGCCGATGAACCGGCTTTTACAAGGTGATGTCGGTTCCGGTAAAACGGTGGTAGCTCTTTATGCGGGGCTGCTTGGGGTTGGTCATCATCGCCAGGTTGCGATTATGACTCCTACCGAAATATTGGCCGAGCAGCATTTTCAAAGCATCCAACAGTACCTGCGTGACAGTCGCGTGAAATACGTTCTTTTGAAAGGAGGGTTGACCGGGCGAAAGCGGGCCCAGGTGATGGGACAAATAAGCAGCGGAGAAATTGATATTGTAGTGGGAACCCAGGCGCTGTTACAGCGTGACGTGACATTCAAACAGTTGGCGATGGTGGTTATCGATGAGCAGCACAAGTTCGGCGTTCGCCAGCGAGAGATTATTCGCGCCAAGGATGTGGCTCCACATTGCCTGGTTATGACCGCCACTCCGATACCTCGCAGCCTGGCTATGACCATTTTCGGCGATCTGGATATTTCCACCATTGAGCATCTTCCGCCCGGCAGGCGTCCTGTCGATACCCGCTGGATACCGCCTGAGAAACTTCAGCAGGCTTACGAATTTATCCGCTCACGAGTCAAACAGGGTGAGCAGGCATATTTTGTTTATCCGCGTGTGGAGGAATATCCGCTGGCTGAATCGCCCGGCGATGAACAAAACGGCCAGGCAATTGCGGGCCAGTTGAAGGCAGCCGTCACCGAACATGAAATTCTGCAACGTGACATCTTTCCTGAGTTCAGGGTCGGCCTGCTGCACGGCCAGATGGATCGCGGCCAAAAGCAGCGGACCATGGAAGATTTTCGCGAAGGTCGAATTCAGATTCTTGTCGCTACGGTGGTGATCGAGGTCGGTGTCGATGTGCCGGGGGCTACCGTAATGGTGATCGAACATGCGGACCGGTTCGGCCTGGCTCAACTTCATCAGTTACGCGGCAGAATAGGGCGAGGCTCGAAACAATCGTATTGCCTGCTTTTCGGCCGGGCCGGTACGCCGCAAGCTCAGCAGCGCCTGGAGATAATGACGCAAATCAGCGATGGTTTTCGCATTGCCGAGGAAGACCTGCGGCTCCGCGGGCCGGGTGAGTTTTTCGGTACCGCACAGCACGGACTGCCGGAACTGAAGATAGCCGATTTGATTCGTGATATCGATCTGTTGCGTCTGGCCCAGCGCGACGCCTTTGCCCTGGTTAAAGACGATCCCCAGTTGAAGGCCGATCAACATCAGGTGCTGCGCGATGTTTTGAAAAAACAATTCGGCGACGATCTGCCCCTGATCGAAGTGGGTTGAAAAAACGAAGAATCAAAAATGCGCCGGACAACAACCCTCTTTAGGGAGCCTCTAAAAATTGCTTTTGTCACGAGAACGAGCGAAATTTTCGTCAGCGAGGCAGAGGTCAAAAATCGCCGCAGGCATAGTTGAAACTATGTTGAGGACGATTTTTGGCCGATAACGATGCTGACGGAAATTGCAGCCGTTCGTAGTAAAAATGAATTTTTAGAGGTTCCCTTTACTGTTGGAAGTTTTCTGATTCCTATTTGTGTACCAGTTTGACGAAGCGGCAGTAGCAAAGGTTTTGTTTGCTTATTTTTTGTCCGTGCTTTCCCAGCAGCAGCAGTTTCTGTCCGAACTGTTCGCCTACGGGGATTACCATTTTGCCGTGGTCTTTTAATTGCTCCAACAGAACCGGCGGTACTTCTTCAGCGGCGGCGGCTACCATGATTCGATCGAATTGCTTATGCTCGGGCCAGCCCTGCCAGGCGTCGCCGATATGATACTGGACATTCGTAATGTCTAAGGCGGTAACGTTTTCCCGGCCGAGTTGAGCGAGTTGTTCCACTATTTCGACGCTGTAAACCCAGCGGCACAATTTGGCCAGTATCGCGGTCTGGTATCCGCAGCCGGTGCCGATTTCCAGTACCTCATGGTCCGGTTCGACATCGAGCTTCTCTGTCATCAGGCCGACAATGTACGGCTGCGAGATTGTCTGACCAAATCCTATCGGTACGGGTTGGTCCAAATAGGCGTCGGACTGGTTCGGCTGGGGGATAAAATGGTGGCGAGGCAATTGTTCCATTATATCGAGCAGCTTCTGGTCACAAATACCTCGCTGGCGTAACTGGAGTTCCACCATCTGTCGGCGTTTAGCGGTTTCGATGGCTGATTCCATGGGAAACATCGTTGTTGTCTCACAAATTGTTCGACTGCCCAAACCTTGATAACTGTCAGATGACAGGTTCAGTCCGTCAGAGACGATTGGTCATCGGGCGGCTGGGGCGAGTCGATTGTAGTTTCGCTTTTTCCGATGTGTTTTCGCCATAGCCGACGCGCGGGGCCGCTGAACGCATAGATCAGACCGCCTATCGTCAATGTCAACTGCAGTTTCCAGATCAGCGCCAGCAGTAACAGCAGCAACATCACTACGTATCCGAACGATTTGCGTCCCCGAACGTACCGATTGACAACATGTACGTAGGATATCCGACTGACCATCAGCAGGGCCACTCCCACCGTAACAAAAGGCAGCAGGTAAATAACAACTCGGATACTGTTGCTTACTACGGCTATGCCGCGTAGTTCATGGCCGAGGTCGCTATGAAGCAGCACCAGCGCAGCTATTACGCCTGCCGCGGCCGGCGACGGCAGTCCGCTGAAATTTATATGCGACTTTTCATCGGGACTGTTCTCCACGTTGAACCGCGCCAGTCGCATCACCGCACAGCACACATACAACGCGGCCACCAGCCATAGAAGTCGGCCCAGAAGATTGCCAAAAAAAGGGCTGGCATCAATACTCTGATTAATGGTCCGCAGGTGGTTTTCCACCACCCGCAGCATCAAAAAAGCCGGCGCTACGCCAAAGCTGATTGCATCCGAAAGCGAATCGAGTTGTCCTCCAAATTCACTTTCGTTGCCTGACCTGCGCGCTACAAATCCGTCGAGGCCGTCTGCAATCATCGCAAAAAAAATCATCCACGCCGCCGCCGCAAAAAAAGTCAGTTCGGGTTTCTCCAACAGGTTCGGCTTATCCATTCCGCGCGCAGCAAAATGGATCGCCGCGAACCCGCACATGGCGTTGAGCAGGGTAATCAGTACCGGCAGAACGGTGATGTCTCGTAAATGCCGTCGCTTTCTTTTTATTTGTTGCTGGTCATTCATGTTTTTGGGTTGTCCGTTTCCCCGGCATGGTAGCGCACCATTATGGTGGTTCCGGCCCGTACCGCTTGCCCCAACTGGACGATAACTTCCGCATGCCGATCAGTCGGCAGAAACAACTCCGTTCGCGAACCAAACTTTATCATTCCGAACCGCTGGCCCGCGGTTAGCTCGTCACCTACATGACAGGCGCAGACAATTCGTCTGGCGATCGCTCCGGTGATCTGCTTGACCATAATCCTGCCGGCGGGATGTTGCCCGGTTTCAAGCCCTATGCTGTTGGCCTGGTTTTTTTCACTGGCGGCGCGCCAACGCAAAGCGTTTATACATTTGCCCGGATGCTCTTTGAGATATCGTACTTTACCGGCGCATGGACTGCGATTGATGTGGACGTCCAGGACGCTTAGAAATATTCCGATTCGTATTGCCGGTCCCTCAATGAACTCACTTTCCTGAACAGGGCTGATATCCGTTACTTTTCCATCCGCAGGGGCCAACAGTACACCCTGCTCGGCTGGAATCCGGCGGTGGGGGTCGCGGAAAAATGCCAGCATCCCGCAGGCAATTACCACTGAGGCAATCCCCACCCACGGCGCGGCAGCCGGGCAAAGTACAAAACCCAACAACCCCAATAATAGCACGATTACCGGCAAAATGACTACCTGGGGCAGGCCGTAATGGGTTATGGGTATTCTCATGCGATCTTTCCTAAGTTTAGTCTTGTCTCTTGCACAATACGGGAGTACCTTATATATTATCTCATCGTTGACGTATTTAATCAAGCGCCGTCTGCCAGGCGGCAGTTGGGCGCGTTTTGTGGAGAAGTATCGGTTATGGACCGATAAGAATAACCGTAGCAGACCGCTATCACCCAAAAACATAGGAAGGAATTAATTATGTACAGTGACATTATGGACGTTAGGGCACGTGAAATTCTGGATAGTCGTGGTAATCCGACAGTCGAGGTTGATGTTATTCTCGATGACGGGTCCTTTGGTCGTGCCGCTGTTCCCTCGGGCGCCAGTACCGGCGTGCACGAAGCCGTGGAACTGCGCGACGGCGATCCAAAGCGTTATCTCGGCAAAGGTACGCTCAAGGCCGTCAAAAACGTCAATAGGATCATCGCCCCCAAAATAATCGGCCTGGACGCCCGCGAGCAGGAAGGAATCGACAATCTTATGATAGCCCTGGACGGTACGCCGAATAAGTCCAAACTCGGTGCTAACGCCATTCTGGGCGTTTCGCTGGCTGTGGCCAAGGCCGCCGCCGACTATTGCAGCCTGCCACTGTATCGCTATCTCGGCGGCAGTAACGTCAGTATCCTGCCGGTACCAATGATGAATATCCTCAACGGTGGCAAACATGCTGATAACAATGTCGATTTCCAGGAGTTTATGGTGATGCCGATCGGGGCCAAAAACTTTGCCCAGGCACTGCGGATGGGCGCTGAAACCTTCCATGCCCTCAAAAAAGTGCTTTCCAACCGCGGTTACAATACCGCTGTGGGCGACGAGGGCGGGTTCGCACCCGATCTCAAGAGCAATGAGGAAGCGCTGGAGGTTATTATCGCCGCGATCGAGGCGGCTGGATATGAACCGGGTAAGCAAATCGCAATCGCCCTGGATCCGGCCAGTTCGGAGATGTACAACACGAAGAAAAAAGGCTATTTCTTCTTCAAATCTGATCCGAACAAGAAGGTTTCCAGTCAAAACATGGTCAAGTATTATGCAGATTGGTGCAAAAAATACCCAATTATCAGTATTGAGGACGGCCTTGCCGAAGATGATTGGGCCGGCTGGAAGAAAATTACCGCCGAAATCGGTGAAAAAGTCCAGATTGTCGGCGATGATCTGTTCGTAACCAATACCACACGCCTGGCACGTGGCATAAAGGAAGGCTCAGCCAATTCGATTCTGATCAAACTCAACCAAATCGGTACCCTGACAGAGACCTTTGCCGCTATCCGAATGGCTCAACGCAACGGCTGGACCGCCGTTATCAGCCATCGCAGCGGCGAAACCGAGGATGCGACCATTGCCGATGTGGCTGTTGCCAGCGGCACCGGCCAGATCAAAACCGGCTCTCTTTGTCGTACCGATCGCGTCTGCAAGTACAACCAGTTGCTCCGCATCGAAGAAGACCTCGGCGCACAAGCGGTTTACGGCGCTACTATCTGGAACAAATAACAGCCTTCACTAATACGACAGCGATACATAACTATTTTTGAACTTAAAAACCGCGTTTTTAATACTGTAAAGATGGTTTTTGCTGAATTTGTTAAAAATAAGCGGTGTCATACTAAAAAAAGATTGTGAACCGTTGATTCTGGTGCCTGAACGGCGTTTTTGGGTGTGAATATTGATTTTTGACGCCAAAACCAAGAACACGTGTAGAGATCGGCAAGGTCCTGTTGGTCGCCTGGTGCAGTTTTTGTGTTTCGTACTGTTCAGCACTACGGGAATGGTTTCTATCGGCATAGCGATTCTGGCGGGACCCGTGGCGGGCTATTATGCCGACATGGCTATTTTGCAGACTCAGCAGGAACGTATCGAGCAACTCCGGGATTTATACGCCCAACAGGAAGAACTACTGGACAATACGGGTCATCCCAGCGTGATCGCCCGTGCCGCGGATAACCTCGGTTATCTGCCCAATCAGACCATTTCGGCTGATTTGGTCCGTCTGCCTGGGGCCTGGCCTGAACTGGAAGATGCCCTGGCCAAGCTTGATCAGCCCGAGGATTCCCAACCGCCGCATCTTGTATGTATGCGTCGGTGGGCCGAGACGCTCTCCGAAAAACGCCTTTCCCGCATTGTTCTGATGGCTGTTGGCGGAGCTCTCGTGTTGATGAGCCTTACCTGCTTCAATCGCCCACAACGATAAAACCGGCTTGGTATCTATCTGTCAGCTTGGCAGAAAGGATGGCTGGTAGATACGCTTTTTGACAGAACCGCACTGGTGAATCAGGTTCGCAGCTTGGGGCGGCTGGAACATTTTTCTGTTTCGGCCGGGGCCTCACCGGCAGTTCGCCCAGGGGGGCGCCCACGACGATCTCACATATAACCACATATCACACAAACACTTACGGTTTCCCGTTGGATTTTTTAGCCGTTTGGGATATATGCTGACGGTTGGGGGTTTGTCTAAATCGCCCAATTGGCATGAGCTTTGCAGCATGTAAGTTTGTTACAGGTTGTTTCTGTCCCGAGCGAACAGAAGAAAGGCCGTTCAATGGCACAAAGATTGTCACAACCCGAGATTGTAAATGTTCTGATCGGCAATGCCAATTGGCCGTGGCCACAGGCAGTCTCGGAGATATTCCGACCACGCGGAATTAACGCCCTGGTGGCCAATTCGTCGGGTGAGATGGTGCAAATAATTGATAAAAACAGGATACACCTGGCACTGCTGGACGTGGCTTTCGATAAGTTTTCGGGTATGCAAACCCTGAAGATCATCCGTAAACATGACCGATTGTTGCCCTGTATTATGCTGGCAGAGCACATTGACGATGAACTTTTGGCAGACGCCTTGCGGCTGGAGGCGTTTTCGGTGATGAGCAAGCCGGTTGATATACCTCTGCTGGCGGAACAGATAAATCGTCTATTTATGAAATATTACGCTAGTAACATGTTTTCCGGAGGCATAAAGCCGACAGGAAAAGAATAACCAGGTTTTTGCAGCTTATTCCTGGAGTAAGAGCATAAACAATTACTACGAAAGGAGTTATGTTAACAATGAATGTCAGACCTTTAGCAGATAAAGTTATGATCAAACGTTTGGAGGCGGAGGATGTGACCAAAGGAGGAATCGTCCTGCCGGAGGCCGCCAAGGAAAAACCCCGTCGTGGTACGGTCATGGCGATAGGCAATGGGAAATTGCTGGAAAATGGCAAGCGCAGTGAATTCCAGGTTAAAGTAGGTGACAAAGTTCTGTTCACCTCGTATGGCGGTACGGAAATCAAAATCGATGGCGAAGAGATACTCATTATGGATGAGGCAGATATCCTGGCGATTCTGGGATAGCTTTTGCTGTGGCCGTAAGTGTCTGTAAACACAGCAGTAACGGCCCCTAGCCCGACTGGACCGTACTGAAAACTAACAGTTAAATTTTGTATCAAGGAGAATAATATATCATGGCAGCTAAGAAGATTGTGTTCAACAATAATGCCCGCGAGGCGATACGGGCGGGGGTTAATAAACTGGCAGAGGCGGTTAAGGTGACCCTGGGACCGGCCGGGAGAAATGTGATTATTGAAAAATCATTCGGATCGCCCATGGTTACCAAAGATGGTGTGACGGTGGCCAAAGAAATCGAGCTGGAAGATGCGGTTGAAAACATCGGTGCACAAATGGTCAAGGAAGTGGCTTCCAAGACCTCCAGTGCCGCCGGCGATGGGACGACTACCGCGACAATTCTGGCGGAAAGCATTTTCGAGGAAGGTTTGAAAAATGTAGTGGCTGGGGCCAACCCAACTGAATTGAAACGTGGTATCGACAAAGCGGTCGATGCCGTGATCGAGAAGTTTAAAGAGATGAGCATCGCGGTTGAATCCAGTAAGCAGGTAGCTCAGGTCGGTACATGTGCGGCTCATCAAGACACTGAGGTCGGCGAGATGATATCGCAAGCTATGGATAAGGTCGGCAAAGATGGAGTCATTACAATCGAAGAAGGCAAGACGCTGGAAACGACTGTCGAGATGGTGGAAGGCATGCAGTTTGACAAGGGATATCTTTCGCCTCATTTTGTAACTAACATGGAGAGCATGACCGCCGAGTTGGAAAAGCCTTTTGTTTTGATATACGAAAAGAAAATATCGGCGGTGAAAGATATAGTACCGATTTTGGAAAAGATTGCCCAGGCGGGTCGGCCTTTGCTTATCATCGCGGAAGATGTGGACGGAGAAGCGTTGGCGACGCTGGTGGTTAATAAATTGCGTGGTACTTTGAGTTGTGTGGCGGTGAAAGCTCCGGGTTTTGGCGATCGTCGCAAAGCCCTGCTTCAGGATATTGCCATACTTACCGGTGGCCAGGCAATATCGGAAGACCTGGGCATTCAACTGGAAAGTATCACCATTAAAGATCTCGGTCAGGCAAAAAAGATAGTCGTGGACAAAGAACATACCACGATCATCGAAGGCGCCGGGGCCACTGATGATATTACCGGCCGCATCGACCAGATCAAGAATGAGATCGAGGCGACCAGCAGTGAATACGATATTGAGAAACTGCAGGAGCGGTTGGCGAAACTGGCTGGTGGCGTTGCCCAAATCAGTGTTGGCGCGGCCACCGAAGCGGAGATGAAAGAAAAGAAAGCGCGTGTCGAAGATGCGCTTCATGCCTGCAGGGCCGCGGTTGAAGAAGGAGTGCTTCCAGGCGGTGGTACGGCTATGTTGCGTGCTATTGAGGCGATTGATAAAGTCAAAGCCAAGGGGGATGAAAAAGTGGGTGTAGATATTGTTCGGCGGGCGATTTCGGCGCCTATCAAACAATTGGCTGTTAACGCCGGCCTTGACGGTTCAATAGTTGCTCAAAAGGTTCTCGAGGGTAGTGAAGGCAATATCAACTTCGGTTATGATATTATGCGTGGGAAATACGGGGACATGATGGAGTTCGGCGTTATCGTTCCGACCAAAGTAGAGCGTACCGCTTTACAGAACGGCGCATCGATCGCGGGGTTGCTGCTGACGACGGACGCGGTGGTTTCCGAGATACCGGAAAAGAAAAAGGCGCCGGCGATGCCGCCGGGCGGCGGAATGTACTAATACCCAACTGTGTATAGAATGAGTTTTGTTAAAGGGCGTCCGAGGGGGCGCCTTTTTTTTTGTTTGGCAGGATCGTGTTTAGCTTCAGCGGAGTGCACCATGTATGTCCCTATTTATCTGTTGACAGAAAGGACCGGGACAAATGACATTTTTTAATAATATTTTTTTCGGGCAACGAGGTAACGCCAGCGGGACTTTTTTTCCTCCGTTTACCGTCATGTCTCGAAGGGCCGCGAAAGGCCTGGCGGTATTCGCCGTGTTTTTGATCGGGTTGGGTGTATTGGTGCTGGTTTTCCCGATGGTTTTGGCGTTTTTTGTCGCGGGGTTATTTTTCCTGGTTGCTTTGTTTTGTCTGCGATGGGCGTTGAAGATTTTCCGGCAAAGTCGCTTTACGACAAACAGCGACGATGTTCATGTTGATATCAGGATAGACGAGATGGAGTAAGGGTGGTAATTCGGCGATTCGCGGCATTGCCTGTCCCTATTTTCTTTGCCATGTTCGCCGGTGCCGCCATGGGTTTGCCGGGAGAGATAAGTGTTTGTTTTTGTGTATTGAAAACGGTTGTAAGTGTTTATTTTAGGCGGTGGAACCGTAACGGTTGGGTAAGATGGGTAAGGGGAAAAGTGTTAAATTCGGCGAAATTTGGACGAATTCTGATAAAAAGTGATGTAGTTCTTGTAAGGAGTGATGGTGTTTTGGGGTGGTTTTGACCTAGTTTTGACCCGGTTTTTACAAGTTTTGGTATCAAGGTGGGGAAGATTGACTACAAAGACACAGAGGTGCAGAGAAGAAAGGAATTTGACAAAATAAATAGTGGGGGGGGAGGAAAGATGGTGGACTTGGGGGGGATGGGGGAGAGAGCGAATCTGGGGGAAGTGAGGGAGTGCGGGGTTATTTCGTGTGTGTTGTAGAGAAGTGAAGTTGGTGTTTTGCGATGTTTCACGTGAAACAATAGAAGGCATGAGGCATGAGGCATGAGGCACTAGTGGGAGGAAGAGAGAAGATGAAGAAGTAAAAGGAATCTGATTCATTCTAACACTTGCGAGCGTCTGAGAGGCAGCCGGCTTATACCTTTAACTAGTATCTGTAGTCGGGGATGGCAGGTTTGTGTACGAGAATGACCGGTCACAAAATCAATGTTGGTAGTCAACTGGCTGGGGGATTTTCAATGGCAATAGACATCAGAGAGTTTGCGCGAGGTTCGAGAGATTGTTTGTAACTTTCTTTAGGTGCGAAATCGCACTTTTTCTTGTGTGTTGCTTATACGCAAGGTTAGGACAGGGCCTTTGGAGCCAAGGCCGATAATTTTATACGTTAGCGGAACATTTATCGAAGTTATGATGCCAGCATCAAAATAATTGTGAAAGGTTGATTTCAAGACTAAAGGGCATTTTTACGCGTTAATATTCCTTTTTGACGCCAACACCAATGCGTAAAAAAATCCACTTTTGCGTAACAGGCCCTGTTGGATGGAAATTGGGTTTAAAAAACTGCGAAAGTTAACTTTAGAAAGTCAGATATTTTGTCTGGCTATTGAAGTTGGTATTTGGTAAAACTGCCTCTTCTAAAGAGAGAATGTGAATTGTAAAAAAAGCCCGATTGGCAAGGGTTTTAGTGGCGTATATGTGTTGTGTATATAACATATATAATGAATTGTTAAGGGATGAGTTATGGCAGAGACAAAGAGAAAGTTGGGTCGAGGGTTAAACTCGCTGTTATCGTCAACGCGACTGCAGGAGCTTGACGCGATTGCAGCGCAGGTTGGTGACAGGGCGCAAGCTCTTGTAAATACTAAAGTTACGCAAGATCGTGTCATGGAGTTGCCTATCGAGAAGATAAATCGCAACCCTCATCAGCCAAGGCAAAACTGGGATGAGGGTAAGCTGTACGAATTGGCGGAATCGATTAAGGCTAATGGTTTGATACAGCCGATTCTTGTTCGGCCGATGGGGGATGGGTATCAGCTTGTGGCTGGCGAAAGGCGAATGCGGGCGACGCAGATGGCAGGTAAGGGAGTAATAGCCGCTATAGTAAGGCAGGCGGATGAAGCGCAGATGCTGGAATGGTCGTTAATAGAGAATATTCATCGTGCTGATTTGAATTCGCTGGAGCGTGCGCGGGCTTATCATCATTATATTGATAGTTTTTCTTTGACCCAGCAGGAGGCGGCTGGGCGGTTGGGTGAAGACAGATCGACTATCGCGAACTACATACGATTGTTAGAGTTGCCGGTGCGAATCAAAGAGATGTTGACGGAAGGTGTATTGAGTATGGGTCATGGTCGGGTTTTGCTTGGGGTGGATGATCCGGAGGCGCGGTTGAAGCTGGCAGAGAGGGTGGGCAGAGAGAACATGTCGGTGCGTCAGTTGGAGAGGATGGTACAGCAGATACAGCGAGGTGGAGATGCTGGGGTTGCCAAGAAGGTTGAAAAAAGTGCGAACGTGCTGGACCTGGAACGAGAGATGACCCGTTGCCTGGGAATGAAGGTTAGTATAAAGCCGACGGGCAAAAAAGGACATCGCGGCAGGATAATCATAGAATATTACAGCCTGGATGATTTCGAGCGGATAAGGGAAAGGATAGGATAGGCAATAGGCGCACGGAAGAAGGCAATAGGCACTAGGGGGGAGGAAGAAGATGAAAGGTGTGTATGCTATATAATAGGGACAGGCGTTGAGGGATAAGAAGGTTTCGGGCGATATAAATAACAGAAGGTATGCTATGGGTGAGCCATTTCAATCGGGAGAGTGGGCAGGAAGGGGGACGGGCGGGCGGAGTTATCGCAGGAGCAACGTGGTATTGTGGTTGTTCCTGGTGGTACTGGTGGGATTGGTATTGTATCGATACATGGAGAATCGATGTAACATTGGCCTGGGGTTTGTGATAAATACCCAGAATGCGGAGAAGTTGGCAGATAAAATAAATCCGAACAGGGCGACATGGGCGTCTTTGGCGCGGCTGCCGGGTATCGGGCAGAGCAAGGCGATGGCAATCGTGGAGTACAGGCAGGAATATTGGCGGAATAGCGGGGGTGAGAATGTTGCTTTTGCCAGGAGTGAAGATTTGTGCAATGTCAAGGGGATTGGAGAGGTGACGGTGGAGGGGATAAAGGAATATCTTGTTTTTGATGAGGTTTCGGGCGCAGATCGGTTATGAAGAGTATTTAGTATCTGTTGCGGAAGGCGGTTTTTTGTAAAATGTGTTTTTATGTCAAGATAGTGGATTCGCTATCGCGGCTCTTCGCTTCGTTTCGTGTCCCGCCTTCGCAGGAATGACGCGTTTTTGTTTTTATGTCAAGATACTGGATTCCCGCTTTCGCGGGAATGACAGGTTCAGGAAGAAAAACTATATGGAACAATGGCAGGTAGATCGCAGCAGTGGCAAGTGTATGGGGACAGGCAAGGAACTTGCGCCGGGAGATGAATATTACGCGGCGTTAATCGATACCGGGGTTAGTTTTCAGCGGTGTGATTACAGTTGTGAGTATTGGGAGGAGCATCAGCCGAGGGTTTACAGTTTCTGGAAGACGCGTATTCCTGAGCCGAGCGAGAAAAAGAAGATGTTTGTCGATGATGGTATATTAATTAATTTTTTCGAGCGTTTGGCGGATGAGCGGGAGCAGTTGAAAGTGAATTTTCGTTTTGTGCTGGCATTGATATTGATGCGTAAGCGGATGTTGAAGTATGAAGACAGCAAGGTTGAAGAAGGCAAAGAGATATGGAAGATGCGGTTTGTGCGGGAAACGGAAGTTCACGATGTGGTGAATCCTCGTCTTGACGATGAACAGATCGAGCAGGTTTCGCATGAGTTGAGCAGTATTTTGCATGGAGAGTTGTGAATGGAGGAGGAAGAGGGAAGAGGGAAGAGGAAGGAGGCATTAGGCGGTAGTAGGGTGAGTTTGAGTAATAAGTAAATGGGAAACCGCGAAAGTTAAGTTATGATTACAAGATTGCATAGGGTTAGTCGAGAGGTTCGATTGATATTGGTTTTGTTATGTTTTGCGCCGATTGGCTTGATGGGTTGTAACGTGGCCAAGGTTGCGATTGGCGAATCGATAACGCGGCAGGAGGCGATGGGCAGGTACAACAGGAATGTCGATGCGATCGTGCCTTTCAAGGCGAAGGTAGCGCAGTGGGAAGCGAAATGGGTTGATGACAAGGGTAAAACACAGCATCATACGGACAGTGTCGGGAGTGTGTTTTATGTTCCGCCGAAGAAAGCGGATGGGCGGGCATTGTTTTATTTGATGACGAAGGCTTTGCTTGATGAGGCGTTGGTGGTCGGTTCTAACGAGAAGGAATTCTGGATGTATTCGAAGCCGGCCAAGGTAGGCAGATGGGGTAAATACGAACATCGGAACAAGGATTGCGGGGGTGGGATGGCGGTCGATCCGCAGGTGTTTCTGGAATTTATCGGGTTGAGTTATCTGTCTGTTGTGGCGCCTTATCCGGCATATAAGGTTACCGACGAAGAAAATGTTATAGAGATTATCGATTATGTCGATGATGGTTTTCGGATTCAGCGAGAGATAGTTATCGATCGGCGGAGCGGCCTGCCTACAGAGATCAATGCTTACGATAGTGACGGCGGCAGAATTATGCAAAGCAAGCTGAGCAATTATAAAAAGCTTGGCGATGCCTGGCTGCCGAGTGGGATTTGTATATCCACCGAGGATGGCGATTCTTTATTTCGTTTGAAGCTGCAGAGCTTCAGGAAGCTCGAGGCAAGTAACCTCGAAACATATAAGGAAACTTTGTTCAAGCGAAAGGAGAATCCTTCAGGTATCGATGATTACCAGCAGATTGATAAAGAGTGTGAAGTTGAATAATTCGAACAGGTTTAATTTCAAATTGGCGGTGGTGTTGTTGGTGGTGGCGGCGGTGCTGGTTTTTTCGGCCGGGGCGGAAGGAATCGGTACGGTAGAGTCAGCCTCCGGGCTGAAGATGTGGGCCAGCGGTAATGAGTTTGGTGTTTACCTTGTTGTGGCGAAGGAGAAGGAAGGCGCGGAAGGTTTTGGGATATTTCATCGTCGTAAGGCGGGGTCGTATTTTTTCCCGGGTCAGTGGTACAAGGGTCGGGTTGCGGGTTTGACAGCGGCCCAGGATCGTCTGGTTATATTTTTGGAGGGCGGCGGGTGTCAAAGTTATGATCTTACCAGCAATCGCACCGCTTTGGGGCTACCTGAAGGTTTGCAGATTGTCGGGTGCAGTTTCGAAGATGGTGAGTTTTATGTTCTGGCGGCCGCCCGGCAAAAGATGGTTCTTATGCTGCCGAAAGTGGAGGCGGCAACGGATGCTTTGGAGGAGAAAGGTCGCGAAGCGGAAGTCATTACGGATGAAGAAGAGGGAACGGGAAACGGAAATTCCGATAAAGTGGTTTCCGGTGATACGGGTGAGCGGTCTGCGGAGGGTGTTTTGTCGGAAGAACGGCAATGGTCGGTGGGGGCGGGTGATTTTGTGATTTTGATGCACGGCAGGGACGATCAATGGCGGATGGTTTCACAGGCGGCGCCAATAACTGACTGGGAAGAAACCAAGACCAAGATCGGGTTACTTGATAAAGTGGTTTATCTTTTCGGCATAAAGAATGGTGTAGTACAACATTGCAGATTACAAAATGGACAATACACGGAAGCGGTATCGGTTTGTAAGGCGGATGCGTTATTGGCGGTGCTTCGTGTAAACCGCAAGATAAGGCTGGTGGTGGGCGAGGAGCAAAAGGCTGGTGTAACGGCGGCGGCCGGGACTGGTGAAGGGATGGTTTTTCGAGTAGGCCAGGAACGTGATACGACGTGGGTGTTTAGCGAGTTGGTTCGGTGGAAAAAGGATTTCGATGGGCCGTGGGTGTGCCCGGCTGATAAGGCATGTTTTGCAGTCATGGGAGAGAACCTCGCATGTTTCGAATGGCGTTCGGGACGTGAGGTGATATTCGGCCAATACAGTTCTTCGGGGGAACTGCTGGAGGATATCGATCAGGCGATAGGTGCGGTCGGGCAGGAACCGGTGCGACTTTTAGAATGGTTTTTCGGTTCGCGGATTACGACGGTGCTAATGCTGAGCGTAATGATGTTGGTTTTCTGGCGTCGTGAGGAAGCGTTCGGAGAATCGAAATCCCTGCCCGGCTACGTAGAGTTAGCCCCGGTGTGGCGGAGGGTGACGGCGTTCGCACTAGATGTCATTGTTGTTCTGTTTGTCACTAATGTGGTTATAAGTCTGACGGGGATAACTGTGTCTCCTGAGCTGTTCAGGGCGGCGGGGTCATTCGATGCTTTGCAGGAACAGATGAGCAGGGGTTATTTGGATCCGCAGATGGTTAAGACGGCAATGATAGTTTTGCTGATTAATATTTTAGTGTTTATTTTTTATTCCATTTTTTGCGAGTTGTATTTTTCCGCTACGCCGGGCAAGAGGGTATTAGGTCTGCTGGTAGTAAGCGCAGAAGGAGGAAGGGTGTCCGCCAGCCAGGTATTGGTACGGAATTTACTGCGGGTTCTGGACTTTTATCCCCATCCCCAGTTTTATGTGATGACGTTGATAATTATTGTGATAACCGCTCGTCGGCAGCGTTGCGGCGATTTGATGGCACGAACCATGGTGGTAATGAAATCGCCGGAGTTGTTGAATAGATTGGTAGATGAGTAGCTGAGGTGGTAAGGATTGCTGGTGTGGTGGGCTATTGCCAGTTCATTGCGATCAGGTCGGGCAGTTGTTTGATACGTCGGGGCACTACCGAGAGGTTGTCAGCGTCACAACTGTCCCCATTATCATTGGTGAGCCAGACGGGGGTCATGCCGACCGCGTGGGCGCCCAGGACATCGTAGTCGTATTTGTCGCCCACATAAGCGCATTTGTCGGGTGACACCTGCAATTCATTCAGGGCGGCCTGAAAGATGGTTTTGTCGGGTTTGACCGCTCCCACTACGGTTGAATCGATTATGGTTTCGAAATATCGGTCCAGTTGAAACTGTCGGCACCAACCTGCGGTATTTCCCCAGTTGTTGCTGATACATCCGAGACGAAAGTTGTGCGACAATTGGTGTAATATATCGAGGTTGCGTTTTAAGCAGGCATGGGCCTGGGTGATGAATTTTTCGGCTGTTTCATTCGGGTTCCATTTCGAGACCTTTTCGTGCCAGTCAGAGCCAAAGCCATTGTCCTGGTTCATTTCGACATATATATGTTCGCAGATTCTGCGGGCGGTCTGGTCTATGTTTAATTGCGGGGTATCGTCCAGTTCGGCGATGCCATCGGCTGCGTGTTTGGCGCATTTGTCGAAGGCTTCCCGGTCGATCGGGCCGATTTGTCCGGCGGCGTTAAGGTATATCCGGGTGAACCAATCAACGCCATCATTATCGAGCGTTCCGCCAAAGTCGAATAGTATTACCTGAGTTTTTTTCATAACAAACATATTGGAACCGCTAAAAAGTCATTTTTACTACGGTTTAGCTGCGGGCGTACTGTTTGAACTTTTTTAACAGTTCTCCGGTAATGGGGCCTGGTTGTCCGGCGCCGATTTTTCGGCCGTCGATCTCGACAACACCGATGACTTCCGCGGCTGTGCCGGTGAGAAATATCTCGTCGGCCGCGTAAAGATCGTAACGTGTAAGGTTTTGCTCTATCACCTCGTAGCCGCTTTCGCGTGCGAGTTTGATGACGACCGACCGCGTAATTCCTTCCAAAGAGCCCGCGGAGATCGGAGGCGTCATAACCTTACTCTTGCGAATGATAAATACATTATCGCCGGTGGCCTCAGCGACATAACCCTGATGGTTGTACATTATCGCTTCCAACATATCGCGGTCCAGCGCTTCGAGCTTGGCCAGGATGTTGTTAAGGTAGTTGAGGCTTTTAATTTGTGGGGTTATGCTCAAAGGGTGATTGCGGATGGTGTTGGCGCTGATGACTTTCAAGCCGATTTCGTATAATTCCGGCGGGTAAAGCTGGATAGTGGCAGCGATTATGATTATCATGCTCTGTTTGCATATCAAAGGGTTCAAGCCCAGCGTTCCTATGCCCCTGGTGACTACCAATCGGATATAGCCGTCGTCGATGTCATTGGCGGCTACGGTAGTTTGAACGTTTTTCATGAGCGTTTGAGGATTCTGAGCTATCAGCAATCGAATGGCGTTGGCCGAGCGGTAGAGCCGGTCAATATGAGCCTGCAGTTCGAAAATTTTGCCGTCATAGACACGGATGCCCTCAAAGACACCGTCGCCATAAAGCAGTCCATGGTCAAATACTGAGATTTTTGCTTCAGATTCGTCCACTAATCCGTCGTTGATCCATATTTTCAGGGCCATAAGCATACCTCTTTCAATCGCGCTTGAGTTTGAGTAAGTAAATCAGCAACTGGTGTCTGATTTTAACGTTATATCCAATGGGTATATCAGCTAATTTTGCCGTCCCGCAAGGTCAATTTTCTATCGGCTCTATCGGCGATATCGGGATCGTGCGTTACCATAATAATGGTCTGGCCGGAGCGGTTCAGATCGCTCAGGAGGTCTAGGATAGCTTTTCCAGCGACGGTGTCAAGGTTTCCTGTGGGCTCATCGGCCAAAAGCAGTTTAGGCTCCTGGACCAAGGCCCGTGCCAGAGCGGTCCGTTGGCGTTCTCCGCCGGAAAGGGTTGCCGGTAACTGGCGTGCCTGGGGCCGGAGGCCTACCTTGTCGATGATTTCCCGCGTTTGCTGTCTGGCCTGGTGGCGACGGCCGGGCCAGGCCAAGATGGACGAGTCCACCATCAATGGCAGTAAGACGTTTTCTTCGAGGTTCAGTTCTGGTAAGAGGTGGTAAAACTGGAATACAAAACCGATCTGTCGGCTGCGGATGTGGTCCTGCTGTGCGGATGAAAGTGTGAAAAGGTCTCGTTTTTCGAAGAATACCTGGCCTTCGTCTGGTCGGTCCAGTAGTCCGAGGATGTGCAGGAGGGTACTTTTGCCACTGCCGCTGGCACCCATAATAGCGACGAACTCGCCTCGGCGAACCTCCAGGTTGACTCCCTGAAGGACGTGCTGTCGGGTTCGTCCGATGGGGTAAGTTTTGTGAATGTTTCTGGCACTTAATATTATTTTTTGGTTCATACTTCGTTATGCTTAACTAGGTCTAACACTATTATTTAGTTGCGGAAAACGGTTTTTTGAACAATGCGTTTTTACGTCAAAATACTGGATGCCCGATCAGGTCGGGCATGACAATATAAGTCGGGCATGACAGATTCATTCGCGGGAATGACAGATTCATTTATTCGATGCGTAAGGCATCGACGACAACCAGTTTGGCGGCTCGGCGTGCCGGCAGCAGTGCTCCTGCTAATGAGGCCAAAACCGCTACGAGTGCGATAATTGCGGCCTCTGAAAAGTTCACCACGTCTGGTATTTTGTCTATGGCATAGATATCCGGCGGCCAAAGGCGAAAGCCGAATTCCTGGTTAAGCCAGCCTTCGATTTTGTTAGCGTTGAGCACGATCGCACAACCCAGAGCTGTTCCCAGCAGTGAACCTACCATGCCAACCAGTGCACCGTAACCGAGAAAAACCTGCGCCAAGGCCCATTTTGAGGCGCCCAGGCTTTTTATGATACCAAGATCTTTGATTTTTTCCGTAACAATCATGTAAAAAATGGCAAAAATGACAAAAACAGCTACCGATCCGATCATGGAAAAGATGATAATCATGAGTGTTTTCTCGTTTTCCATAGGCCCGATATAGTCACGTCGATATTCCTTCCAGGTCTGGACGGTCAGGTCGGTTAGTAGTTCGGCGTGGTCTTGTTTTTCTTTTTGCTGTGCAAATTCCCGCCAGAATTGGGCGATCTGGGTTTGGGCTGTTTCGAGATCAATGTTGTCTTTGAGTTTTATTCTTATCTGGCTGGCGCGTGGCGGCTGGCCGTCCTGGCCGTCCATCCAGGACAATTTCTGAAGTTCGTCGAAATCGACCAGTATGGTGTCATCGACGTCGAGCAGGTCGGTCCGGAAGTAATTAACGAACCAAAAGGTTTGATTTTCACCGGCCTGTGAGCCGGTTAATAGTCCCCTGCTGTTAATCGCAAAAACTGTAATCGGAAGTGGGAGATAATATCTTAGCTGTGAACTTTGCCAAATAGAATCCATAAGATCAGATGACGAGGACCTGAGAAAGCCACCGCGCATAAAACCTCTTTTTCTTTGTTCAGGGGTAAGGCTCGGTGTATCGGGGCCCGGGTCGGTGATATCGGGGACAGTGAAAGTTTTATTTTCATCGGTGGTTTTGTACAAACATTCTGCAAAACCGGTGACATGCATGAATTCGTCCAGGCGGACGCCGATCAGCGGTGTTGTCCAATCTGATTCCAATAGTCCATAGGTTTTGATTATGGGTGTGGCCTGGGCGATAATATCAGATTGATAAAGGCGGTCGATGAATTCGTCGTAATAGGGAAAGCCCACGAGGCTGTGGCGGGTGAGCACGATGTCGCCGGTCCAGTTGTGATTGCGTGAGCGGGTGTTTTCGATCAGGCCTGACATAACGCTTAGTACGACCAGGACCATCATGACCAGCAGCGTCACGGCTAACACGGCGATCAAAGCTACGCGTTTTCGTACGAAATATCGCCAAATTAGTAGTAGTTTAAACATAGTTTTGTACTAAGCCGGTTGGAATCGCTAATGAACGCTGATTGCGTTGTGTTATAGTTATTATTCATATCGTAAGGAGTCCACTGGTTGTAATCTCGCGGCGTGGATGGCCGGGAGCAGGGCTCCAAGGGTCGCGGTTATCAAACCTGTGATCAGGATCCACCAGGTTGCGGACCAGTCCACTTCGTTGGGGATGTCTCGAAAGAAATAGACGCCACTTTTCCATATTTTGAACCCAAGCAATTTGGTTATCAAGGATTCGATTACATTGATGTTGCGAGTGCTCCAGGCTCCCAGGGCCAGGCCCAGGATTGAGCCGGTCAGGCCGACGGCTGCCCCGTAGGCGAGGAAGATTGCGGCGATGCCAACCCGGGAGGATCCCAAGGCCCGGATGATCCCGATGTCTTTTGTTCTTTGCATGACGATCATTTTTAGTGTTACGAATATCAGCAATGCGGCCACCACGCATACCAATCCAACCAATATCTGCATAATCGCCAACTGTTTACGGATTTCCTGTGTTATCATCATGGCATTAGATGTCTGCATGGGATCGGAGATACTAACGTTGGCGGCTTTGGACTCGGACCAATTCATCCGGGTGGTGGCAAATCGCATCCACGTTTGTTGAACCTGTTGTTTAATACGAGCTATCTCGATGTTTTTTTTGATGTTTGGTTTGAGATAGATTCCTATTTGGCCGAGACATTCTTTTTCCCCGGTCGAACCTACATTGCCAACCAGATCGCGGGTATAATCGAAAGGTAAATAAATAAGATTGGTGTCGGCATGGAGGGTACCGGTTTCGAGCACATCGACGGGCCAGCATAGTCTTCTGATTTTTTGAGCGGTCATCTCACCTTGTTTTCCGGAGATGATATACATTGGTTCTTTTCGCTGTTGGAGTTGTTCGATGATAGCGTGCCGATCATATTTATCAGTTAGTTTGTCCGGTTGGGCTAATACTCCGATTCCGACAATAATGCCGACGGGCATATCGGCGGCGGTGGGAGAGCGGCGGAATTTTTTCTCATACCAGGCGGTGAACTTGTCTCGAATTTCGGGGGATAAGGAAAAATCGGCAACCGGTTTCTGGGGGTTTGGGACTGACTGGAGGAGCAGGCCTTTGTGGAAAATTTCGTCCCGGGCGTTTCTGTTCAGGTCCAATCCCACAATTGCGACTGCCCTGACATCTCCGGGTCCGAGATAGAGCAGTCCGCCGGTCCCGGTGGTGGCCCGTGCGGCGGCGATACCGTCGATATTCTCGATTTGTTCGACCAGGTCTTCGTAAGGATGCATAGCGATTCGTGGTGTAAGTTGGATTTGGCCCTGGGATTGAAGCCAATAGTCATGTAAAGATCGAACAAATCCGTTGAATATGCTTGTGATGACGATCAGCAGTGCTACGCAGAGGGTAACGGCGGCGATACCGAAGAAGACGATTCGTTTTTTTCGCAGATATCGCAGAGACAGAAATAACTTATGCACGTCGGTTTTTCCGATCTATCCATGGGAACCTCTAAAAATCCATTTTTACTCGCGACAAAAGGCAATTTTTAGAGGCTCCCTTATTCATTTGGCCGCATGAGTGGGAATAGGATCACGTCGCGAATGGAAGGTGAGTCTGTTAACAACATTACCAGTCGGTCGATTCCGAATCCCAGTCCTCCTGCGGGCGGCATACCGTATTTCAAAGCGGTGATGAAATCCTCGTCCATTTTTGCCATGGTTTCGGTTTGGCCACGTAGCTGCAGTCGGAAGTTTTCTTCCTGGACGGCGGGATCGTTCAGTTCGGTGTATGCGTTTGCGATTTCCATCGCACAGATATACAGTTCGAATCGTTCGGCGATATTGGGATTGTCTGGTTTTCGGCGTGTCAGCGGGCATAAAGCGGCCGGGTAGTCAATTACAAAGGTCGGGTTTATTAAATTGTCTTCGACAAAGTGTTCGAATAGTTCATTGGTTACAATGGTATCGTCCATGTCGGCTTCAGTGATTTCGAGTTTTCGGGCTTTTTGGCGGATGGTAGTTATGTCGGTGATTTCGCAGCCGACGTACTCGGCGAAAAGCTGAGCGTAGGTTTTTCGCCGCCAGGGTGGCGAGTAGTCAACGGTTTGGCCGTTGAATTTCAGTTGCATATTTTCGCTGCGTTGCCGAACGAGCAGGCAGAACAACTCTTCGGTCAGGTCCATCATGCCATTGTAGTCCGAGTATGCCTGATAAAGCTCGCACATGGTAAACTCGGGGTTGTGTTGTGTTGAGATACCTTCGTTGCGGAAGTTGCGGTTGATTTCGAAGACACGCTCCATGCCGCCAACCAATAACCGTTTGAGGTGCAGTTCGAGAGCGATGCGCAAATAGAGGTCTATGCCCAGAGCGTTGTGGTGGGTAATAAAGGGTCGTGCGGCGGCGCCGCCGGCGATGGCGTGCATCATGGGCGTTTCGACTTCAAGAAATTGGCGATCCTGAAGGAATTGGCGGATGGTTTGGATGATGGCGATGCGGTCCCTGAAGGTGGCCATCACGTCGGGATTGGTGAACAGATCGACGTATCTGCGGCGGTAACGCAGTTCCACATCCTGCAGGCCGTGCCATTTGCCCGGCGGTGGAAGCGTGGCTTTGCACAGCAGGTTAAAACTGGTAGCCCAGACGGTGATTTCACCGGTTTTGGTTTTGCCGAGCATGCCTTCGATGCCAATGATGTCGCCCAGATCGAGCAGTTTGGCCGCGTCCCAGGTCTGGCCGAGGAATTTTTTGCTCAAGCCGGTCTGGATGGTACCGGTCCGATCTCGCAGGGTAATAAAGATGAGCTTGCCGATGTCTCGCAGCAGGATGATACGTCCGGCTCCGCAAACGGTTTGCTCTTCGTTTTCGGGATCATATTTGTCGGCTATGGTCTGCAGTGGCTGGGCATTGGGGAATTTCCCGCCGTAGGGGTCGATGCCCAAGGCTCGGAGCTTGGCGAGCTTTTCCAAGCGGGCTTGTTCGTATTCGTTTACAGGAGAGTTTTGTTCCATAATGGTTTTATAATATCCTTAACTGCTTTGGCGTCAATGGAAAAGCAGCAGTTGGCAACTGGTTGCCGGCTGCTGTCTGCCAGGCGCAAGTGATTATTTATAGCCCAGGTGGTTGGGGCCGTGGTATTTCTGGACAGCCTGTTCGAGATCGACGTCGTTAATGTTGGCCAGGGTGCACAGCCACGCGAAGACATCACCGAATTCCTCGATTTTGTTGTTCTGGTCGTCACGGGCCAGTGCAGTGGCCAACTCGCCGATTTCCTCAATGAACCATAGGAAAGTGGCTGGGGTGCCGCGTTGTCGGTCGCGTTTTTCGTATTTTTGGCTGATTAACTGCTGAAATTCTTTTATGGTCATAGCCGCTCCGGGATAGAGTTTAATGTTTCCGGTTTCATGTCACAGGCAATTTGTCTCTTTACAGAAGTCTTTTTTAGTCGTTTATTCTACTGTGTGGTGGTCAATTTAGCACAACAAATTGGGGATGGCGGCGGTCAAATACTAATTTTAACTATATTAGTATATAATTAGTATGTATATAACTACTTGATATTTATGTAGTTAACAACATAGAAGCCCTGTATTTGGGCTGCGATCATACAGCGGCAGGACACAGATTTCCGGGTATCAAGAGTAATTTTATACTAACATAAGCAAATTTAGTATTTGAACTGTGAGCCTTTATTTGTTTGGTATTTAACAATCGATTTGATTTATTTTATCTCTTATCGGCTTGAAATATCTGGAGAAGAAGATATGTGGGATGGGCGATCAAGTCTGGCAAGACAATTTGATTTCTATCCGGTTGGCAGGTCAAGTTTTTTTGAGGTTTGGGCTAGTTGGTCGTAAAGTTCGTCGAGGGACTGGCTGATGACGCGGACGCGTCCGATGACGGACATGGAGTTGGTATCGCCGTCCCATCGTGGTATCAGGTGTATGTGGATATGTCCGGGCAGGCCGGCCCCGGCGCAACGGCCGATGTTGATGCCGATATTAAAGCCGTGGGGATGAATGGTCTCGGTCAGGACCTTTTGCCCGTCGCGAGCCAGGGACATCATCTCCAATATGGTGGCTTCATCCAGATCGGCCAGGTCGGCTACATGGGAGATTGGCCCGATCAGTAAATGGCCGGCAGTGTAGGGATAACGGTTGAAGACTACTATCGCCCAGCGGCCCCGCCACAAAAGCAGGTTTTGTTTGTCGTTGGCAGGATCGTCGCCGGCATATCGGCACAGGAAACATGAGTCCTGGTTGTCGCCAGCGGGCTTTTCGTTATGGCTGTCCGTGGCCGATACTGAAGGCCCATGATGGGCGTCGTCGGATTGGCTCAATGATTTGAGGTATTCGATTCGCCAGGGGGCCCAAAGATTTATATTATCATCTTTCATTATATCCTACCACTAAGGTACTAAGAACACTAAGATCACAAAATCATTCTGGTAATTCCATCTTTGATTAGAGAAACGTTGAAGTTAATCAGAAAACCCAGACGTTTGCCAGATAATTTCATGTAACTCAAAAGTTGAGCCTTGTAAACAGGATTTATTTCTTCAACAGCTTTTAACTCACAAATAATAGCATCTTCAACCAATACATCCAGTCGCAAAGCTTCTGCGAAAATCATCCCATCATATTGTATAGGAATATCTGTCTGCCTTTTGAACGAAAGATCTCTTTTTGTAAGTTCATGGCAAAAACAAGTTTCATAGACCTTTTCCAGCAAACCAGGTCCCAACTCTTTATGTATTCTATAAGCTGCATCGACAATTTGTTTTGCAATTTCTTCTTCGCGTTCCGATGTCGGTTTGAATTTCATTCTTGTGTTCTTCCAGCCTTTGCGTCTTGGTGTTGCAAATCATGTGTCATTTGTTCGTAGGCGGCTAGGGTGGTGGTCCTGACAAATTGATCGAGGTCGCCGATGGAAGCCTTGGGCAGCAGGTCGGCGCTGAGTTTTTGCTGGTATTCCAGCCAACTTTTTTCAGAAATGATTTGTTTGATTTTATCCTGGGCCTCGGAGAATGGGATCACGTTTGCTTTTTTATAATCGATGAGTTTGGCGATAAAGAGATGTTCTTCCTGTTCGATAATATCGGTGTGCCGGCCGATTGGGGTTTTTTTCAGGGCTGCCATGACCGGTTCGTATAGTGGCAGGACATCATCGGGGTCTATGGGATTCCATAGGCCGTCATATTTTTTGCGCCAGTCGTGTGAGAATTGGGCGACTACCTGTGCAAAATCTTTGCCGTCTTTGATTTGCTGAAGGGCTGTCTCTGCGGCCGCCTTGGCCAGGGCGGGCTGTTCGAACTGGTCTTTCTTGATGTCGATCAGTTGGAACTGTATGGTTGGGCTTTGGTAGAACTGGCTTTGCTTGTTGGTATTGTAGTACTGGAGCATCTGTCGCCGGGTGATGTTCAAAGTTGGGTTAAATCGCATATTCTGGAACTCTGAAATGACAATATCTCTTTTGTATTTTTGGAGTTCTTCGTCGATACTGCTGCCCTTTTTGGCCAGTTCTTCCCTTGCTCGTGCTTCACTTTGTCCATATTCGTTGAGGATATCCTTTCGTTTTTGAACCAGAATGCGATCAAGGGCGTCCTCGGAGATTCCGAGTTTTTCCAGATGGTTTCTGGCATGCTGATAAAGCAGGAGGTTGTAAACTTTTTTTATGACCAAATCGCTGACCATCGGCATGGTGTTCTGGAGGAACTGCTGTTGGTCCGGTTTTTGTTCTTGCGTGGTTGTCTGTGATTGGAGAAGGGCGATTATCGCGGTAGAAGTTATCGCATCACCATTGACTTTTAGTACGGCTCCGGTCCGGATAGTTTCGCCCCCGGTGGGGATAGTTTCGGTTTCGGTAGGTGTCTGGGGCTGAGGTTTTTCCGGCGTGGTGGTTTGAGGATTCTGCGGGCTAACCGCCCCGGCGGGGGCGATTGTGATCGGAAATATCGTGAGCAGGATAATAATTAATTGGTATATTTTCATAATAATGGGAATATACCATGTAGCCTCAGTGGCTGCAACTAAATTTGTATAGCGTATATCGTATTTTGTATTGTGTGAAGAAGTCGGGGGATGGTCAATATGTATCACTTGCTTGTCAGTAATTTTCGCAGGGTAGCCATTATGGTTTTTGGTGAATCAAAATAGGGCTCGGTCAGTCGCAGATGGACGGTGTTTTGGTCGGGCACGCGGACGGAGCCTGGGGCGTTGGCAAAGAGTAAGCTCACCTGTGCGGAATCGTGCAGATGGAAGATGAGGTCCGGTTGTTTCTGTATGATGCTGCGAATGTTGTGTTGGGAGGCCATAATGCGGATTTCGGTTAGTTCGAGCAGGTCGCGTACGGAACTGGGGGGTTGGCCAAACAGGTCGATCAAGTCGTGTTCGAGCTGGTCGAAGTCCTGGCTGGTTGAGCAGGTTGCCAGCCGCCGATAGACGTCCATTCGTTGTCGGTCGGAAGGGATATAGCCTCGTGGGATATTGTTGCTGACGTTTAATTCCAGATGAGTAATCGAGCTTACCGGTTCAGGTTCGTTGCGTTTGCGTCTTACGGCCCCGGCCAAAAGCTGACAATATAGTTCGTAACCAACCGTGTCGATGTAACCGCTCTGTTCGATGCCTAAGATGTTTCCTGCTCCGCGGATTTCCAGGTCTCGCAGGGCGATGCGAAAACCACAGCCCAATTGGGAGTATTCTTCGATAGCCTTTAGTCGTTTTACCGCAGTGGGGTTAATGGAACGTTTGGTGGGCAGTAACATATAAGCGTAGGCACGGTGTTTGTATCGGCCGACCCGGCCTCTTAACTGATGCAGTTCGGCCAGGCCGAAACGGTCGGCGTCGGCGATGATGATCGTATTGACGTTTGGGATATCGAGGCCTGATTCGATAATGGTCGTGCAAACCAGGATGTCGGCTTTGTGATTGACGAAGTCGGACATGCGGTCTTCGAGTTGGCGTTTGGCCATTCGTCCGTGGACGGCGATGATTCGGGCTTCGGGTACCAGTTGCTCAATCGAATGAGCGGCGTCGGCGATGCTGTGGACGCGGTTGTGGAGGAAATATATCTGTCCCTGTCTGTTAAGCTCGCGAAGGATGATTGAGCGAATGCGTTGTTTGTCGAAAGGGCAGACCTCGGTAACGATGCTGCGACGGTCGAGAGGCGGTGATGTCAATGAGGAGATGTCACGAATCCCCAGTAAAGCCATGTGCAGAGTACGTGGTATGGGCGTGGCGGTCATGGTCAGGATGTCAACGGTTTTTCGCATTCGTTTGAGTTTTTCCTTGTGGTTGACGCCGAATCGCTGCTCTTCGTCTATAACGACCAGTCCGAGGTCTTTGAATATGATGTCGTCGCTTAAGATGCGGTGGGTACCGATGAGGATGTCAACTTGTCCCTGAGCGGTTCGTTTGATTATATCGCGGGTTTGTCCGGCAGTATTGAGCCTGCTGAGGCATTCGACGATGAATGGGAAATCGGCCAATCGTTCGTTGAAGGTGCGGAAGTGCTGCTGGGCCAGTACGGTGGTAGGTACGAGTACGGCGACCTGTTTGCCATATTCGACGGTTTTGAACACGGCCCGTATTGCCAGTTCGGTTTTGCCGTATCCGACGTCACCGCATAGCAGGCGGTCCATAGGGCGGTTTTGCTGCATATCGTTTTTGATTTGCACGTTGACGGTGGTCTGATCTTCGGTTTCCTGGTAGGCAAAAGACTCTTCAAATTCGCGTTGCCACGGGGTATCGGGGGGAAAAGCAATTCCCGGGATGCTTTGACGGTGAGCCTGCAGATCGATAAACTGTGAGGCCATGTCTTCGACAGCTTCGGTAACTTTTTGTTTTTGTCTGGTCCAGGTTCGGCCGCCCAGCTTGCTGAGCTTCGTCCGGCCACCGCGTGCGCCGACGTATTTGTGTATCAGTTGGATTTTAGTGGCGGGAACATGTACAATGGCTTTGTCGGCATACTCGATGGCCAGGTATTCTTCCCGGTGGTCATGTTTGGTTAGTGTTTTCATGCCTCGGAATCTGCCAATACCATGATTGACATGAACGACCAAGTCGCCTTTGGCCAGGTCGGTGAAAGAATCTATCGCCTGGGTGGGCTGGATTCTACTGATACGTCTCTGAGGTTGATGTTGTCCGAACAGTTCGTGATGGCTGAGGACGAGGAGTTTCTCGCCGGGTATGGCGAAGCCGTGGTGGATGTAACCGACGGTCAGATGAAAACCTTTCGGGAGGGTCGAGACGTCAAAGTCGGTCTCAATCATTTCCAGGAGTCGCTGTTTTTGGGCAGGTTTTTCGCAAAACAAATATACGTGTTGATCGCAGGCGATTTGGAGGAGTTCTTCCAGGACTTCGGGCCAGCGGTTTTCAAATTGCTGAACGGATTGTCCGCGGAGGTTTATGGCGGCAGAGTCGATGCCGGATGAGAATCGGTTGAGGTAGAACGTATCGAATTTGGTCGCGGTTTGTAAAACGTTTTCTACAGGGTATATGTCGGATGGATCGGCCAGTCGGCCCAGGCATAAGCGTCCGATTTCTGCGACCTCGGTCGTTTCTTCGATAAGAAGTGTCGTTTTGGTTGGCAGATAGTCAAGGAAGCTGGTTCCATCCGCCGCCTGGCGGATATTATTGCAACCGGTGATGTTAACGGTTTCAAGATGATGAACGGATCGCTGCGTGTCGAGATCGAAAGACCGCAACGATTCGATCTGGTCGCCGAAAAGCTCGATGCGTACGGGCAGGTTCTCGGCGGGTGGAAAGACATCAATGATGCCGCCGCGACAGGCGAATTCTCCGACAAGATCGATCTGGTCAACGCGTGTGAAATTGTGGTCGTCGAGCCAATGGAGAAGTTCATTCATTTCGAGGTTTTGGCCGGTGGTCAGCTTGAGTGACTGGCTCTGCAGGAACTGCACGTTGGGCACCGGCTGCATCAGGGCCGCAATGGGCGTGACAATTATCTGTGGATTGTGGTTGTTTGTCGTTGAGAGTTGTCGGCATATCCGCAAACGTTCGCAGGCAATTTCAGAGGTCGGATCGAGGTCTGTTTCGTGGGCCTCGGCGGCAGGAAACAACCCGACAGATTTGCCGAGAAAGGTTTCCAGATCGTCCTGAGCCTCGAAGGCATGAGTGATGTGAGCGGTGATGTATAATACGGGACCTTTGAGTTGATTTCCGAGGCAGGCCGCTATCAAGCGAGGAAGCGAACCCCAGGAGCCATAAGCTTCTATAAAAGAAGGTTTCTGACCCCTTTTTTCGAACGGCAGTAGATGTTTCAATTGGGTCAGTATTTCAGACATACGAATCAGACTCGAGAGTCTTCAGCGGTTTTGCTGGTGGAATCTTTGACAACCAGAGGCAGTTTGGGTGCGGATTTGTCGATATTTTCGGGGCTGGACCAGAATCTCAGTGCGGATTTGCCGACGTTGATTTCGTCTCCGTTGTTCAGTGGTGAGGGTTGGTCGATGCGTTTTTGGTTGATGCTGGTACCGTTTCGGCTTCTCAGGTCATGCAACATATAATCACCGGAAGATTCCAGGCGTACCTGGCAGTGTTGGCGTGAAGCGCACTTCTCGTGTATGATTATATCGTTATCCGCAGTTCTGCCGATGGTTACATGGTTGGCATCGATTTTGACTCGTCGCGGCATTTTGTCATCATATATGTCGAAGACCATTATAATCACTCCGCCGGCAGCACTAATATGGTTTTTTCAATATCACATTAAGGAGGTACTGAAGTATCGTTCGGCGCGGTCGGGCAGGACCGTGGCGATATTTCCTTTTATTCTGGAAGCCAGTTGCTGTGCGGCCCAGACATTGGCGCCGGAAGAGATTCCCACGAGCAGTCCGTAATCTCTGCCCAACCGCCTGGTTATTTCAATAGCATCTTCGTCTGTGACCTCAATGACATCGTCCACCATGGAGACATCGAGAATTTCAGGTATGAACCCATCGCCGATACCCTGTATCTGGTGAAGGCCCGGCTCGTGTCCGAGCAGGGCGGAGACATTTTTGGGTTCGACCGCTATGATTTTGGCGTCAGGCTTGTGTTCTTTAAGAAACTTTCCAATACCCTGTAGTGTGCCGCCACTACCGACACCGGCTACGAAGCAGGCGATGTTACCGGTCATCTGCCTCCATAGTTCGGGAGCTGTTTCTTCATAATGAACTCGCGGGTTATCGGGGTTTTCGAATTGTTGTGGGACAAAAATGCGAGGGTCCATTTTGGCCATTTCCCGGACGCGGGTTACGGCTCCTGCGATACCCTCGTTTGCGGGAGTCAGTATGAGTTTTGCGCCCAAGGCGCGTATCAGTTTTTTTCGTTCTTCGCTCATGTTTTCCGGCATGACGATTTGGACTTCGTAACCCTTTAATCGACCAACCAATGCTATGCCAATGCCGGTATTACCAGAGGTAGGCTCTACAATAATCGAATCATCTTTAAGGCGACCATTACGCTGTGCACCCTCGATCATGGACAGGGCGACACGATCCTTGATACTTCCACCAGGGTTGAGGAACTCCGCTTTGACGAATATATTTCCCTCTTTCAAACGTATCAGCGGCGTATTGCCGATCAGGTCCAGAATATTGTCAGTCAGCATATAAACACCTCATTGTCCTACACTTATATTGAATCAACAACTCCTCATTATACCCAAATCGGCATCTGCCAGCAAGGCTTATTTTTCTTCTTCTATATTGGTCAAATATTTGCGGCAATTGCAATAAAACCGTGGAACCACACGTTTTAGTGGATATAATCAGTGTATGGTTCAAAGTGGACTTTTGTAAAACCGTAGTTCAAACACAGGAGCAAGATATGTTAAAAAAGATGGTATTGAGCATTGTAATTATGGTTGGCGTGGCAGTGGCTGGAAGTCTGATTGCCCAGGATAAAGATGCCCTGTCCTTTGAGTGTCAACTAAAACCAAAGACCGACGCGGAAAAGAAAATACTGGACATTCTTGACGATATGGACCGTAGCCAGCGGCGCGGGATGATGAATGTTCCGAAGGAGGACGGCAGGTTGCTGCGGTTGCTGGCCGAGACGGTTGGTGCCAAGCATGTCGTGGAGATCGGCACATCCAACGGGTATTCAGGCATTTGGTTTTGTCTGGCGCTTCGTAAGACAGGCGGCAGGCTGACTACCCACGAGTTCGATGCCGGCAGGGCGTCACTGGCCCGGGAAAACTTCAAGCGGGCGGGTGTAGATCAGATTGTTACGCTGGTGGAAGGTGATGCTCATCAGACCGTTACCGGGCTTAAAGATCCGATCGATATTTTGTTTCTTGACGCCGACAAGGAAGGTTATATTGACTACCTCAATAAACTACTGCCGCTGGTGCGGCCGGGCGGGTTGATCGTGGCTCACAACATGACCGTCCGACAGGCCGATCCGCGTTATGTTGAGGCTGTTACCACAAATGCGGATATGGAAACGCTGTTCCTGCACATGGATAGGGCCGGCGTCGGCGTGACGCTCAAGAAGCGTTAACGCTAATGGGCGATCAGGTGGGGAGTTCAGATGGCGGATTCTTCCGTTATCTGTCGAGCGATACCTTAATTTTACATTTTAATTTTAACTCAAAAAGTTAACTGATACTTCCTTGCAGGGCCAATAGTAAAGGTTTCCAGGCTAAGTAAATACATAAGAAACCGGGGAAACTCAATCGTTATGAGCACAACACCCAAAAGAGAGCTGTCTCTTTTTGATTCGACGTGTATTATCGTGGGGATCATTATCGGCGTGGGAATCTATCAAACGGCGCCGGATGTTGCCAAAGGCGTATTCTGCTGGTGGGGAGTTTTGGCGATTTGGATTGTCGGAGGGCTGCTTTCGCTATGCGGGGCGCTAGGTTATGCGGAACTGGCGACGGCATATCCTCAGCAAGGAGGCGATTACGTTTATCTGAGTCGTGCCTACGGTCGCTGGGCGGGTTTTTTGTTTGGCTGGGCTCAACTTACTATAGTTCGGCCGGGTGACATTGCTGTGGTTGCGTTCGCTTTCGCAACCTATGCCCGTGCGATCTATGATCCCCTGGCAAGTTCTGAGATTTCGTATAGTCAACCGATTTATGCCGGCGCGGCCGTTATTGTTTTGACGGTGGTCAACATCGTGGGTGTGCGCGCGGGTAAGTGGGCGCAGAATTTTCTCACGATTGTCAAATCGCTGGGTTTACTGGGCATTGTGGTCGTGGCAATAATTGCGTCTGAGGGTTCTCCGGACGTGGGGTCTTTTGATCCATTTCCGCTGAGCATAGCGTTGGTCCTTGTGCTGTTTACGTTTGGCGGGTGGAACGAGATGGCCTACGTGGCGGCGGAAGTGAAAAACCCCAGCCGCAATATTGTCCGGGCGCTGGTGCTGGGTACTGTGGTGGTAACCGTGCTTTATCTGCTGGTTAACGGGGCGTTTCTTTACACATTGGGTTATGCGGGGATGGCCACTTCCGAAGCGGTCGCCACCGACAGTATTGGGACGGTATTTCCGCAAATCGGCGGCAGGCTGATCAGCGGTTTGATTTGCATTTCCGCTCTTGGTGCTGTTAACGGTTTGATTTTTACCGGCGCTCGTATTTCTTATGCGGTGGGCGCGGAACACCGGGCCTTGGGAGCCCTGGGCAAGTGGAGCGGTCGAACCGGCACGCCGATCATGGCACTTGCGGCACAAGGGGCAATTGCACTGAGTCTGATTGTGCTGCTTGGTTCCTTCATTGATACTCTACTTTATACGGCTGTGGCGGTTTATTCGTTTTATCTGGCGACGAGTTTTGCGGTCATTGTCCTGCGTCGGAAAGAACCTCATGTTGAACGTCCTTATCGTGTAACAGGCTTTCCTATACCGACAATTATTTTTTGCGGGGTGTGTACGTTTTTGATTTATAGCTGCGTATCGTACGCCTGGGAGAGAAAACCTATTGGTTTGATCATTTCGTTTGGCATCCTGCTGGTCGGCGGGTTGGTTTACCGACTGATACCCACTGGGCATAGCAAAATCGAACAGTGAAAGCCCGGTTTATTCTCCGCTGTCAGTGGTCTATCGGTGTGTTGCGCCGAGTGGCATTGTAAATCGGCCTGCCGAGCTGTGCATAGCGTTGAAGCACATCCACCGCTTCCTCACGAAGCACATCCTGTATAACAACAATTCCACGTGATTCAAGGCCCGCAATCCAATTTTCCGGTTTCGGGCCTTCATCGAATCCAATACGCCGTGCATCCTCATCGCGGCCTCCGCAGACCAGCCGAGAGACTCCTGACCAGGGGATCGCGCCGAAACACATTGCGCATGGTTGGGTCGTAGCCACCAGATCGTAGCGGCCTCGGCCGGCATTCCCTATATCGTAGCGTCCCAAGACCTTCTGCGCCAGCATCAAGGCTACGATCTCCGCATGGAGCACTGAACAGTTGCTCGCTGTCACTATGTTGATCCCCGGGGCGACCAATACCCCATCGCTATCGAAGACGGCGGCACCGAAAGGCCCGCCTGTCTGTTGTTCCACGTTTTCCCGCGAAAGCCCGATGGCAAATCGCATTCTATCTTCGAGGTCAGGGCAGATGACTTTGTCTTTCCCGATGAAATGTTGCATCCAATCCGGGAGTTCAAAACGCAGTTCTAAGTGGTTCACAGGTTATCTCCATCATGATACCCATTGGGTATAGTATATCCAAGGAGTATAGAAGGTCAAGGTACCAGAAGCACCGCTGGGTACCGGACAAAGTAGCGATTAAAGGCTGGCGGTCCGGCTGCCGACCAGCTTTCGCTGGACCAAGTGCCAACGGCACACGAAGTTCTTGGGGGGGGAGCCTGGTTGTCTATGTTGCCATACGGGTAAAGCAGCGATTAAAGGCTGGCGGTCCGGCTGCCGATAGCTTCACCGGTAAAAGAAAGTGTTTGGTTGTTTTATTCCTTGAGCTAGCGTATAGGAATTTGTATTTAATCTGTGTTTTCGAGGTAAGTTAACATAGCACCATTGGCTGGGCACAAGCCCTTCCAGTGGAAGCTGGTCCCACAGGGACAGGAAGGATTTTTATTATGCCTATTCACTATGCCTTGTACGAAAACAAACTAACCGAAACGCCCAACGAGTATGCCGGTCGGGTCCAGACTCTCGATTCGGTAGGGCTAAGCGAGCTGGCCGATCAGATCGTCGATCAGGGCACCACCGTCCGCAAGGCGGATATCCTGGCGGTACTGGAGAACCTCTGCCAGGCCTGCGAGAACCTTCTAATAATGGGTTTTCGCGTACAGATGGGCGGCGTATGTGAGTTGTTCCCGCGGATCAAGGGCAACTTCGTCGGCCCCGAAGACACCTTCGACCCCGCCCGCCACACGATCGAGGTCGGCGCCAACGCCGGTGCTCGCATCCGCAAGGCGGTGCAGGAACGGGCCACAGTCACCAAAAACGCGACCATCCTGCCCAAACCCGACCCGCTGGGATACGCTGATCTCGGCTCCGGCCAGACCAACAGCACTGTCACGGTTGGCAGCATAGGCACCGTCTATGGCGCTCGGCTGCGGACCGACGATGAGGTGGCAGATGAGGGGATATTCTTTGTCAATACAGCGGATGGCTCCGAAACCCAGGTCCCCGCGGCCAATATCCAAAAGAACTCACCCGGCGAGCTGGTATTCCTCATCCCGAACCTGGTGGATGCCAATTATAACCTGCAGGTCCGTGCCCATTTCAGTAAAGATGGCCAACTACGAACCGGAACCCTAAGCGCCGAGCTGACCGTACAGGGTGTACCACCGATTTAATAATATACCCGGTGGCTTACCCACAGCCTATCGGGCGTACACTGGCTTTTAAGGCCGCGTGGCATTTAACTTTGCCGTGCGGCCTTTTTCCTCTTCTTTTTTTCTTATCTGCGTCAATCCTGCGTAAATCTGCGGATCCTCTTCTTTTCTTACTATTACCTTGCGTCTTCTTCCTATAGACAACCCACAGAAGAAAGTGCGGGATCGTACCGGTTATAACGATTATGATAGTAATGCCGACGGCCTTGATGCATAGATGCGCGCAGCGCACATAACCGATGCGCGCCGCCGACATAACCGATGTGCGCCTCCTACATAACCGTGTATCACCTCCGACATAACCGATGCGCGCCCCCGACATAACCGTGTTGCGAACCCTAACAAACCTTGTATCGACCCTGAACATACCGCGGAGCGACCCCTGACACATCATGTTGAAACTCAGCCAAACCGTGTTGCAACCACGAACATGCCTTGTATTGACCCCGAATACGCCGTGTAGCGCCGCAGACCTGATCGTGGTCCGATACGAACAAAATATCGACAAAACCGATAAAACCACCCGCCCGCCCCGCCAAAAAGCACCTACCTGACGACCGGATATAGGACCGAAACGACTCTTTTGGGAGAAAAATAAAAAAGTTTTTGAGCTACTCCCGCAAGCTTCGTGTGCCGTTGGCACCGCCGCGGTGGACAACTTGTTTATAAGAAAAACAGGTTCTCATCCAATAAAGTTGGTAGAAAATAATTCAAAAGCAGCATCTTACGTTACGAGGCTGGGATATTATACCATGCCTGCCGGAGGCCATAAAGCGTTAAACTCCAAGGTTTTACTTGCAAAACCGTGTAAAAAGCACCAACTTTATGGGAGTTGAACCGAAAATTATTACGATTTCCCCCTTTTTTTCTTGGCAATTCGGGGCCGGTGGGGTACAATGGGTACTACCATCAGCGGGCGGCGTTTCGTTTTGTGTTCCGCTTCCGCGGGAATGACAAGATGGAGGAATGATGTAAGAGATGGCCATGACTAAAATGTCATGCCCAACCTGATCGGGCATCCAGAAGACAGCGAACAAGATGACGGAACATATAGATTCCCGCTTCCGCGGGAATGACAAAGATTGGAGTTTTGCATATAACAAATATCTTTACAGGAGATACCAAGATGAAGAAACGAATGCAACTGATTGTGGCAGGTTTTGTAGTGATGGCGGCATCGCAGGTATGGGCAAATTCAGCCCCGGTAGTGAGTAGCGTATCGGCCAGTCAGCGGGGTGATAGTTCCAAGCTGGTGGATATTTACTATGACCTGGCTGATGCGGATGGTGATAGCTGCACCGTCTGGGTTGCTATCAGCGATGACGGAGGTGCTAATTGGCGGGTCCCGGCAGATAATTTTTCAGGAGCTGTTGGACAATCTATTACACCAGAAACCAACAAACATGTGACCTGGGACGCAGGATTGGATATGCCGGGCAAAGCGGGCAACTTTAAGGTAAGAGTATGGGCTGATGACGGCAATGGCCCAGATTCGATGGCCGTTATACCCGGTGGATGGTTTGCTTATCAAAATGCAGCTCCCGGCAGTTATAAATTTGTTGACAGTTTCTCTATCGCTAAATACGAAACTACGGTTTCACAGTATTGTCAATTTCTAAACGCTGCCGACCCGGATGGAACATACTGGGCCAGTGGACAGGAGATCATCAAGAAAGGTGACCCCGGCAACTACTATTATGAGATTCAGGCTGGCCGCAATAATTATCCTGTTCGTTATGTTTCGATATACGATGCTGAGGCGTATGCCGCTTGGAAAAGCAGTGTAACCGGTTTCACTTATCGGCTGCCCACCGAGCAGGAATGGGAGAAGGCCGCCGGGTGGGATCCGGTCTTGGAAAAGCTCTGGACTTACGCTTTCCAAAGTGGCAGCATCGACTGCTCCAAGTGTAACTACAATTACTGTGTCGGAGCTCCAACGATAGTCGGCAGTTATGACCCGCACAAGAGTTACTATGGTTGTTATGACATGAGCGGCAATCTCTGGGAGTGGACCAGTTCAATCTATTCAGGTGACAGTCGTGTTCTCCGCGGCGGCTGTTGGAGCAGCACTGCTACCGTCTGCCTGGTGACCTACCGCAACTACTACTCGCCCTCCAATCGGAACAACTACTTCGGGTTCCGTTTGGCTCTGGACTTAGATTAACCCTTTGCACTTTGTTCTTTTACCCTTTGCTCTTATCCGAGCGAAGCGAGGATCGAAATTTGGAAACGTTAATCAGTAATCACGCGGGCTTCAAAAGGTGAGAATGTAACAGATTTAAACATGGCGCAAGAATTGAAGGTTATCGCGGACTTTTATGACTTTATGTTGTGGTTGATTCACCACACCGAGAAGTTTCCCCGGCATCATCGCTATAGCTTGGGAACCTCAATGGAGAGTCACCTGCAAACAATATTAGCTTTGCTCTTGCGAGCGAAATATTCAAGAGAGAAGGTAAAGATACTGGATGAGGCCAATATAGAGCTTGAAGTGTTACGTTTCCAGCTACGATTAGCCAAAGATTTGAAAGCATTGTCTGTAAAAAGCCATGGTTATGGAACTAAACTTGCCTTGTCTATCGGTTCTCAGATAGGTGGATGGCAGAAGAAAAAGGTAATAGATGATAGGCAGAGGGAAAAATGAAACGTTACGGTAATCTATGGGATAAACTAATTAGCTGGGACAATCTGGTTCTGGCTGCTCACAAAGCTCAGCGGGGCAAGCGCGGACGTTCCGAGGTACAACGGTTTAATTTCTTTCAGGAGATGAAACTCTTACGCTTGCAGGAAGAACTTTCTGATGGAACTTATCGGCCGGGAGGTTTCCGCAGCCATTGGATCAGCCGGCCCAAACCCCGGCTGATTTCCGCCGCTCCCTATCGGGACCGGGTGGTGCATCATGCCCTGATGAACGTACTGGAACTGATTCTGGAACGGCATTTTCATCCGAACAGCTACGCCTGCCGCAAGGAAAAAGGTTCCCATGCGGCCGCAAATCGCTTACAGGATTTGATGAAGCATCATAAATACGCTCTGCAATGCGACATTCGCAAGTTCTTTCCCAGTATCGACCATGAAATTCTCAAGGAAAAGTTCCGGCGACTTATCAAGGACCGCCGGGTTCTCTGGTTGATGGATTTGATTGTGGATACCTCTAACGAGCAACCGGGTGATACAATCTGGTTCAGTGGAGACAACCTATTCACACCCGTAGAGCGGCGTCATGGCTTGCCCATCGGCAATCTTACCAGCCAGTGGTTCGCCAACTGGTATCTGACCGAACTGGACCATTACATCACCAGCCACTTGGGAATCGGGGCCTATGTCCGCTATTGCGATGATTTCATCCTCCTGCACGAGGACCGGCAAAAACTTAAGCAGGCAAGGACTGCTGTGAAAAAACGATTGAGCATAGACCGCTTGCAGGCACACGAAAACAAGATGTTCATTCGTCCGGTGCGGTCGGGCCTTACTTTTGTGGGCTATCGTATCTGGCATAGTCATCGCTTGTTGAAAAAAGAAAACATCAGACAATTTCGCCGCCGGGTAAGCTGGATGCGAAAGGCCTATGCTGATGCCAGAATTGACCTAGACTATATTAAGCCCCGTTTGTTTAGTTGGATGGGCCACGCCCAGCAAGCGGACAGCTATCGCTTGATCCGGCGTTTAAGCCGGGAATGGAAGTTCTCAAGGGATGGAGCTAATACGCAGTCGTGTTCTCCGCGGCGGCAATTGGAACAACAATGCAACCAACTGCCAGGTGACCAACCGCAACAACAACACGCCCTCCAATCGGAACAACAACATCGGGTTCCGTTTGGCTCTGCACTTTCAACAGATTTAGTCCAGAATCACCAGGTTTACGGACCCGGCGAGCGTGGCTTTGAAAGTCCTGGCCCCATTCCTGCGCTGCTCGGTTGCAAATCAGCCGGGGGCCGAATTTACCTAATGGAGCCAGGCGGGTCTGGTAGGCAATATGCCGACGGTCCCGTCTGGGTCCGATTTTCAAAGGTGGCAGCGTGACTGTCATGCCCGACCTGATCGGGCATCCAGGAGACAGCGAACAAGATGACGGAACATATAGATTCCCGCTTCCGCGGGAATGACAATTTTCGCGGGAATGACAGTGGCTGCGGGAATGACAAGATGGCGGAATGACGTAAGAAATGGCAATGACTAACAATGTCATGCCCGGCGTGATCGGGCATCCAGAATGTCATGCCCGACTTGATCGGGCATCCAGAAGAGGTTTGTCATTCCCAGTTTGACTGGGAATCCAGAGGGCAAAGTAATATGGAAACAAAGTTATATTTTGTCTATATTCTGGCCAGCAAACGAAATGGCACGTTGTACATTGGCATGACCAGCAATTTGTTGAAACGTGTCGATCAGCATAGGAAAGAACTGGTTAAGGGTTTTACGGCAAAATACGGCGTGCATCGGCTGGTATATTATGAGCAGTATCACAACGCCGACGATGCGATTAAGCGGGAAAAGCAATTGAAGAAATGGAACCGGAAGTGGAAACTGGAATTGATTGAAACAGACAATCCGCAATGGCAGGATTTGTTTGAAGAGATTGCGGAATCTCGGCCTTATGCTTGAAATACTGGATTCCCATTTGCATGGGAATGACAATTGGTGTCATGCCCGGCGTGATCGGGCATCCAGAATGTCATGCCTGACTTGATCGGGCATCCAGAATGTCATGCCCGGCTTGATCGGGCATCCAGCGAAGTAGAAACAGATTGGAGTTTTGCATAACAGACATCTTTACAGGAGATACCAAGATGAAAAAACGAATGCAACTGATTGTGGCAGGTTTTGTAGTGATGGCGGCATCGCATGTTTGGGCTAATTCGGCACCGGTTGTCAGCAATGTTTCGGCCAGTCAGCGGGGTGACGATTCGAAACTGGTGGATATAACCTACAATCTTGCCGATGCTGATGGTGATAGTTGCACTGTGTGGATTGCGGTCAGTAACAATGGTGGAAGCAGTTGGCGGGTGCCGGCACGGACGTTTTCCGGTGATGTCGGTCAGGGGATAACGCCGGGCAGTAATAAGGCTGTCGCCTGGGACGCCGGCAATGATATGGCGGGGATGGTGGGGTCATTCAAGGTCCGCGTATTCGCCGATGACGGTAACGCTCCCGAATCCATGGTACTCGTAGGTTCGGGTTGGTTTCCCTACCAGAACACATTCGATCCCGAGGCTTGGGTATATGTCGATAGTTTCATGATGGGCAAATACGAAGTTACCAATGCCCAATACGTCCAGTTCCTCAATAACGCCGACCCCACAGCTCAACACTGGACCAGCAATATGGAAATCGACCGGTTTGGCGATTCGGGCAGCTATACATACGAAGTGCATGACGGCCGGGAGAATTATCCCATTCGTTATGCCAGTTTCTATGATGCCGAGGCTTATTGCACCTGGCTGAGCGGGCAAACGGGCCTGACGTATCGCTTACCGAATCATCACAAATGGGAGAAGGCTGCCGGTTGGGACCCGGTCGAGCAGCATTATTACATTTATGGTTTTCATCGGGACACGATCGACTGTTCGTGGTGCAACTACCATAAAGGAATGAGTATGTGCTACGGTGGTCCGTTGCCGGTGGGTTCTTTCGACGGGACCGGTGGCAAAGAGGATGCCGAAAGTTACTACGGTTGCTATGACATGAGTGGCAATGTCTGGGAGTGGACCTCGGAGGTTTCCGGCAGTTATCGTGTTCTCCGCGGCGGCTATTGGGGCGACAATGCGGCCAACTGCCAGGTGGCCTACCGCTACGGCAGCACGCCCTCCAATCGCTACGACTACTTCGGGTTCCGTTTGGCTCTGGACTTAGATTAACCCTTTACACTTTGTTCTTTTACCCTTTACTGGGGTGCAGGGGCGAAGCCCCTGCTCGATAGCAAAATATGTAAATAAGTCAGGAGTCAGAAGCGAGCAGTAAGCAGAAAGAAAGTTACATGAGTCAAATAAGGACATATAGGGACCTGCTGGTATGGCAGAAGGCAATGAAGCTGGTGACAGAGGTTTATGTCATAACCAAGGAATTCCCATCGTCGGAACTATATGGATTAACCTCTCAGATCAGGCGGTCGGCTGTTTCTATTCCCAGTAATATTGCGGAAGGCTATGCCAGGAATTCCGATGGTGATTTTGTTCGCTTTCTGCGCATCGCCTGCGGGAGTGTATATGAACTGCAAACCCAAATGGAGATTGCCCAAAACCTGGGCTACCTGACTGTAAGCAAATCGGAAAACACATCTCAATTGTCGATGGAAATAGAAAAAATGCTGTCCAGCTTGATTGGTAAGATAAGTAAAAGCCAGTCAGCGGCGAGCAGTAAGCAGTAAGCAATTGATACATACAGAAATTGAAATAATTCAAATAAACATAGGAGCATGAAATGAATACGAATACCGATAATAAGAACAATGGCCGTCACAAGTTTCTGGCTTCGCGCTATCGACTTCTGACTATCCTACTGCTAACTGCGGGCTGCTTGCTGCTGACTTCGCCCGCCAGAGCAGATTTCGACTACGCAGACTCGCCGGAGTTTGCGATTGATCTGCTGTCGTTTCCTCTGGGCGGCGCCTACGATTATGCAGACAGCAGCGGCTTTAGTCTTGATCTCTACCCGGTCAACCGAGGCTGGGGGGATTCGGGGTCATTTAGCTTTGATGGCGGCCAGCCGTGGCAGACAGCAGATTTTGCCGGGGTGGTGCGTGACAAGCGGACCGGTACGCCTATTAAAGGGGCGACCGTAACCTTATCTGGCGAGACGCCGGTGCAGACCGACGACCAGGGCCAGTTCAGCATTGATGATCCGGCCGGTGGGGAAAAGACCCTGACGGTATCCAAGAGCGGCTACTATCCGGTGGACCAGACCGTCACGGTGACGGAAGGATCGGGTACGTTTATTAACATCCTGATGAATCCCGAGGTCGATTTCGGCGTGGCCCAGGTGCGGAGTAAATACTGCCAGGGCGGCAAGGATGTATATTTCCTGGACGGGGTATCTCTGAGCCAGACATTCACGGCGACCATCGACTGGCACGGCCATACGCCTTACCAGGTCAAGTGGATCCTGCCGGGCCAGACGATTACCGACAGCATCTCCGGCGATACCATTTCCCGCAGTTTTGACGTTGGCAATGATTTCGAGGAAGGAGAAACGCTACGGGTAGTGGCCGTTGCCGATGGGGGAGCTTTGGAATCGATGGTCTATGCAGCCAGTTTCCTTGTAATACCCGTCCCTCCGATTGTCAATCTCATCCCCTCGGCCTACTATGTACCGATGAATACAGCCACGGGATTGCAATATAAAATCCTCGGGATCGACAGTTTGAATATGAGTGTCGCCCAATGGGACGAGCATAATGTGCCCAGCAGTTTTCCCTTATTCGGCGGCAAATCCATGAAAGTGGGATTTGAACTATCAGGACAATTATCAGGTAATATCAGTGGCGATGGTAAGGCGGAATTGTTCGCCTTCGGATACGATAAGAAATACAAGCAAATCATTCGCAAAGGCATTAAGCCCACGAAGGGTATGAAATTGCCTTTTATTGAATTCTCTCCGGGGATAGCGCTGGAATTCAACTTTGTCTGGTCAGCCTATCAACAAAAGTGGATGCCCGGCGGCGGTCTTGATCTGGGATGCGATTTTCTGTACAGTTCGCCCCAAATACCCTGTGGTGCGGTAGGTCCGGTTCCAATTTACGTTCGTGCGGAGGTTTCTTTAGATTTGGACCTGGAAGTAGGGATAGACGATTGGGACAGCCAGGGACCGTTGTGGACAGGCACTTTTGAGTTTGAACCGCTGGCCAAAGGCATTCTGGGGGCGGGCGTGGCCAAAGTGGTTTGCGTGGAAGGCTATCTGGGCGGCGGTTTCCACGGTGAGTTTGAATTTATGCCAACCTTTGATTGGATGGATCCATATATTATTTTAGTGGGCGGCGTGCAGGCGGTGACCGGGCCGTTCAAGTGGGGTCCGCTGGAGCTGCGCTATGAATGGCCCGAACAAGAAGCGGGGGCTATGTCCTCTATGCTCAGCATGGATGAACTGCTGCGCGGAGATGATTACTCACTTTTATCGCGTGATTATCTGTCTTATCAATCGCAGGCAGCGCAGCCACTGCTGATGATGGATGAGGGAATGGCGTTGTTGGGTGAAGGCGGCCTTCAAGGCGAACAGGTGCTCCAGTCGGCGGTGTATCCATATTCGGTGCCGGATACAGCGGTGGATAGTTACGGGATTGTTTCCGCCTGGATCGCCGATGACACCGGCCGCAGTCTGATTAACCGAACCGAGGCAACCTTTGCCGGATTCGACAACGGGATATGGTCTGAACCTAATGCTATCTTTGACGATGGCACGGCCGATTTGTATCCCCAACTGCTGAGCCTGTCCGAAACTGAAATCGCCTGCATCTGGCAAAATGCTAACGATGTACTGCCGGATACGGCTGATATGGAGACGTTCCTGTCTAATCTTGAGATTGCCGTGAGTGTATATGATAGTGGTACGGGCAACTGGTCGGCGGTCCAAAGGATAACCAGTAATAACATCCTTGATCGTTCCGCGCGACTGGCGGCATCGGACCCGTGTGATATGCTGGCGGTTTGGGTCAGCAACGCGACTAACGACCTGTGGGGATCAACGACCAACACCAATAATATTATGTGGTCCCATTGTGATGGTGTGAATTGGAACACGCCGGCTGCGATGGCCGCTGGGTTTGGAACTATTCTGGACACCACGCTGGCTTATGATGGTGTAACTGGAACGTTTGTTTTCTGTGTGGATGCCGATGATGATCTGGATACTTCCGAAGACCAGGATTTGTGGGTCTCAACCTATTCCGGCGTTTCCTGGACCACTCCTGCTCAATTGACATCTGATCCCAACACCGACACCGCTCCCCGGCTTGCGTATGATTCCGGCGGCACGTTGTATCTGGCCTGGTTGCAAGGCAGTGATATCCGCATGGCTGTAGGCACCGATGTTGGGAATTCTGTCGTAGTGGCCACACCGAACGAATCGATTGGCAGTAAGGACTTTGACCTGGTTATGGGTGATAACGGCCAGGTAGCCTTGATATGGAATGATGTGTCCGAGACGTACAATGATTTATGGGTAGCCTATTACAGTCAGACATTGGACATTTGGAGCCAACCCCGCCAACTTACCCGTGATGATGCCGCCGAACGTTTTGTCAGTGGCCAGTTTGCCCCCAACGGTAGCCTTTTCTGCCTCTATGACAAGAACTGGACCGAATACGAGGATCAGGAGGTGATTATCGACGGCAACCCGGTTATTGTGGAAGGAGTGCCGAAAGCCGGTCGCAGTGACCTGACCTGTCTGGTTTATGAGTTAAGCAGTGATCTGTCTATCACGGTGGAAGATGTGGATATGGACCCATTGAATCCGACCCCCGGAAGCCAGGCAACACTGACAGCGACCGTAAGCAACCTCGGCGAGTCAGCAGCGACGGATGTGGATGTGGCCTTTTACGATGGTGATCCGCAGGCGGCAGGCACATTGATCGAAAGTGTGCAGACCATAGTCGATCCGATCGCCGGTGGCCAGCAGGCGCAGGTGTCGGTTCTCTGGACCGTACCAAGCACCATTTTGCCAAGAGATATTTACGTTGTGGTTGATCCTGATTTGGAGCAGGATGATAGAGACTGGTTGAATAACATAGCCCAGATTCAAGTGCTTCGCGCGGATATCACTATCAGCGAGATCGTGGTCCAGAGGGCCGGTGGGCTTTGTGTCCTTACTGCGAGAATAGCAAACGAGGGTGTTCTGGATGCGTCGAATATCAATGTCAAACTCAGGTTGAATGCCAGCGATGGTACCATTCTGGCCCAGGAAAATGTCCCGTTGATTGCGGCAGGAGCTTATCAGGATGTTTCTTTTGTAGTGACGTCTTTGCCATACGGGCTTCCTATACTTTATACGACGGTTGATGAAAACAATAGCATTGACGAATTTGATGAGGACAATAACATACAATCGACCATTGCTGTAAATCCTGTGCCGGGGGATTTTCAACCTGATGGTGTTGTGGACACGGAAGATTTGTTCGAGTTGTCATCTCACTGGTTGGCTACGGGCAGCCATGTACCTGGCGATATCTATCCTGCCGGAGGTGATGGAATCGTAAATCTCATGGACTTTGCTGAAATGGCGAGCTTCTGGCTCTTAGGAGTCGAATAGTCTTTGTGCATATTGTTCAATAAACTCAAAACTGATGTCCCATACAACTATCTGGTATTTTCATTCCGTATGGACGTATAGAGGTGTCATACGATGGGGGCGAGAGCTGGGGGCCGTACGGCGGGGCGTTTAATATTCTGCTGGAAGAATGTGGAATCTATCTGAGCAGTAATCAATTGGATCCGCAGGTATGGGCAGCTATCTACGACGATAAGCTGCGTTTTCGCATTACCGTTTCGATCGACAGTGATGAGACTCTCGAAGCGATTATCTGCGATGGGCCTGTCGATTGCGCTCGTCAGGTCCGGACGGTGATTTTCGATTTGGGTAATGAAGACGCCAGCGTCGAAAGGATTATGAATCATTGGCTCTGGTGCCCGGGCGGCGTTTTAGGTGTGAGTATCGATTCTTGGCGCAAATATCAATGAGCGCAAATACCGGCAGGTAAGGTCCGGCAGCATCTTTGCCGGTAGCAGCGCCATCGAGACAGGGCCGCCGGATGTTGTTGACGACAGTGAGAATATTCGAGGGCAACTGCGGGAACAACTGGCTCGGGTCAGACAGGATGAACTGGCAGGTACGGTGAAATTGACCTTTGTGCGGCCGGAGGTCTGGCCGGGCGATGTGGTACGCCAGATCAGCGGACGGGGAGTCGATCTGAGACAGTGGGGCGGGCCGGGTGAGGCGCTGCCACAAGTGGACAAGGTACGAATAACCCTGGCGGATCAATGGACCACGACGATCAGTTTCGGCAGTTGAACCCCCCAGGGAACCTCGGCGACATAGGAAGCACAAGAATGACTGATGGTACGAATAACGTTGAATTACAGGAAAAGCTCGCTCGGCTGGCACGACGGAGCGGGCAGGGGATACAGGATGAATTGGCTCTGGTCAGAGCGACCGGTGCGATGCCGCCGGCATGGACGATTAAGATACTCAGCCTGGATAGTTACAATTTGTATAACGTTCAACTGGTAAATATTACCACGCCCGGGGATACTCCATCTGTGGTCAGCGGTGATCTTCAAGCGTATAACGTTGCTGAGCCGTTTACCGAAGACGGTAGTATATCGTCAGGTATGTATGCGGTGATGTGGCGGGTGGGGAAAAATAACGTTTTTTATGTAAAACCGTAGCAGGAAAACAGGACTTTTATGGTTAACCCAACGAAAGACACGTCCCAACAAAAAGATAATGGCAATATATCAACCTGGCGTTTCCGGCGGGAAATCACGCTGCCAGCGATACTGCACCTGCTGGTGATACTGATTATGCTGGTAGCCGGCTGGAGCAATCTGCAAAAGGATCTGGCCCTGATACAGCATGATTTGGATCAGTTAATCCATGCAAATGTCGGGTTGCAGGAACGTATAGAAAAACTGGCCGGACGGCAGCAGGATCATGAATATCGGCTCAAGACGCTGGAACGGCAATGGTCGGGGAAAACGTGCGTCAATAATGGCTGAGGCTGTTACTCTAAACAACGGAACGGGAACTATACCCAGTGGCCTTTTTATCAGAAAAGGAAAAGCTATGCGCAAACAACGAGAAGTATTGGTGGTGATGGTAATCACAGCGGTGGTTGGGGCGAGTGGTGGTTGTGGGAGTTTACGGTTTGCGCCGGGCGAGGCGCAGAAGCAGAATGCTTATCTGCATCATAAGACCGTACAGGCAGCGGCGATCGAGGCCCGGCAGGAAGCAGTCTCGCCAGCCTTGCGGGAGTTGACGGGCACGGCTGCATCGCAAAGTGAAGCGATCATGGCATATTACGGTCTGCCACAGGAAATACCGCAGGCACAGAGCGTTGAAGATATTCTCAGCGATGAAAATGAAGCGGTTACCCGGCAGGCAAGACAGGCAGCTTTGCAAAGGCCCGATCCATGGGATGTAGCTGACAACTTGATGGAGTTTGGTCTGGCCTTGGCTGGCGTGGTGGGCGGCGTGTATGGTAGCCGGGTTGCCGCAACGATCAGAGTGGCTCGTCAGAAAAGTAAGGCCCTGCGGGAAATAGTCACCGGCAACGAACTGTTCAAAAAGGAACATCCCGAGGCGACCGAGTTTTTCAAAAAGGCTCATCAACAACAAAGTGAGGATACCCGACAACTGGTAACGGCGATGAAATAGTGGTTAAACGCCTATTCGCCGGATATAGACAAAAAATCGATCCTCATGCCCGCACTGAATGACAATACCAGATAGTTGTATTTATACCCGAAATTCAATCTGAAACGCAACACAAATAATGGATAATTATTTTATTGGTCAGTCGGTGTGGGCGGCGACGGTGCCTTCTACTTCACGGGCTTTGCCGAAAGCCGCCAGCCGGCCCTTATCATATCCGCTAAAACAATGTACGAAATATATGGCCGACCATGACGCATAGTAGCGGCATACTTATAATCTGCCACAAATTCATCAAAAATAGGCTTCAACTCGTCCGGCAGACTATTGCGAGCTTCGATCTGTTTTTCACTTGGTTTTTCAGCCATATAATTAACTCCCACTACTTTCAACTATCGCGATTTCGTCCGGCGTTAGGTCATTTATACCTTATTCTCAAAGGTCGCTTGATAGTCCTTACGGCTCAACACAGTGTCATAAAGACCAATGTCTTCACCTTCGTGTTTGTTAATGCCGGTATAACTCAGGCTGGCATCCTCGTACCGTTTGAATTTGAATACTGCGTCATTCATCAAGGCACTGTTGAAGACACCAAGACTCATGAGCAGCTCGAAGTCCTTCACAGCTAATCCGGTGACTTTCTTGAACAATCCCGGCTCCAATTGCGTGATGACATCCTTCAGGCATCGCTCGCGGTAGTCCGTCAGATACATAAAAATCGGCACCCGCGTGGCAAACTTTATTAGTTTCTCCTGGATCTCCTTCCGCTTGCTCTTGTACTCCTTCTCTTCCTCGGTCAGTTGCTTCTTCTCCTTGGCGGAAAGTTCCTCGTCGTTCGCCTCTTTCCTTGCCTTTTTGACAGCTTCCGATTTGTTGATGATGGTCTCGATGTCCTGGTTCAAATTCCGGAAGCCCTCGATGCTCATCAGGGCTTCCATGGCTTTGGGATTGGCCATGAGCCGCCTGAGTGTGTCATTGTCCACATTCACCAGCAACGCGCTCTCCCATCGTCGCGCAAGCAGGGTGGCGGTCGTGCCGCTCATGGCCATGTCGAGAATCCCGGCGGCGTCAATCTGCTTCATCGAACTGCCGTCGTATGCCAGCACGGGCAGGAAACTGATGAACTCCTCTACTTTCTTCTCGGGATTGGACTCGTTGACATTCAGGCGGCAACTGTAGTCGGCGATCTGCCGCAAGGCACGGTCCAGCGCAAAGTCAAAGACGTAGCATTCCTCCTTGATGATCTGCTCCTGATTCGGCGAAGCACCGTCGGGATTTCTGACTGTCCACGGGGACTGCACCCGAAAGGCGGCCTGGAAGTAAGTTTCAGGGGTGGATGAATTGCGCAGCATGAGAATCCCGGTCCACGGCCTCACTGTTACGCCTGTTGTCAACTTCCCGCATGACAGCGTGATCGTCTTGGTCTTTAGCGGCTCGTCCATACCCTCCAGCACCGGCGGCAGGGCCGCAACCCCGATACCGGCGGCGCTTCCGGCCGCCACAATCACCGTGTAATCTTGATAGAAGCGGTTTTGCTTCTTCGCCAGCAAGTTGCTCATAGCATGACATGACGCAACGCTCGGCAGGAACCAGAAGGTGTGAGAAAGCACGTTCAGCAGCCGCACATCCGAAAACGGCATCGGAGGCTTCTGTGCGCCGAGCTTCAGGTTGTCAACGCTGGTCGGCATGAACGAACCCCGAATCAGGTCCAGCCACTTCTGAACTTCTTCCTCGTACTTGAACTTCGCCTTGTCACCCAACCCTTCCGCTGAAAAGAAGACGTTCAGGTCGAACTCGTCGAACTCGCCCTGCATGGCGATTTCCCGGATTGCGTCCGGCAACTGATAGGTCAACATGACCATCCGCGGCAGTGCGGCATAGGGATTGTTTGTCCCCTTCCAGTCCCGCTTGGACCGCTGTTCATCTGAATAAGTCCAATTGAAGATCTGCTCCTCGATAAACTCGCCTGATGCAATGGCTCGGAACGGCGTGCCGGAAAGATATAAATAAGCATGGGTGGTGATGGGCATAAGTTCTTCATCAAAATCAATATCAGGATAACCCTCTTCTTTCAGTATAGAATTATTTTCATCGAGAATTTCCTTATCGTATTCTTTTTCAAATAATTCTTTAGCTCTAATCCGCCATGATCCATAATGATATTCGTCAAGAATGACGCAATCCCAGTTAGTGGTATGAACCCATTCGTTTTTGGGCTTGATGCCGCCTGCGGGATTTTTTCCAAGATAATCCTGAAAAGAACCAAAGCAGACAAACGGCTTCTTCTTGTCCGTATCCTCATACGCCAAGCCGCCGGGCGAAATGAACTGCCAGCCCTGGAAGTCAACATGGCGCTTCAAGTCATCTTCCCACGCGCTTTGAACTGCCGGTTTGAAGGTCAGCACCAGCACCTTCCGCCATCCCATTTCCTTTGCCAACTGATAAGCGGCAAAGGTCTTGCCGAACCTCATTTTGGCGTTCCAAAGGAAATGCGGCGGCTTGCTCTTGTTCTCTCTGCGGAAACTCTTGAAATAGGCGATGGTCTTTTCAACCGCCGCTTCCTGCTCCGGCCGCATCTTGAAATCCAGCGATCGGTTTTCTTCATTCAGTTGCCCATTCCGTACCGCAATGACCGCCGCTTTGACCTGTTCCGCCGTACAACGAAACCACTCGCCTTTAGAGTTCTTGATGCCGATCATCCGCAAGTAACGATGCACATCATGATCCGTGAAGCCCGACCCATCGCCGCGCATAGCCGATTCTTCGAGAACGATCCGGTACGGCGGCTTGCCGGGTCTCAATGTGGGGTACTGCTGAGCCACGCGGGATTGCGCATCCGCCGTGGTATAGCCGACCTTGAGCAACCCGGCATACTGTGGATTCGTATCCGCGTAGGCGTAGATCGTGGGCCGCGATGCTGGGCGAGGCGGGAAGAATTTATCTGCGATCATCGTGTTTCCTTTTTATCCGCGGATGATGCAGATTTGCGCAGAGGGTTTTTCATGATTTTATCTGCGCCCCTCTGCGCAAGCTGCGGACGATCTTCCGCTGAGGCCCCTTCGATCAGCTTACGCTCTTTTTCTATTTCCACGCGGAGTTGTTCTTCCGTCGGCAGGCAAAGCATATACTTGGAGGCGAAAATCTGTTTGCGATCCTTCAGCACCGAGTATCGAGCAACGGTTTCGTTATTCTCCGTGCAGAGGATCAGCCCGATGGTTGGGTTGTCATCCGACGCCACGAAAAGGTCGTCATACATCCGCACATAACCGTCTATCTGCCCCACATCCGCATGTGTCAGATCGTCCACCTTCAAGTCTATCAACAGGTAGAATTTCAGGCGACAGTGGTAGAACACCAGATCAATAAAGCGGTCGTCATCTCCGATACGGATGTGCTTCTGCCGGGCGACAAAGGCAAAGCCATTTCCCAGTTCGAGCAGGAACCGCTGTAAATGAGTGATGATGCCACGCTCCAAATCCGACTCCCGAAAATCGGCCACTTCTGGAAGTCCCAGAAACTCCAGCACATACGGATTTTTCAGTTCATCGCTGGCGGGTGTAACCGGAACCGGCAGACATCGCCCTTCGGCCAACATCTTCTCGGGCTTACGGCTTTTTTGAATCCGTTCGAAATAGTAGGAATGGATTTGCCGCTCCAGTGTGCGCTTGTCCCATCCCCCCGCGACCGCTTCGCGCTCATAAAAATCTCGCGCATCCAGATTCTCCACCCGCATCAGGGCGCGGTAATGGGACCACGAGAGCTGCGAAGAGAAGCCTTGCTGGAATTCGTCACCCAGCGGGTGGCTTTTTTGCCCCGCCGCCAATTCCCTGCCCGCTGGGCGGAGAATTGCCATCTCGGGAGATTCCCCGCCCATTGGGCGTGGAATTGACTGTTCCGAAGATTTAGTACCCGCCGGGTACTGAATTGGGTCTCCAGCAGATTCCCCACCCATTGGGCGGAGAATTGGATACCGATCAGAAAAGGCCATGTAGAACTGCCGGAAATCCCACAAATTGGTGATAGAGAAACCCTTTCCATACCGCTCAGTCAATCGGGAAGAAAGCTGCTCCACCACTTGCTTTCCGTATTCCGCCCGCCCCTTGCCGCCTTGAAGCTCCTGCACGATCTCCCGCCCGATCAGCCAGTAGGCCAGCACCATGTTCGTGTTGACCGCGCGAACAACATGCTGCCTGGCCTGCTCCAGAATCGAGACCACACGATCAAACAAGGGATTATCCGCAGTTTTACGCAGATGCTTTTTCGTTATTTTGTCTGCACTCCTCTGCGCCATCTGTGGATGCTTCTTCTTACTCATTATTCGCCTCCATCGGACGAACCATGGACTCAATAAAGGCGATCTCGGCCTTCGTCAGGCCGTATTTCTTGTAGAGCTTCACGTCAGTCCAAGGCTCGGCGAAGTCCTGTATGGGTACAAACGAATAGACTTTCTTCATTCCATTCTGAGTGCTCTTGATTAACAAGACCAAGAAACGAAACAAACGCGTCTCAATATATGAAATCACATTCTGTGCTATGGATTCAGTTGGAAATGGCCCAATGAGAAGGTAGGTCTCAGTACAGCAAGAGTTACTAATCAGTACATGGTATAGGCTACAGATTTGGCATGAAAAAAAGAACTGAC
>CAZICK010000014.1:0-21001 GCA_964537505.1 uncultured Pirellulales bacterium
GAAACCAGTCATTTTTTGGCATATCCATGTACAGATTCTTATGAGGAGCCAAAAATATTAGGTAGAATTCTCTCAGGACAGAAAATACAAGTGGAAAACACAAATGGAGTGAAAGTTATGATTAGTAGGCGAAGTATTTTGTTTGTTGTGCTATTATGTGCTGTGACCTTGGCGGGCTGTAGTTCAGGGAATCCGCAGGTTTTGATCAAGACCGAAATGGGTGATATCAGGATTGAACTGTATGAGAGGGAAGCGCCGATAACGGTCGGGAATTTCCTGCGGTACGTCAATGAGGGCCGGTTCAGGGGCTCGACATTTTACCGTGTTGTCAGGACCGGCCCGAAGGATAACCAGCCTGATAACAAGGTGAAGATTCAAGTGCTTCAGGGTGGATTGCAATACGATGACCATCCACAGAAGCTGCCGCCAATTGCGCATGAGACGACGGTAATGACAGGGCTGACCCATAAAAACGGAACGCTTTCGATGGCAAGGTACGGACCCGGGACAGCGGATTTTGATTTTTCGATCTGCATCGGCGATCAACCGGAACTTGATTTCGGCGGTAAACGCAATCCCGATGGGGTCGGATTTGCAGCTTTCGGACAGGTTCTACAGGGCATGGACGTAGTCAGAAAGATACATGCACAGCCTGCTCAGGACCAAATGCTCAAACCGGAAATAAAGATAACTGACATGATCCTGCTGAATGATCGCAGGGGCAAGACCGGCAGATAACCTGTGTTTTCCAAAACATCTCTACTGATCCGCCTTTGCGTTTCTTTGTATTAGTCTGTGACGCAGCGCATCCAGAGCGGTGTTGACCGCCCGTCGGCGTACCTGATCGCGGTCGCCTGGAAACACATTGCGGATAACTTTTACCTCAGTCTCGTCCGCCAGGGCAATGTAAACCAGGCCCACCGGCTTTTCATCCGTTCCACCCGTTGGTCCGGCGATGCCGGTAATGCCCAGACCGTAATCCGTCTGTGCAATTTGCCGGGCGCCGGCGGCGAGCTGACCGGCAACCTGTTCGCTGACCGCTCCGTAACTATCAATGATGTCTGTACTGACACCCAGGCAATCTGTCTTGGCCCTGTTGCTATAAGTGACCCAGCCGGCCTGCAGAAACTCGCTCGCCCCGGAACTATCGGTCAGCTCCTTGGCCAGCCAACCACCGGTGCAGCTTTCGGCAACCGCCAAGGTACGCCTCTGCCGGCGCAGCATATCCGCAACCGCGCCGGCAAGCGTCTCATCGCCACAGCCAAAAATCAAGTCACCCAAACGCTTTCGTATCTCCATTTCCACAGGCTCAATAAGTCCCTGGGCCGCTGTCTCATCATCAGACCGGGCAATAATCTTAATGCTGATCATGCCGTCAGCGACGGTGCTGTTGACCAATGGGTTGCGACCACGAGCCATCATGCCGCCCAGCATTTGAGCGATATTCGACTCTCCCGTACCGACAACACACAAGGCCCGGCAAACAATAACTCCCTTAACTCCATCTACAGATATTAATTCCTGTAATTTGCTTTTGACCGACTCGTCGAACATCTTTTTCATTTCGCTTGGAACGCCCGGCAGAAAAAACGCGGCCGCCGCGGCGAGCCGAACCGAAATACCGGGCGCCGTGCCGATTTGGTTTGCCAGTACCTCGCATCCGGCTGGAATCATTGCCTGAACGCGATTGGTAGGCGACATTTCTCTATTCATTCGGAGAAAGAATTTTTCGATCTGTTCCAGGCAGTCCCGGCGCAGCTCCAATTCAACTGCCAACACCTTCGCCAGCGCATAGCGGGTCAGGTCATCGTCAGTTGGCCCCAGCCCGCCGGTAACCAGCAGCACATCCGCCGTTTGCCCCGTCCGTGTCAGCGCCGCTGTGACAGCATCAATATCATCACCGACCGTTACGTGCTCGGTGACAGTAATACCCAAAGGCGGTAGCTGCTGACTTAACCATACGGCGTTCGTATCGGCCGCCTGGCCCAAAACCAGTTCGTCACCAATACTGATTATAATAGCTTTCATCGCTACTATTGTTTGCTCCAGATGCGGGTGTTAAGGTTGAGATCATCGGCGATTCCAATGGCAACCTGGAGGTCCTCGAAATATCCCTGGATCGGGGCAAAATCAATCAAGGTTCGCAGCAACCGCGGCTCGAAAAGACTCTTATTATAGGAAACAGCGACATATATCCTGGAACGTATAAAAGAAAGGAATATCTGCCGCCCCGTTCTTTTCTTAAAATCGACGATTCTTTTCATCAAACTGGTCGAAAGGATATAGCGTGCCTGAATCTGATCATCGCTGTAAACGGCAAAGAGTTTTTCGAATTCGGGGTCTTCCAGTTTTATCAGTTCGCCTCGGCCGATATTCCATGACTGAAACATCTGGCCGAGCCGACCCAGAAATCTTTCCGCCGTATCGGGCAGAACAACCACTTCGCAGGCGAAATCCTTATTGAAATCGCTGATAAAAAACAACCCCTTAAATATCGTATGCCAATGAGTTTTTCTGCGTCCCTTACTATCGGTGGTGGTGGTCTTGTATTCGGCGTGAATCTCAGAGAATTCTATTTCGGTAGCCCCGAGCTTTCCGGCTACCAGATCGTCACCCTTGTAACGATCGGGCTGGCGTTTGAATATCTCGCAGGCCCGGAATACCGATTCCCCAATATAACCGTGCTTGCTGTAACTGAGGGTTTCATCTATAAATTTCACGATGCCGTAAATAACCACATCCTTGAATTGGCCGACATAACCCCTGGCCATTAAATGAGTTATAACACCCAGGATAACCAAACCGAAGACGACTGGAAATAACGCGAACATCGCGGACTGGGCAATGGCGCCGCGCATTACAATGAGTACCACAGCGATAACTGCCAGGATAACGACCGCGACAATACTAACTTTTTTTACAACCGCTTTTCGCTGTGCCTCCAGTACCGTAAGCTTATTGATTAACGTTGTGTCATAAAATTGCCGCAATTCTTCCAGCGTCTTCATACATCGTCTCCATCATCTCCATCATTTATTCACTCTTAAACAGTTCGCCGACATTGACATTTTCCCGCTCTTTTTCGCTGATCTCGAATAGCCTTTTGCGCTCGTAGCGCATCATGGAGGCGACAATATTACTGGGGAACATCTCCAGGGCATTGTTGTAGTCGGTAACGGCGGCGTTATATGCCCGCCGGGCGGCGGATATCTGTTCTTCGATCTCGTTCATGGCCGCCTGCAGTTGCAGAAAATTTTGATTGGCCTTGAGATCGGGATAATTTTCCACCGCCACCATAATGCCGCCGAGCATACCAGAGATCTTGTTATCAAGATCGACCCTTTCGTCATCGGATAACTTACCGGAAACGGCCTTGGCCCGCAGTTCGGTAATATCGGTAAGCGTACCCCTTTCGTGTTTCATATAGGTCTTAACCGTAGAAACCAGATTAGGGATCAGGTCGTATCGCTTTTTCAGCAGGGCATCGATACTGCCGAACACATTAAGCACCTGGTTTTTTTTGCCGACCAGGCTGTTATAAATCAGGATTGGAATTCCAACAACGATCACCGCGATAACAATAACTACAATCAACATGGTCATGGTTTAGTCTCCTATGTTAAATTTGTTAATTTCGTGATTTTGCTATTCCAGTGAGCGACCAACGGGAGCGGTCCTTTGCCAACCGTCTGGAACAGAAAAAGTGGCCATGCCACCTCCTCATATTAACCGTTTGACAGTTTGCAGCATGGACCTGGTTCGACAGGCTCGTCACGGCAAAGTCCATCCCGCATTTCCCTTATTTTGCAAAGGCTGATTTTATTTGCTTAATGGTTACTCCCAGTGTTTTCTCAGCGATAGCGTTCAGGTCTGCTTCCGAGCCTTGCAGATGAAAAGTACGATGTATGTGCGTTATAGTTTCGCCGGGCTTTAAAGCGACCGCTGGTGAAGATGATTCCAGTTCATAGAACGGGCCGAGCTGATCGGCGCCGGGTTCGGGCGGGCCGTCGTTGTATGAATTTACCACATCGCCCTTGTAAGGCTCATCGTGGATTTTCCACAGGGAATTGACATAGTCGGTAGCGCCTTCGGGTTTGTCGTACTGGACAATGGTCAGGGCCTGATTGGCCAGGTCGTAGCTACCCAGGATATTTTTGGCCCGGGCGGGCGAAAGGCCGATCTTGCCACGGCTTCGCCCATCACCCTTAAAGAAGATCGCGCCATCCTTGACGACCAGTCTGTCAGCGGAAATCTTGCCAAAATAAACATCATTGACGATCGGACCCAACTCGGCTTCCGGACCGGTATTAAATGGAGCCACAACCGTTGTCGTCGCCGACGGATTGTACATGCCCAGTATCCAGATCGACAGCAGACCTGTTTCTTTTTGCCAGGCGTCATTGCCGGTGTTGGTCATCGTGTTTTTTGACTGATATGTAACCATATTGACGGTTGAGGCTGGTTTTGCGCCCAACAAATCGGCCGCGTCCTTGCGATCCAGTACGCGAATTTCCCGATCCACACGAAGTTTGAGTGTAATACCGGAATAGTTGATCAGCTCCATATCCTTCCTGAAGACCGCATGGTTCTCATCTTTCGAGACTACGTCAAAAGGAATCGTGTCGATCTGGGCCGGGGTTTGCCAGTGCTCGAAGTCAAACGGGTCGCCTTTCTTAAAGAATATCGAAAACTGGCCCCCTTCCGGGCCGATCCAGAAACGATCCTCGCCCCCGAAGGCATGGATATGTTCCTGCTTTTCACCGGAAGCAAAAAGTTTATGGTTAATCCAGCCGAAGCTCAGTCCCTCCGCACCGGCGGCGGTACTGGTCATCACCCGGCCCTGCAACGCGGGCATAACCGCGATCCGCCCCATGCCGTTAGGGTCCGACAAGACGATTACATCATTATATTTTTTGAGAAATTCCAGATTGTACTTGAATGTGCTTTCCGTTTTGCTTGTAGTCATTTTGGGGGTTCCTGTTTTGGGTGCGGTTGGGGTCTCATCCCGGCAACCTGTTAACATTAAAACACTCATCACAATTGTCAGAAATACATTTGGCTTCATAGCTTTTTACCTCTCTTTCATGGTATGAGGTGTGTTAAGATATCGCCGGCGACCTGCGGCCGACTCCACATCAAGCGTGTCCACTTAGGTCAAACATTAAAACGAAAATTGATAATATCGCCGTCCTGGACGGGATATTGTTTGCCTTCGAGACGCACTTTACCGGCAGCCCTGGCGGCTTTCATATCGCCGGCAGCGGCAAAATCGTCGAAGCTGATGGTCTCTGCACGGATAAAGCCGCGCTGTATATCCGTGTGAATAGCGCCGGCGGCCTCGACAGCCGGGCAATCGGACGATACCGTCCAGGCCCGCACTTCATCGCTACCCACGGTAAGAAAGGAAATAAGGTTTACGGTGCGATAGCACATGCGTATCAGCCGATCACGGGCAATTTCTTTGAGCCCCATATCTTCAAGAAAAACGCTCCTTTCGTCAGGATCGAGCACGACAAGATCCGCTTCCAACGAGGCCGATAGTACCAACACTTCACCGCAGGCCTGTTCGTTCGTCAGGGACGACGGGAAATTGACCTTGTCCTCGTTGACATTCAAGACCACCAGAACCGGTTTCATTGTAAGAAAACCGAAGCTGCGGACAAACTTTTCTTCTTCGGGTGACCCGATAACATCACTTAAGGGTTTGAGATTCTCCAGCGTATCACTATAGCGGCGCATCAACTCAAGTTCATGCTTGTCGTCTTTTTGCGTTTTGGTCGGTTTGGTGATGGCCTTTTCGAGCTTTTCAATCCGATTGGCCACCGATTCGAGATCGGCCAGGAACAGCTCCGTTCTAAGCTCATCCACATCACCAGCCGGATCGATGCGGTCTCGATACTTGGCAACCGCTTCATTTTCAAAGTTGCGAACTACCAATACCAGCATATCGTACTGCCGCGTCTGGGCGATAACCCGGCGAGCGTCATGGCGGCTAGGCTCATCGAGAAAACTCAAACCGGGCAAGTCCAGGAATTCTATGGTCGCCGGCGTCATTTTTTTCGGCTTATAAATATCCGTCAGCACCTCCAGGCGATGGTCCGGCACCTTAACGACAGCCTTGTCCGCCTGATGGGCCGAACCGGACTGCGAATGAACATGCCCACCAGTCAGAGCGGTGAACAAACTCGACTTGCCCGACTGCGTCAATCCGACTAGTGCTATCTGCATGGCCATATCTCCTGAATCTGCTGTATTCCTGCCGGACAGAACCTGTTTGGTCTCGGCAAACCGGGCTGTCCCTGCCTGTTGTCTCCAATACCAGCCACAGACATAATCGCCTCTTGACGAAGTTTTGTCAAGCCCCTGTAAAACCTGTTGCCAGGGAGTTCCTTTATCCCGCTTGACCGATCCCAACAACCCAGTACAAATGATATCAACCAATAAAATCTTTTTTTTTCGGGACAAACTCAAAACAGGACTATCGCCGGCAACGATATTGCAGCGTAACGTGTTGACGTTGATAGAGTTATGCAAATTATATCGCTCAAGACAAGTCGTGAGCGGGAAAAACTTTTTCCACATCTTTTGCCTTGACATAACCGCCGGCAAAGCGTATTCTGTTGGTTCTAGAAACCACTATAGGGTGTTTGTGTATATAGGTTTATGTAATAAAGTTTTTTGGAGGATTTATTTTGGATAACACTATAGTCCGCGAATTAGTTGACGCGGGCGTGCACTTTGGACATCGTTGCGGGCGCTGGAACCCGAAAATGAAACCGTACATTTTCTGCTCCCGTAACTCAATCCATATTATTAATGTCAAAGAGACCATCAAAGGACTGTTACGGTCAAAGAAGTTCCTTGCTAGCATGGTCGCTTCCGGAAAAGACGTTCTGTTTGTCGGGACAAAACGTCAGGCACGTCAACCCATCGTCGAACAATCAAGCCGCTGCCAAATGCCGTACGTTTCGGAACGATGGCTCGGTGGTACGCTGACCAACTTCGCTACCATCCGCAAGAGGCTCGTCCGATTGGAAGAACTGGAAGATATGGATGAAAAAGGGCTAATGGCTGACCAGAGCAAAAAAATGGAATCGACGCTCCGCCGCGAGATGCGTAAGATCAAACGCAACCTCGAAGGCGTTCGCGAGATGAACAAACTGCCGGGCGCCCTGATAATAATCGATGCCCGACGTGAGCACCTGGCGATCGCCGAGGCACGAAAACTCAAAATTCCAACGATCTGTCTTTTGGATACCGACTCTGATCCCGATCTGGTGGACATCCCGATACCGGGCAACGACGATGCAATGCGCGTGATAGGTCTCATTACATCACAATTAACTAATTCGATCCTCGAAGGCAAATCAGAATATAAAGCTGCCATGGAAACAGCCGAAGCGACGGAAGCAACTCGCCGTGCTCGCTCCCGCCGCGTTTCAACCGCCCAGACCGCTGAACAGATAAAACAGGGACCGGCAAACCCGGAAGTGGCTCCCAGGACAGATACTCCCAAAAAAACCAGCCGCGAGGCAACCTCGGCGCCAACTCCTGCGGAACCAGCCGGCACCGGTGGAACCAACCAGACCGGCAGCCCCGAATAGATTACCTGATACGTAACAATCTGATCTCGCTAAAGTTGGATTGAACACAAAATTATAAAAGGAAAAAGGAGTCTATACACAATGGCCCAGATTACTGCGACAATGGTAAAACAACTGCGTGACCGGACCGGTCAGGCAATGATGGATTGTAAGAAAGCATTGACCGAAACCGACGGCAACATAGAAAAAGCCATTGATCTGCTACGAAAAAAAGGCATGGCCGTCCTCGACAAAAGGGGCGAAAGAGAAACCAAAGAAGGTAAAGTGGTTGGGTTGCTCAGCCAGAACGGCAAAGTAGCGGTTTTGGCCAGCCTGTGCAGTGAAACAGATTTCACCTCAAAAAACGAACTGTTCCAGAAGGTCGCCAAAACCATTGCTCAGGGGCTGCTCGGAGCTTCTGTGACGCCGGATTCAGCCGAGGAGTTAGGTAAACTAAAAACCTCCGACGGAAAAAAACTCAGCGATGCCGTTAACGATATCGTCGGCCAGACCGGCGAAAAAATAACCATCGGCCCGTTCACCAGATTTGACCTGGATGGCCCGGGACTGCTCCACTGTTACGTACATTTCAACGGCAAAATCGGAACTCTCGTACAAATCGACACCGAAAATGAACAGGCGGCTTCCGCCCAGGCAACCAAAACCTTTATCAGCGACTTGGCTATGCACATAACCGCTACCAATCCCACAGCGGTACGCGCCGAAGAAATCGATCCGGAACTGGTCGAGCGGGAAAAAGAAATCGCCAGATCGCAGGTAGTCGGTAAACCGGAAAATATGATCGAAAAAATCGTAAACGGCAAATTGGACAAGTGGTATAAGCAGGTTGTTCTATTGCAACAGCCTTTCGTTAAGGATGACACTAAAACGGTCTCGCAATTAGTCGATGAGATAGGCAAGGCCGTCGGCGGAAAGCTTACCATTAAACGATTCTATCGTTTACAGATTGGTTAGGCTCTTACGGGTAAACCTGGTTAGTACCGTAGTTTCAAAAAAACGCCTTAATGGGGCAATATAACCATGGCGGATTTGAAGTACAAACGGATACTGCTCAAGATCAGCGGAGAAGGGCTCAGCGGTACAGGCGGTTTCGGTCTGGACCCCGATGACCTCAATTCCGTCGCCGCCCAGATTGTCGAGCTAGCCCAAATGGGTGTACAACCGGCGGTTGTGGTCGGAGCCGGTAATTTCATCCGAGGCGCCGTGCTAAGTGGCAAAACTCCCATTCAACGGGTATCCGCTGATCACATGGGTATGCTCGCCACGGTCATTAATGCCCTGGCTTTGCGGGATACGCTGGAAAATCAGGGTGCCCCGGCTCGGGTCCTTTCAGCAATCAAAATGACCGGCATCTGTGAACCTTTCGTCCGGGACGCAGCCATCGAACACCTCCGGAACGGCCGGGTAGTCATCCTGGCAGGGGGTACGGGTAATCCTTTTTTTACCACCGATACCTGCGCCGCGCTTCGAGCCTTGGAGATTCAGGCCGACGTACTGGTAAAAGCCACTAAGGTTGACGGCGTTTATTCAGCCGATCCGGTCCGGGACCCCAACGCAAAAAAATACGACAAACTCAGCTACACGCAAGTGTTGCAACATGACCTGCGAATCATGGACCATACAGCTATTTCCCTCTGTCGGGAAAACAAAATCAATATCCTCGTATGCAACTTAATGAAACCCGGCACCGTAAAACGCGTGGCCCAGGGTGAAAAAATCGGAACGTTGATTACAACCTAACCGTGAGGTCCTTATGAACAGCGAAGAAATTACCCTGGAAGCGGAAACCAAAATGGAAAAAGCCGTGGACTTCTTACACGATGAATATCGCGGCATACGCACCGGCCGGGCTTCTACCGCCCTGGTGGATAACATTAAGGTTGACTATTATGGCTCGCCCACACCGTTAAAGCAATTGGCAAATATCACGGCTCCGGAGCCTAATCTTATTATTATCAAACCCTTCGACACTTCCATTATCAAAGACATCGACAAAGCGATCCTGGCCTCGCCGGTAGGCATAACCCCAAATAGTGACGGACGAATAATTCGCCTGGCCGTACCCGCCCTGTCGGGCGAAAGGCGGGGGCAGTTGAGTCAACAGGTAAAGCAGATGGCCGAACAGACACGGGTCAGTATCCGCAATATTCGACGCGATGCCAACAAGCACATCGAGCAGGAACAAAAAGACAAAACTATCACTGAAGACCAACGCGACGAATCTAAAAAGGAAATGGACGAATCGACCAAAAAATACATAAGCCAAATCGACGAGTTGCTCAAAGCCAAGACCGATGAGATCATGGAGATTTAACCAGACCGACAGAAACTTGTTTTCATGCCTTGCCACACCGGGAAACATCCTGTCGAACCACTGTTCCTGACGCCCCCGCTAGAAAACCCACAATCCCATACCCGCGACCCGGCAATCTCCTCCCTGTCATTCCCGCCCCCCTCTGTCATTCCCGCGAAAGCGGGACACGAAGCGAAGCCCAGAGCCGCGATAGCCAATCCAGTATTTTGATGTAAAAACATACAAACCTGTCATTAACGCGATAGCGAATCCATCTTCCCCCGCCACATACCGCCGCCATCTCGCCGGCAATATCCAATACAAACAGCCGTTGCATTCTATTTGGCCGATTGTTCTTTCATTTGTGCCAGCCAGTCATACAAACTGTTGATAAATTCTTTCCATTCTTCAGGGCTGACTTCTTTTCGCAACTGCTCATCTTCGAGCCAAACTTTCTCAAGCCAGTCTAGCGATTCCTCAACCAGCTTGATTTCTTCCCAAACAGTCATCACGTGTGGAGGTCTGGTTTTGTACCATTTATCGAGCTTAGCCTGTTCGATCTGTTCGTCAGTCATGGCCGCAGCAGCCATAGCTTTATCCATACCGCCGTCCATCCCCATCATCATCAAGGTATCAGGCGAGAACCAGCACGCCTCCCATAGCCATTTCTCATCGTCTTCGTAGCAGACAAGCGCGTTCAGGTCAGCGAGGTCTATTTGCCCATTTTCAACCAGATCATATTTTTGGTAGGTATCGATCCAGTTCAGATCCTCATCATCTTTGAGCCAGGCGTCAGCCATTCCCGAGAAATCATGCAGGTTGATAATTCCGTCGGCATTGAAGTCCCATTCGTCGTAAACATCCCCGCACGCCACCTCATCGGCGCCCATATCGACAATTGCGCTGCCGATCCCGGTCCAATTGATGATGCGATCATCACCGTCAATATCTTTCTCACCGACTTCGTTGGGATCAACACTCGTATTATCGCCCATGTCGATACAGGGAGAGTTTGGGTCGAGGTGAAAATTGTAGAGGGTCGGGTCGCTGTATGCAAAAAGCGGGTTGCAGGTGATATTGTTGTCTCCGTCCGGCGTACTTGCTCCCTCATCATCTCCGTCTGGATCACTAGGATCAGTAATACAGCAATAAACCGCATCGCAATTAGTTAGTTGCAAATATCCATTATCACTATTGTTATGCCATAATATGTCGTTGACGATAGCAGGATTTGTCCCGTTGGATGTCTTATATATCCCCTCATGAATATTATAAACGATGGTGTTATTGCGAATAGTAGATACCCCGGATGGAGCATATAAATAAACTCCATTGCCAATTTCATCATTTCCGTTATGATGAATCCAGCAATTTAATATAGTGGGATTACACTGTAAACTGTATATCCCATGATAGTCATTCTCATAAATTATTGACCTCTCGATAGTAGGTGAATAACCGCTCCCCTGACATCTGATGCCGTCACCACCGTTCTGGATAACAACACAATTGGAAATCTTCATATCCGAATTATAACAATAGATTCCATATTGAATGCCTCTACCTATAATGAAGCCATCGAGTATCGTTGTGCTGTCAACGCCTTCCGCAGTTACCACCTTTGAACAAATCTCATCGCCATGTAAAAATGTTTTGTTGCGGTAAAAATCACGATCATCTTTACTGGTTTCATCACCGGCAAACCCCCCATATATCTCGACCCCATCTGCTATCTCAAAACTGTCCGCACTTGATGATCCTGCCAAATATGTACCGCCCGCCACCCAAATCTCATCGCCACAGCCTGTCTTGGCCCGTGCCAGTGCCGATTCCAGGCGAACGTAGGCATCATCCCAGCAGGTTCCTGTATTGAAACCCGTCGCCCGGGAGTCCACATAAATAATATCATCCCCCCAGCAGCAAACTTTGGTCTTCTCGGTAGCACGGGTATATGATGTATCGCTTTCTATCTCGACCTCGTTTGTGATTATGCTAAAAGGCTCAGCCACCGACATAACCCTAACAACCAGTTCCAGCTCTACGCTTGGATCACCACCATCAACATCGCCAATATACCATGTATAGGTATGGCTATCCTCATCATACTCACCGTCATTCGGATCGGCCGAGATAAACTCAACCTCCAGCGGAAGATAATCCCTAACGTACACATTCGTATGGTCATTGGGATCAGGGGCAAACGTGATCGTATATGTAATCTCCTCATCCGGTACAACACCGCAAACCTCATTTGGATCAACACCATCGTCTTTTTCGATACTCATCTGCGGAGCCTTGTATTGTGACCCAACTACAATACCAGCAGGACCCCAAACATCATCACCTTCAACATCTGTTGGCTCAATAACTTGTTCAGGATCGGATGTCCAACCGGAAGTGTCATATACCGCCACCTGATTATTCGAGGTAGTAACATATACCAAACCCGAATACTCCGCCTCTTTATCAACGGCAACGCCAAGAACACTGGTATCGATATCTTTAACGATGATATAATTTGGATCGTTCGGGTCTTCTATATTCAAATCTGTTCTGACAAGGCAATTATGTATTCCACCATGTATCCACGCGCCGGAATACAGATATCTATGCCCCTGATCGTCATTATAAACATCAATCCCAACCGCTTCGTAACCCTTACCACCTTCCTCAATCTCAACACTACCGAGATAACCGAAATCGGGATCACTCGAATCGTAATATTTCACAATATTACTCTTATCTGAAACATACAGAATATTTTCATGTTCATCGAGACAAACCCCAAAGGCATAAGGAAAAGAAAGGTTTTCCAAAAGTATAATTTTTTCATTGCCAAGAGTTCCATCATTATAATCATAAGCGTATAAATATCGACCTTCCCTTTTTAGTGCTAACAACCTATGATTAAATGCGTCAAAAACCATGCCCGCGATTTCACCTGGCGCATTTATCGACTTGCCCGGCATCGGCTCCATTGTTTTGGAATTTACCAGTTGAATCTTGTTGGAATTATCATAACTTGCGAATAACGTGTCGGATTCACCATCGAGGGCCAAATCGACAGCGCCAGCGCCTTCGCTGGGAAAATTTCCCGGTTTCAACTGCCATTCTATCTCGTCGCCATCAACCCCATAAACTTGAACAGTACTACCGATGTGAATGGTAATACAATATACGGAAGTGGATTTAGCAATCCGTGATAATCCACATATTATAAGCAAACAAATAAATCCAAAAGAAACATTTCTTTTAAACAACATCTTGTGCCTCCTTCTCTTGTTATCGAATAACTTTACATGTTCTTTTTCTCATAAACCGCAAACAACCTAACCCTAACAACCAGATAGTAAATGGCTCAGGAATCAAATTTATATGTGAGTAGGTCTCTGATCCATATAAATCAATATTGAAAGCAATATCATCTGACCAAAAACCAGAAACCCAGCCGTTATCGTAATTACCGCCAGAATAACTTTTGACTAAATCGTATCCAAACATGTTAATAACAGCAGACCCGCTTGCAAAAAGGCTATCAGATATTGTCCCACCATACAGATTAACAATTCCCAAATCACTGCTACCGATATTTTCAATAGTTCCTCCGGTCATATAAACTTTTCCAGAATCAAAAGCACCCAGATTATGTCCAAATGCACTACCTGAATAATTGATAGTGGAGTTCAAATAAGCATAAGCCGAATTAGAAATAGTACCATCCGATATATTGATAACACTATGATCCTGTGCCCATACTTGCGCTTGTCCTCCAGTGATATTGAGTGTGCTCAAATGATATGTCCATATTTGATCGCACATACCGCCGGACATATCCACAACCGTATCATCATTATAGATATTAACCATATTCCATACTTCGCCAGCAACAATTTGGCCACTTTCATAAAAGTCCTTATTATCAGCGGCGAAAGTTACCGGCGATAGAAACACTATCAATACAACACTAACCATCAATACAATCTTCGTTTTCATCGTTCCATTCTCCTATACTGTAAACCGTCGTAGTTTGTTGGCTTGCTCCGAACTCTGCCCGATCATCGACCATTATACCACAAATACCCTCTGCAAACAATACGAAATCTCTTTTTCCTCACCATTAATCCTCTGCCTTCTCTGCACCTTTCTTCGTGCTTTTCTTACTTGTGGCTCATCTTATCCGCTCCGCCTTTTATTCCTCTTCTTCCTCGGTGGCCTCTATGCCTAATTCTCTCCCCCGGCTTTCACAAAAAGCCCCACAATTCCATAGCCTTAATCTCGCATCATATCCATGCGATCAAATCATGTCAAGCATATTTCTGTAAAATTATTGGCTGATTACACATTTTTTTCCAGCCCTTCCCCCCAGCCTTTTCCCTCGCCCAGGACCGCCCAACCTTCCAACTTTTCTTTCTCCTCCTGTCCCAAAATTCAAAATCTATCCCCCCTCTTTCTTCTCCTATCTTAAAATCCAGAATTCAAAATTTACCTATCCCTCCCATCTTCCCCATCCCCCTCACCCTGCCCATTTACCCAACAAAACTCTCTTCCTCTTTTAGTGTCTTCTAAAATCTTCGTGTCCTTCCCGTTTTTTATTTTCGAAAATTCGTGTCCTTCGCTTCTTTGTTACTTGGTGGTGAATCTTACCCATTTTAACATCAAAACTCATCAAAACATACTACAAACTACATACAAACATAGCGCAAACTGGGTACAAACCACATCACTTTTCATCAGAATTCATCCAAATTTCGCACTTTTTTCTTACCCATCTTACCTAATCGTTATAATCGTTACGCAAAAATAAGCACTTACATCAATTCCATCAACGTAAAATAAGCACTTACAACAACAGCCAGTCGGCACGGTCTTTTCGGGCCTGCTCCTCATTGCGGCAAACGATATAACGACGCGTCCCCACTTTACCAATGTTATAATAATAACTGACGCTTTGACCTTCATAATATGTTCCTTTCGATCTGTTTGTGTTACTATTTTACTCCATAAGCGTCTCAAGCAATCGGCAGTAACTCTTATAGCGTGTAGGTAAAATCTTACCATCTTCCAATGCCTGCTTAACGTTACAGCCCGGCTCATGAGTATGCGAACAGTTGGCAAACTTACACAACGGTGAAAACTCATCAAACTCGCTGAAATACATCTGCAACTCTTCCATGCTCACCTTCCACAAACCAAAACTTCGTATTCCGGGCGTATCGATAATTCGCACATCGTGCGGCAATTCATAAAGCATCGAACCGGCCGTGGTATGACAACCTTTCTTGTTTTTTTTGCGAACACTGCCGACAGGCAGGGCCAACTCCGGATAGATCGCATTGAGAAGTGAACTCTTACCCACCCCACTGTGCCCGACAAAAACGCCAAGTTTCCCGGCAAGCTGTTCAACCAGCCCCTCGATTGCGTGACCAATCTTGGCTGAGCAATATAACACCTTTATGTCCAATTCGTTATAGGGTTCAAGTTTAGTTTTTAATGTGGAAGCATCTTCCTCCGAGACAACCAGATCCATTTTGTTAACGCAGATCAGCGGCGTCACCCCGCCCCGCTCGGTCGCCAGAAGATACCGATCTATAAGATTGGTATTCAACGGAGGATCATTGACCGAAATCACAATGACCGCAACATCGATATTAGCCCCAATTACCCGCTCGATCCGCGGATTATGCGGATCCGGCCGGGAAAGGGTGCTTTTTCGTGCATGTATGCGTTCCACGAAGTATGTACCGTCTTTTGCCGTGGAAAAATCCACTATATCCCCCACCGCCAGATCGCTGCGTTGGGCAATGGCAAACTCCGGTCTCAACAGGCACTCACATCGGCCATTCTGGCAAAGCAAACCGCAACTACCTGCCTTGACGGAGATTACCATACCGCTATGCATCTCGGCCTGAGTTTGTGGAGCATCCCCGCTCGAATCAAGCTGTTCCTGTTCCAGCAGTTTGAGAATCCACTCATCGAGTGTCGTCGGCCCATGACCGGACCGTTTCTCGAAGGCGCCGCCGCGACTTGGACTGCCTGATCGTTGATGGTAACTGTCATATATACCGTTCTGATCGTCGAATCGACCATCGTGATATTCTTTAGTCAAATTGGATGATCGGTCCCTGGTCCTGGTCATCGCGCTTTTACGCATCTTAGCCGCCATTTTGTAGAGTTGACGACGCTGTTGTTCGCTCAGACCGGCAAGTTTTTCCTGCAGGCGTTTTTGGTCGCTTTTCTGCATGGTTTACAATCTCCAGTTAATTATTTACAATAAAAACCACCGTTAATACAGAAAAATATTCGAAATAGAGATGCGATTTTATGTTGGATTTTAACACTTTTAGCTGGTTTGTTGTCTCTTTTTGCGCTGTTATGATCGGCTTTTCCAAGACCGGCATACCCGGCGCAGCCATATTGGTGATACCGCTATTGGCTGGTATTATGCCGGCACGTGACTCAACAGGGTTTTTGCTGCCCATACTGGCGCTGGCGGATATTATGGCAATCATATATTGGCGCAGGCACGTGGATTGGCCCAGATTGCTGCGATTGCTGCCCTGGACAATGCTGGGAGTCGGCATCGGCTATATAGTACTTAAATATATTACTAATAAACAGCTTATGCCGGTGATCGGCATTGTCGTGCTGATACTCATAGCGGTAACATGGTGGACAAACTCGCGCGGCGGTGCGAAAAAGAAGATACCGACATACTGGTGGTTTGCCGCGATTATGGGGATATTGGCCGGGAGCACCAGCATGATGGCCAACGCCGCCGGCCCAATAATGACTATCTATCTGCTGGCAATGAGATTAGAAAAGAACGAGTTCATCGGTACTACAGCGTGGTTTTTTTGGATGCTGAACCTCTCGAAAATACCCTTCAGTACAAATCTGGGGCTTATCAGCGAAGCTTCACTACGGACTGACCTAGCGTTGTTACCGTGTATTATCCTCGGCGGTATCGGCGGTATTATGCTGGTGCATCGGATACCTCAGCGAGCCTTCAATATTACCGTAGAGGCCCTGGCCGCGATCAGCGCCATCTATCTTTGCCTGCAGGCATTTATGTAAGGCATTCGCTTATGTAAGGCTTGCGTTGTCATACGAATTTGTGCACTGGGTACACGTTGTTTTCACTTTTTCGGAGCTCACCCGGACCGATAACAAAGGCGTACGTTTGAGTTTATAATCGCCGTTATAGTTGCCTTATTTTGAGGACCGATAAAAAGCGGGCTTACGACAAATCATGCCAGTTATCAAGGGTGGTATTTGCCGACACATTTCGTTGTAGCTGCCCCCGAAATGGCAAGTCGGTTTTTAAGGAGGGATGCTTCACTTATCCCGATAAATATACGGGATAGTGCAGGAAGGAGGTGGGAGTATTGACAATCTGTGTGGGGCGACAGGAGTTTGTGAATGCATCTGGTTCTTGAACAGTTGGAAAACCGAGTGCTGCTGGCGGCGCCGAGCGCGCCAACTGATTTGGGATTGTGGTATGCTGACGACAGCGGACCATGCAGCAATATCACTGATTCAGGTACCGAAGTTTTGAAATTATCCGCAGCAGCGGGAAATACGGTCAAGCTCTATAACATTTCCGACTCGTCCTATCTGGGCACTGCCACGGATATGAACGAGGATGTATTTTTCGAAGCGGGCGGCGAGGTGACCATCGAGGCGGAAAACGGTGAACTTACGGGCTTGAACACGACCGGTGGGGGCGGCTCAGAGGGTTCTTATATCTGGGATAACAACACCGATGGCGACGCTGTATATCATTTCTACATCAGCACGGCAGGAACGTATTACGTTCACAGCCGCACCAGTTATCCCAATGGCAGTTCTAATTCGTTTTATGTTAATATTGATGATACGTGGGTAAATCCCGAAACGGGCCCGGCGGTATGGAATAATACAGGCGGTTGGAATGTCTGGCACTTTGATACCGCCACTGAAGTAGTTAACGTAGCCGGAGTCAAAACATGGTCTTTGGCGGCAGGTTGGCACTTCATGGAAGTGCACGCCCGCGAGGCCAATTCCAAACTCGATCGGATCGTTGTCAGCACCAATGCTGCTCCTCCGGTTGATCCCGGCGCAGCGGAAAGCAGCAGTTCCGGGTTGTATCAGTACACTTTTGTTGGCGGCGACCTGATCGGTTCAGCAGACGGCACAGATAACATCATTGTCGCCAATGCCACTAACGGTGCCGACGAGACCAGTAACCTGTCACAAGCCTATACGATCACCTACGATACCGGAACAAACGTACCGGCGGCGTCCGATCTTGACGCAGGCAGCGATACCGGCGATAGCAGCAGTGACGATCTGACCAATGATACCACGGCCACCTTCACCGGGGCCATCGGTAGCGTCGAGCCTGGCTCGACAGTCTGGTTGCGAGTCGGCGCTGTCAACAAACAAAGCACCACCGCCAACGCTGATGGGTCGTACTCGGTTGATTTGCAGGTTGGTAATTTAGCGGAAGGTGCTAACGTTGTCGATATTTATTACATAGACGTTGCGGGCAACACCTCAACCGATTCAGCTAACCTGGCCGTAACGCTGGATACCACCGCCAATGCACCGCCCGCGCCACCCGACCTTGACGCCGGCAGTGACAGCGGCACCAGTAACGTTGACAATCTTACCAACGATACCACCGCTACCTTCAACGGCGGCGCCGGCATCGTGGAAGCTGACTCAACCGTCTGGCTACGAGTAGCTACCGTCAATACCCGATCCACCACCGCGGCCGGTAATGGCTCATACACTATTACCCTTGAGCCTGGTGATTTAGCCGAGGGAGTTAACGCAATCGATATAATTTACATCGATCAGGCCGGCAATACTTCCGGCGATTCCGTAAATTGGAACGTAACGCTCGATACCACCGCTAACGCACCGGCGGCGGCGCCTGACCTTGACGTCGGCAGCGATACCGGCAGCAATAACGCAGACAATATAACCAGCGATACAACGCCGACGTTCACCGGAGGCGCCGGCAGCGTGGAGGCTGACACAACCGTTTGGCTACGAGTAAATGGGGTCAACAAGCGCTCCGCGGCAGCCGCCGGGAATGGTTCATACAGTGTGAGCCTTCTGGTCGGTGATTTATCCGAGGGCACTAATGTCGTCGATATAATTTACATTGACGATGCGGGTAACACTTCTACTGATTCGGCGAATCTGACTGTGACCCTTGACACTATTATGGCAACGCCGGGTGCTCCAGATTTGCGGGCCGCCAGTGATACGGGAAATAATACCGACAATACAACCAGTGATAACGCGGCGTGGTTCGACGGATACGCCGAGCCCGGCGCAACCGTACAGCTTTTTGTAGGAGCTGTCGGCGAAGGCACTGACACAGCCGATGCCGCAACCGGGGCATGGTCGATTCAGCTTAGTAACGGGGACCTGGCAGCGGGGGCCAACAATATGACTGTCCAGGTCACTGATGCTGCCGGCAATACCCAGACCTCACCTATACTGGTGGTCACTTATGATGCCTCCGGTACGGCTCCCAATGCTCCCAAGCTTTTAGCCAGCAGCGACAGCGGTTCCAGCAATGCCGATGGGATAACCAATATAGACGCCGGGGTGGTCTATGGTTCAGTTGGAGGCGGCAATGCAGTAGAAGCCGGCGCTACGGTTCACGTGCGAACCAATAAGAACGCCGCCGGTTGGGTCGAAGTTGGTACCACCGTTGCGGACGGCAGCGGTAACTGGAGCTACACCTTTGACGGTGTTGACGATCTGGAAGAAGGCACCAACCTGGTCGAAATATATATAACCGATTTGTCCAGCAACGACTCGGCGAATTCCGCTGATTTGACGATTACACTGGACACGACCGCCAATGCGCCCGGTGCCGCGCCCGATCTCGATGCGGGCAGTGACACCGGCAGCAGTAATGTGGATAATATTACCAGCGATACCACCGCCACATTTACCGGTACGGTCGAAGCGAATAGCACCGTGTGGCTGCGGATTGACGGCAGTAACACCAGAAGCACTGTATCAGGGGGGGGCGGAGCGTATTCAGTTACACTCCTTGTCGGTGACCTGGCTGAAGGCGCAAATGTCGTTGACATAATCTATATCGACACAGCCGGTAATACGTCTGTCGATTCAGCTAATCTGGCCGTTACCCTTGACACCTCGACCGCCGCCCCGACGGCGGCGCCTGATCTCGATGCCGGAAGCGATACCGGCGACAGTAATACCGACAATTTAACTAACGACACCACCGCCACCTTTACGGGGGTAGCTGGCAGTGTCGAGGGCAACTCCACCGTCTGGTTGCGTGTTGATGCCGTTGACAAACGCAGTACCACCGCCAATGCCGACGGGTCGTACTCGGTGAGTTTACTGGTCGGTGACCTGGCTGAAGGCGCTAACACCGTTGACATCTATTACATCGACCCGGCCGGTAACACCTCCACTGATTCAGCCAACCTCGTAGTCAATCTGGATACCAGCGCCGCGGCACCGGCCCTTCCCGATCTAGCGGATGGCTCCGATACCGGAATCAGTAACAGTGACGAAATAACCAGCGAGACAAGGCCCACAATCCAGGGAATTGCCGGAGCGGTGGATAACGACAGCACCGTCCAGATATGGCTCGATACGCCCAGCGGTCCCGATACCCAGATCGCCACAACCACGGCCACTGGCACCGGTGCCTGGAGTTATACCTTCACCAACGCGTCCCTGTTGGAAGAAGGTGACAACGAGATACATATCGTTGCCGTTGATCAGAAGGGAAATCCTTCCGTTCCCTCAGCCGATCTGACGATAACGCTTGATGTTACCGCCAATGCGCCAGGTGCGGCACCTGATCTCGATGCGGGCAGTGACACCGGCAGCAGCAATGTGGATAATATTACCGGCGATACCACCGCCACATTCACCGGTACGGTCGAAGCGAATAGCACCGTATGGCTGCGGATTGACGGCAGTAACACCAGGAGTACTGTATCAGGGGGGGGCGGGGCGTATTCGGTTACACTCCTTGTCGGTGACCTGGCTGAAGGCGCAAATGTTGTTGACATAATCTATATCGACACAGCCGGTAATACGTCTGTCGATTCAGCTAATC
>CAZICK010000014.1:21101-54696 GCA_964537505.1 uncultured Pirellulales bacterium
CGTACTCGGTGAGTTTACTGGTCGGTGACCTGGCTGAAGGCGCTAACACCGTTGATATCTATTACATAGACCCGGCCGGCAATACCTCAGCCGACTCGGCTGACCTGACCGTTGACCTGGATACAATCATTGCCGCTCCTGGGCAGCCTGACCTGACCGACGAGTCAGATACCGGAACTGACAATGCTGACGATATTACCGCGGAAACTCGCCCGACCATCGAAGGTACCGTAGAGAACGACAGCACCGTACAGATATGGCTCGATACTCCCAGCGGACCAGATGCCCAGATCGATACCACCACGGCCGCGGCCAACGGTTCATGGAGTTACACTTTTACCAACGCCTCGCCACTGGAAGAGGGGGCCAATCAGATTCACGTGGTGGCCGTTGATCCGGCCGGCAATACATCCGCGGTCTCAACGGACCTGATGGTCACCATCAACTTTGGCACCGGCTCCGAAGCACCGCCCGACCTGATCGCTGCATCGGATACCGGTGTCAACAGTGACAATATCACTTCGGACGATACTCCCACTATAAGTGGTGATTGTACCGCCGGCGCAACCATCAAGATACGAACCAACGAAAGCAACATTATCAACTTCACCGATAACGACGGCGATGACGGCAACGGAGCGGCCGGGCAATGGAGCTACACATTTGCCGGAGGCGTTTTGAATGAAGGCGCCAATACCATTGACTTTCTCACCATCGATACCAATAACATAACCAGCGACTGGAGCATCGACCTGCTGATCATCATCGATACTTCTGTAGAACAACCTACCAAACCTGACCTGGCCACTGCCGACGATTCCGGTTCGAGCAGCGGTGACGATATTACCAACGAGACCGCCCCCACCATCTCAGGTACGGCCGAGGCAAATAGCACCGTTAGTATCAACATCAACGCCGGAACTCACACCGACACTGCTGCAGTAGGCGCCAATGGAACCTGGTCTTACAATATTACTAATGGCTGGCTCAACGAGGGAGCTAATACCATATTTGTTTCGAATACCGACATAGCCGACAATGTCTCGGTCAACAGCAACAATTTGATCATAACCCTCGACACCACCATCAACGCTCCATCGACGCCTGACTTGACCGCTGCCACCGATACCGGTAACACTACCGACAATACAACCAGTCACAGCAACCCGCGTATCATCGGTACCGCCGATCCCAACACCAGTATCACGATACGACTCGATCCCAATGGCGCCGCTACTGTTGTCGGCACTACCATTGCCGACGGAGCGGGAGACTGGAGTTACACCTTTGCCGCGGGAGTGCTCGGCGAAGGCGCCAACGATATTGACGTTCTCGGCACCGACATTGCCGGTAACAGCGACGATTCCGCGGAGCTGACCATTACCATAGAAACCATGATATCCGTACCCGACTCGCTTGACCTGCTGGATGCCTGCGATCTCGGTGATGCTAATAATGATGACATCACTTCGCTGGAAACCGCTACCATCAGCGGCACCGCTGACGCTAATTGTACCATTTATGTTCGAGTCAATGGTACGGTGGTGGGTAATACTGCCAGCGACGGCGGCGGCAACTGGACCTATACCTTCGACGGAGTTGACGATTTAATCGAAGGCACAAATATCATCGATGCCTGCGCCGAGGATAATTCGAGCAATCTCAGTAATTATTCCACAGATCTGATCGTTACCCTGGATACCACAACTGATATGCCCGCCGCTCCTAATTTAAATGTCGCCTCCGACAGTGGCTCCAGCGATAGCGATAACTATACCAATATTGCCGCTGCCACAATCGATGGCGCTTGCGAAAAAAACGCCACCGTCATCATCAGCCTCAACGGAAACGATAACTTTGACACTGTCACCGACGCCAATGGTGACGGCCAATGGTCATATACGTTTGTCGCCGGCCTTAACGGATCCGCCGGCGGCACAGATAATATCATTAAGGTCGCTCAGCGCGATGTGGCCGGCAACCTGTCGGGATACGGCAACACCTTGACGGTCACGCTGGATGATACGGCCGGCATTCCTTCTGCCCCCGATCTGAACGCCGGCAGCGACTCCGGCGATGCCGATGATGACGACCTGACCAATATCCCCAATGTGACCATCAGCGGTACGGTAGAAGTCAACAGTTCGCTACAGATATTTGTCAATCAGGGTGGCGGACCAAACCTGATCGATACCATTAGTGAGCATCTGCTCTCGAGCGGAACCTGGAACTATACCATGTCAACCGGCCAATTAGCTCAAGGTGCCAATCAAATAACCGTGGTCGCTACCGACAAAGCGGGCAATGTCTCAGCTAGTTCTCCATCTCTTACGATTACTTTCGATACCACGATTGCCCAGCCGGGGTTGCCCGATCTGGCGGAGGCCTCCGACACGGGTGCTTCCAACAATGATGATATCACCTCCGATGAAACGCCCACCTTCAGCGGCACGGCCGATCCCAACACTCACATAAGCATTCGCGTTGACGGCGAACCTGTCGATACCGTGGAGGCTGACGGTGCGGGCAATTGGTCCTATACTTTTGTGCAGGGAGAAATCCAAACCGGAGTGCGCCAGGTTGACGTCGTTGCCACCGACACGGCTGGAAATGTTTCACAGCCTTCGGAAGATTTGACTATCTGGCTCAACGTTGAGCCGACCCAGCCGGCATCGCCGAATCTGCGGAGCGCCAGCGATAGCGGCAGCATCAACACCGATAATCAAACCAACATCAGAAATGTTGTTTGTGACGGTAAAACAGATGCCAACTGCACAGTGTATGTTTATGTCGATGCGAGTTTAGTAGGCACAGCCGTCTCCGACAACAACGGTTTCTGGCGGCATACTTTTGCCACCGATGACCTCAGTGAAGGCAATAACGAAATCACCATCATTACCGAAGACGCCTCCGGTACCAGAAGCGTATCTTCCTATGCCTTAACCATTGTCCTTGACACAACATTGCCGATTGCACTGCTGCCTGATCTGCAATCCGGCAGCGATACAGGAGTGAGCGACCACGACAACCTGACAAGCGATGAAACCGCTACCATCCAGGGAACCACCGAACCGGCGGCACTGCTTGATCTTTACCATAACAATCTCTTTCTGACCCGGCTTACCGCTGCCAATTCCGGCAACTGGTCCTACACTTTCTCCCCTAGTGTCCTGACCGAAGGTGCAAATGAAATCTACACCATCATAACCGATCTTGCCGGCAATGTTTCTGTCGCATCGCCGGTTTTAACAGTTACCCTGGACCTGCAGCAGGATGACCCCGTTGTCCCGGCCATCTCTCCTGAAACGGATAGCGGTTCGAATCAATCTGACGGGCTAACCAATAATGTAACTCCGGATATTTTCGGTACCGTCAAGCCGAACAGTTCGGTGGAAATTCTTGTCTCCGGTGACAGCATAACAGAGGTTCAATCCGACGACGAGGGTGCCTGGCAATACACTTTCGAAGACGGCCAATTGCGCGAAGGCTTGAATCATATTGAAGTTGTCAGCACAGATCCTGTCGGCAAAATCGCTCGATCGGCTACTTTGAATCTTACTATTGACACTACTCCACCGGTTATATACAATTATTTTCCAATGGGTACTTATACCCAAACCACCCGGATAGTTGAGTTGTATATTCAGGGTGATGACCTCGACAGCCTGGCTGCCGCTAACACCAGTGGACATCTGCTTTTGGGTTCCGGCGGTGACGGAACCTTCGAAGACGGAAATGAATGGACTATACCCATCACCAGCGTTACGGTGGATTGCGTTTCCGGTTTGGTGCAACTGAACACGGCTGTCATTCTGACAGACGATACTTATCAACTTACCATCGATCCTGAAATATCTCTGCACGATGAAGCAGGCAACTGGGCCCTGCAAAACATAGCTGCCGATCAATACCCCGGCGGTTCGCTCGAAACACAACCGCTGATATTTATCTTTGAAATCGACACCGCCGGTCCTCCTGCGCCTCAATCGCCACAGATCGATAGCAACTCCGACAGTGGCGCTGACGATTCGGACAATATAACCAACAATGCCAATCCGCTTGTCCATGTTACCGCCGATCCTGAAATATCCGTTGAAGTTATTATCAACGGCTTATCCGCCGGGTTTGCCAATGAAACCCAGTCTGGTCAATATCAGTTGTATATAGACAGTTCATTGGTCCGGAAAGGTGAAAATCTTCTTCTGGCCCGGGCATTTGACGGACTTGGCAACAGCTCGGAGCTTTCTGAAATATACACTTTTGTCTATGACAATCAGTCGCCGGAAGTGGCTGCTATTGTCACTGATTCGTTATGGCTCAACTACGGGCCGACACATATCGATATTGTCTTTAGCGAAAACGATATTGATCTTAATTCCGTTGTCAGCCTGGACAGTTACGTCTTGACTGCTGCCGGCGGCGATGGCACCTTTGACGACGGCAACGAAACCATTATTGCTATTACCGCCGCCGCTTATAACAACTCGGCCCAAAAAGTTATTCTTACCATGCCCCAAATGGTGACCGGCGCTTCCAAGTTAGGGCCGGACACTTATCGCCTGTCGGTGCTGTCCGATGGGGTTATCAGTGACATAGCGGGCAACGATCTGGTCACTTCCGCCACCCAGGATTTCGTTGTCGTTGCCGCGGAGATCATTCATCATAACCAAAGTTATCGCTTTGTCACAGCCCAGCAGCAAACCATAACTGTCAGTCTCGACGGTCTCGGCGATGCTATAATCTTATTGGGCGAATCGGTCGGCTCAGACAATATCATAGAACAGATTATTCTGAACAACACAGATGAAAACAGTGTTTTACGCATCAAAACGAACAACAAACAAATACCGATCACGGTAGGAGCAATTTTGGCCGACTCGCCGTTGAAATCTGTTATATCGCCTCACGTGGAAATTACCGACCGGATAGACTTCCAGCACAGTCTGAACAAACTCCTCCTCGGTGCGATTGACGATAATGTTCAGATCAATCTCGTTTCCAGTGAACCGCAGCGGCCACTAATTGATTGCGGTTTACAGATACTATCCGGTGAAATAGGTCAAAATGTCGATATTGACATTACCGGTTATCTGTGGCGTTTTCAGGCCGAGAGCTTTGCCGGCGGAACACTGTCGGCAGATTCGGCCGGCTCGGTGGACATAACAAAAGGTGATTTGGCAGCCGCGATCGAGATTACAAATGGCGATCTCGATAAACTTACCGTTCGCAGGGGAAATCTTACCGGCAGCGTTGAAGTCGAAGATCAGATTGGAAAAATCAAAGCCGCTCGCGGCAACATAGCGGCTGACATTACCGCCGCCGAAATCAACAGCATACGCACCAGCCAATTGACCAGCATGACAATTCGAGCACAGGAGGACATCAGTCGTATTCAGGCTCAAAATGGCAGCGGCGTCAATATCTCAGCCGGCGCGAATATCGATTACGTCAAATTTACTCGAAATCTGACCGACAGCACCATTTCCGCCGGCGGCAATCTGAATCGAGTTTATATCAGTGCAGATGCCATTGACAACCTGATCCTGGCAGGCGCCGATCTCGGCCCGGACGGCCGACTTAACGGTCTGGAAGACACCTTCGCCGGAGGCAACATCGAGTTGCTGAAAGTAAAGGGAAGCTACTCAGGTACGATAACTGCCTCTGCAGTGAATCCCGGCGGCGACCTCACTTATTTTACCCTAGACGATTCTTCCGGTTTCGAGGGAAGTATTTCGAAAATAAAATTTGGTCGAACAAGCCTGGAAAACATCACCAGCCAAAGAACATTCGGCATGCTGGCAGGCACAGTAATCAACCCGTTCAGCATAAATGGACAACTCTTCGAGGCTCCGGTTGAAATGGAAATGTTCCGGATGCTCACAATAGGGAGCCTCTAAAAAGTTCTCTAACGCAATCCAGGGGCGTCTATCTGCTGTATTAAGCGTTGATATATCCCCCAAGCCGGCAAAAAAGATAGTTGCCACAATAGCAACCATTGTGACAATAATCTTGGTAATCACTTTGTATTTCGGGTTTCCCCAGACCAGAAGCAAGGCAAGCCGGCCCGGCATGAAGAATGCCAATCAGGAGATTGTCGCTGGCAGGGGTGTGCTGCGTCCGGTGCGTTTGTATTTTTCGAGTAGTTCGGTGAGGTGTTTGACGACGTCAGGGTGGTCCTTGTAAAGGTTTTCGCGTTCGGCGATGTCCCTGGTGAGGTCGTAAAGCTGGATCGGGGGCAGGTTAAGTTTTTTAGCCTTTTGTGGGCGTGGATAGCTCCAGCCGCCCGAGCCGGGGCATAGTTCGAGTTTCCATTTGCCCTGGCGGATCGAAAACGAACCGTTGATAGAATGGTGCACAACCGCTTCTCGGAGCGGTTTATCGAGTTTTTGCCCCAATAAGGCAGGTAGGATGCTGACGCTGTCTTCGCCGGCGTTTTCCGGTAGTTTTTGGCCGGTGATCTGGGCGAGGGTTGCCAACAGGTCGGTCAGGCAGATCGTCTGGTCAGATGACGAAGCGGGTTTGACCCTGCCGGGCCAACGGACGATAAAGGGGATGCGATGTCCGCCTTCGAAGATATCGGCCTTGTGGCCGCGGAAAAGATAGCTTGGGTTGTGGCCAAGTTTTTTCAGGTCGTCAAAGCGTGCCTCGGGCGAACAACCGTTGTCGCTGGTAAGAATAACGAGAGTGTTATCGAGAAGGTTATTCTTTTCAAGTGCGTTGATGATCCTGCCGACGGTCCAGTCAACTTCGCAGACGAAATCGCCATATCCTCCGATGCCGCTTTTGCCGATAAACTGTTTGTTTGGCACGATTGGGGTGTGCGGGGCAGTGAGCGGGAAATACAGGAAAAATGGTTTGCCGGGCGATTGCCGGGCGGTATTGTCGATGAACTCGGCGGCCTTTTCGGTGATGGTCGGCAGAACGTCAATATGTCGGAAATCGGGTGATATGGGGCCCGCACGCCAAAACGCCGGTGATTCGGAACCCTCGATCATGTTGTCCGGCGCGGTTGTGGGCTTGTCGTTTTCGATATAGCAATATGGCGTCATGTCCAGTGAGGCGGGAATGCCGAAGAAATAGTCGAATCCCAAGTCGTTGGGACCCAGGCGCAAAGGTTTGGTGTAGTCGGTCTTGTCTTCGCGGCCCAGGCCGAGATGCCATTTTCCGACGCAGGCGGTTCGGTAACCGTGGTGCTTCAGGAGTGAGGCGACGGTCATTCGGTTCGTATCGATCAGTGCGGGTGAATATCCAAAAAGAACGCCCTTCTTCAAGTGCGTCCGCCAACAGTAACGTCCGGTGAGAATGCCGTAGCGGGTTGGGGTACAAACGGCTGAGCCGGAATGGGCGTCGGTAAAGGTCATGCCCTCCCGTGCGAGGCGGTCTATGTTCGTGGTGGGGATTTTGCCGTCTTTGTTGAGACATGACACATCACCATAACCCAGGTCGTCGGCCAGGATATAGACTATGTTGGGACTGCTTTTGGGAGTGGCGGTGGCCCGGAGGGCTTGCGGGACTGCCAGAAAAGCTGTTGCCGAACCCACTGTTTTTAAGAAATCGCGTCGATTCTGCTGCATTGTTATCTCCTTTTGTGTCAGATTAACCGATAGCCCGGTCCTTTGCAATAGGGTTAATCGCACGGGCTGGGCAGGCCGGTTAGTCGGGGAAACACTTTTTATTAGTTGCAAATCAGTGGCAAAGATGGTTAACTACATGGGCAGGTAGGGTTGGCAGACTGCGATAATGCGAGGAATGGCATGGCAGGCATTGAATTGGTTACGGAATATATCGGTAAGACGCTGCTGAAGATATTTCGCAGTTCCAGCGACCGGTATGTCAAGAAACGGCAGGATTTTGTCAGCCGAGTTAACGCCCTGGAGGAGCAGTACGGGCGACTGACCGATAGCGAATTGCGTAATAAAACGGATGAGTTTCGTGACCGGATCGGCCAACTGGAGAAAGAGGTTATCAGGGGTGATCTGCGGGAAAGGCTGCGAGACTTGCAGCTTTTGCCTGAAGAGGCCCGTAAGCCGGCCAAGGCTCATTTGACCGGGCAACTGCGTCAATGCTGCGATGGGGTACTGGCTGAGGCGTTTGCGGTGGTGCGAGAGGCTTCGGACCGGTATCTGGGGATTCGCAATGTGTTTGACGATCAGTTCGAGTTTGACTCGTCGATTTTGTCGGCGGATGTGGGGCAGATTTACACCAAGGTAAAACAACAGGTGGCAGGGGGGGAAGATGTCAATAAAATCGAGCTGCCGCCGGAGTTTTATGCCGAGGTGCGGGCCAAATATGATGCGATGAAACGGCCGCCGTTTAGGTATCGGCATTTCGACGTGCAAATGATCGGGGGGAGCGTACTGTACGAAGGTAAGATCGCCGAGATGGCTACCGGGGAAGGCAAAACCCTGGTGGCGACGCTGGCAGTCTATGTAGTGGTGCTCAGCGGACGGAAGGTGCACATCGTAACCGTAAACGATTACCTTGCCAAGCGTGACCGGGACTGGATGGGGGTGGTTTACGAATCGCTGGGACTGACGGTCGGGGCGATCCAGGCGGATATGGATACGCGGGGCGATGAAAGAAAACAGCAGTACAGTTGCAATATCACCTACGGAACCAATAACGAGTTCGGGTTCGATTATCTGCGTGATAACATGAAGGTGGCGGCAGAAGAGCAGGTGCAGGGACCGCTCGACTACGCGATTATCGATGAGGTGGACTCGATTTTGATCGATGAGGCGCGGACGCCGTTGATTATATCGGGTCCGGCATACGACGATACGGCACGTTACAAGCAGGCGGACAAAATAGCCCGAGACCTGGTACAACTGCAAAAGAACTACAGCGATCTGGAAAAACAGATTGACCAGACGAAACGGATTATCGCTAACGCCCACGGTGAAATGAGCGAGGCCAAAAAGGAGAAAAACGACGAGCGTCTGAGCAAGGCGGAAAACCAACTGTCGCAATCCGAACAAAAACTGGAGAGCCTGGAAGACAAGCTGGCGCAGACCACGCAGTATTACGAGGTGGAATATGATCGCCATAGCGTGCATCTGACGCATGACGGGATCGGAGCGGCCCAGGATATAGCCGGGGTTGGCAGCTTCTATGTGGGCAGTAACATGGAATGGCCGCACCTGATGGAACAGGCATTGCGTGCTCATCTGGTCTTCGAACGTGAAAAAGAATACGTAGTGCAGGACGGCGAAGTCATTATCGTCGATGAGTTCACCGGACGGCTGATGCACGGACGGCAGTGGTCGGACGGTCTGCATCAGGCGGTGGAAGCCAAAGAAAACGTAACCGTCAAAGAGGAAAGTCAAACGCTGGCGACCATAACGATCCAGAACTTTTTCAAACTGTATCAGCAGTTGGCGGGGATGACGGGTACGGCAATGACCGAAGCGGACGAGTTTGCCAAGATATACCAACTGGACGTGCTGAAGATACCGACAAACAAACCGGTCATCCGCGACGACCGGGAAGACCTGATCTATAAGACGATAAAAGAAAAATTCAACGCTATCGTCGATGCGATACACGAGATCAGCAGCAGCGGTCAGCCGGTGTTGATAGGCACGATCAGCATCGAAAAGAACGAGGAACTTTCAGCGGCACTGACAACCCGATACGGTTTGGATCATGAACTGCTAAACGCCAAGCAGCATGCCCGTGAAGCATTGATTGTTGCCAAGGCAGGCCACCAGCATCGGCGTCGCGACGGCAAAGTGTTCGGCAACGTGACCATCGCCACGAACATGGCCGGTCGCGGAACGGATATCAAGCTGGGTGCTGGGGTAATCGAGATGGGCGGGCTGCACGTGCTGGGGACGGAACGGCATGAAGCCCGTCGGATCGACAATCAGTTGCGCGGGCGATGCGGACGACAGGGCGATCCGGGTTCGAGCCAGTTTTTTTTGTCGTTTGACGACGATCTGATGCGTGTTTTTGCACCGGAGTGGACCGTCAAGGCGCTGCACTGGATCGGCTGGCAGGAAGGTGACCCGATTTGTCATAAGCGGATCAGCGCCGGCGTGGAAAAGGCACAAAAAAAAGTCGAACAACGCAACTTCGAGGCCCGCAAGAGTCTGCTGGAATACGATGAGGTGATGGACTATCAGCGGCAGGTGTTCTATACCCGCCGACAGTCCATTCTGGAAGGCAGAAGACTCGAAGGGCTGATCTGGGAGATGGTCGATGAGACGATAGCGGAAACCTGCAAAAAAATGCTCGATAAGGATTATCCGTACGAGTGCGTGGCGGAATGGGCCCGGTCGGTGATGGGAGTGGATATCGAACTGGACCGTATCCGCAATAATGATCCGAACGAAATGGAAGAAACGCTGCGTGAACATGCCAAGAACAATGCCGAACAGGAAATCACCATCACCCTGGGCGAATACATGGCCGAAGACGCCGATCCGAAAGATTGGGACCTGAAAGGACTGAGCAAATGGGCCATGAGTAAGTTCAATGTAAATGTTTCACAAAACCAGTTGCGAAAAATGACGATGGACGAGGTACAGGAACAACTAATAGAAGCGGCCGGTCAGCAGATAGACAAATGTGATTATACGCGGATAGCCGGTTTTCTCAGCGATAGTTTCGGCCAACAGACTCTCAAAGAATGGTTCAATCATAAGTTCGCTATCGAAGTAAACGAAGAAAAACTGGCCGGGCAGAACCGCGGGCAGATCGAAGAATATCTGCTGGAACGGGCCCGAGGGGCTTATCGACAGCGGGAGATCGAATATCCGGTTGACTTTATATTGAATATGGCCATGCGGCGTCAGCAGTCCGGCAGCAGTTACGCCGCCCAGGAAGTGGTCTATTGGGCCCAGCGCAAATACCGGGCTGACCTGACCGTGGAGGAAATTCAGAACAGTTCGTATGAAAAAACAAGAAAACGGCTCTTGGAATTGAGCAAAGAATATCACAACGGAAAACTGATCCAGGAAATCGACCGGCATCTGAAGCAATGTCGTTGGCATGAGGAAGACAAAGAGATTCTGACGCAATGGGCCCATGAGCGATTCGCGATGGACCTGGAGCCGAACGAGTTGAACGAAGAAAACGCTCAGGAGAGTATCTTTAACGGCGCCCGTCAGTTCCTGCGCAGCGAACTTACGGAACTGGAAAAATATGTACTACTGCAAATATACGACTCTACATGGAAAGACCACCTTTACGCGATGGACCATCTCAAGGGCAGCGTCGGGCTGCGCGGCTTCGCGGAGAAAGACCCGAAGATGGAATACAAACGCGAAGGTTTCCGAATGTTCCAGGAAATGCTCAGCAATATTCGCGACAAGGTCACCGACATCATCTTCAAGGCCCAACTGGGAAGTACCGCCGAGATGCGAAGTGTATGGAACATCTCCAGCGCCATGCACTCGGGGTATGAGCAGTTCGAAGCTCAGCAGGAAGCCGCTCAGGGGCCACAGGGTCAGCGGGTGGTAAAACAAATCAAACTGGAAAAACCCAAGGTCGGGCGTAACGAACCATGTCCCTGCGGCAGTGGTAAAAAATACAAAAGGTGCTGCGGCCAGGGCGTCGGCGGCTGAAAAAACAAGTCAGTGCCCAGCTTAGCAGTGCCATACCGGTTGGTTGTTGGAATTTATTGTTGCTCCCAAGTTCACTCGCCCCTACAATGGCCCCATGCAGGATATATTGGAAAACACCATTGTTCAGGGCGATTGTATCGAAGTGTTACGCAGTGAACTGCAGCAACGCGGCGGGCAGCCTTTTGTTGATCTTGTTTTCGCCGACCCGCCGTTCAACATCGGGTACGAATACGATCAATATCACGATGAGATGGACCACGACCGATATGTCACGTGGTCCAAAAACTGGATGAAGGCTTGTTATGATGTATTGGCCGAGCATGGTTCGTTCTGGATCGCTATCGGTGACGATTATGCCGCTGAGATTCGCGTAATCGCACGCGAACTGGGGCTGATTATGCGCAACTGGATTGTCTGGTATTATACGTTCGGCCAAAACACTAAAAAGAAATTTTCGCGTTCGCATACCCATATTTTTTATTTTGTGAAAAGCGAGGAGAGTTTTATCTTTAACGATCAGGCCATTCGGGTTCCTTCGGCCCGACAGACTACCTATAACGATAAGCGCGCCCATCCGAAAGGTAAAGTGCCTGACGATACATGGATACTTCGGCCCCAGGAAATCCCCGAAGCGTTCGCGCCGGACGAGGATACATGGCACGTTCCACGGGTTTGCGGCACGTTTAAGGAACGAACCGGGTTCCACGGCTGTCAGATGCCGGAAAAACTCCTCGCGAGAATCATCGAAACCGCAAGCTCGCCCGGTCATCTGGTTCTCGACCCTTTCAGCGGTAGTGGCACTACGGTTATCGTGGCTGCCTCACTGGACCGCAAATACCTTGGTATCGACATTTCCGAAAACTATGTCAAACATGGACTCAAACGTCTGGAGGAATCAAAAACACTTTTTTGATTGATTGGCCGGGGGGGAGACCCCTATTTGGTTCCAGGCCCCCGCCTGGTCAGGACGGAATGCAAAGCAATGTCCGGCAAACAGGTAATCCAGTTGGTTTTTACGGTTAATGTTCTGGCGGCGACCTCGGCTGCCTGTGGCCAGGCGGCTTCCTTTTCTTTCACCACGGCGGCGAAGGTGCCGGCCCCTACGGTGGCTCATTCGGCGGTAACACTTCTGGGCGGTGATGCTCTGGTGACCGGCGGATATGGCCAACTGTTCGGCAAAATACCGCTGGTAACCACTATGGCCCGCATCTACGATCACCGAAAACTCTCCTGGCGTATCGCCAAAGGACAATTAAACTGCGCTCGGCTGGGACATAATTCTATTGTTCTGCCGTGTGGTAAGGTGCTGATAGTCGGAGGCATCGGCCAAAACGGAGAAAAGCTGCGTTCCATCGAATTATTTGATCCGGCTACCGAAAAGTTTCACCTTTTGCCTTCCATGGCGGAGGCCCGTAAGAATCCCCGCCTGAACCTGCTGCCCGATGGACGGGTTTTGATTACCGGCGAAAAAGAACAGGCTGAAATTGTCGAACCTACAAAAACCATCTCGGAAAAAGACCCAGACGTCAATTTCGTTGTGCGAGCGACTCTGGGAAAAAGTAAGGTCAAGCACAGCGACCATGCCGTTGTTACCCTGGCCGATGGGGCGGTATTGCTCATCGGCGGTCGGACCACCAGGATCGAGCGTTTTGACCCTAATAACGAGACCTTTGAGCTTTGCAGGTCGCGGCTGCCCAAGGTGTTCGACGATCAGACGGTTGTTGTGCTTTATAACGGCAAGGTTTTCCTGGCCGGCGGGCAGGAAGTTTACACTAATCGCTGTGTCAACCAGACCTGGTTCTACGATCCCACCGCCGATATTCTTACCGAAGGTCCACGCCTTAAATCTACTGCCGCCGACAAGGCTAAGCGGGGCACTTCCGATATGTGTGCGGTTGATTTGTTTACCGGCGATGGCAATCGGTCCGGCCGGTATTTTCTGATTTGCGGTGGTGAGGACGATCCCGGCACTGGGGGCGGTCCTGATGTCATTCTCGATTCAGCCTGGGTCTATGATGCCCCCAAAGGCGCTCTGATAAACGTCGGTCCCATGAAAAGCGGCCACGATGATTTTGCTGCCGTCTATCTGCCACCCGCTGCCGGCAGCGCCCGTGCTCTCATCATTGCCGGTCACGGTCCGGGGGACTCATTTTCGACTGATTGTGAAATCTTCTCATGGAAACACCCGAACTAAAGACGTCCCGGCCAAATTACCCTATTGGTTACAGATCATCCGAACATGAGTTTTTATTTGGGCGCCAATCGATGCGTGGAGCGTCGCCCCATAGCAGTTCGAGATCGTAAAAGGCACGGTATTCGCTGTCGAAAAGGTGGACTACTATGTCCACGAAATCAACGACGGCCCAGCGGCCCTGCTGGATGCCGGCGTGGCCATAGACAGAAAAACCCCGCTCTTTACCCAACTGTTCGAGTTCGCGGGCAACGGAGCGTATCTGGAGATCACTGGTGCCGGTAGCGATAACAAAATGCTTGGCAACAGGAGAGATATCGGCTAACTCCATGATTACAATGTCAGTGCAATGGCGATCGGCGGCGAGCCGGGCTACCTGACAGGCAAAGCCTCGGCTGGCAAGTAAAACCTGCTGGAGGTCAGGGGAAACCGGTTTGTTGTTTTCACTGTTGCTTTTGATCTATATGACTCCACTAGTCTTCGACTTCGAACTCGGCATCAATGACATCGCCGCTGCCTTTCTGTTTTGCATCGGTCGCCTCGGAGGCAGGCGGTTCCCCAGATGGGGCGGCGGCCTGCCGCTGAGCGGAGGCCTGTTCGTACATAATTTTGCCGACAACCTGGCTGGCAGCGGTGACGTTTTCCATGGCGCGTTTAATGGCCTCGGCGTCGTCCTGCTTAAGGATTCCCTTGAGATTGTTGAGGGCCGATTCGATCTTGGATCGCTCTTCGGGGGGCACCTTATCGCCGTGTTCCTTCAGAACACCCTCGGTACTGTAGGCAAGCTGATCGGCCCGATTTTTCAGATCGACCAGTTCACGACGCCGGCGGTCCTCTTCAGCGTGCTGCTCGGCGTCTTTTTGCATCCGCCCAATTTCGTCCTCACTAAGGCCGGACGATCCTTTGATCTCGATAGACTGTTCCTTACCGGTGGCGGTATCCTTGGCGGAAACGTTGAGAATACCGTTGGCGTCGATGTCAAACAAAACCTCAATCTGGGGCATACCACGAGGCGCCGGAGGGATACCGGCCAACTGGAAGCGCCCCAGAGTGCGATTGTCAGCGGCAAATTCCCGTTCGCCCTGCAGAATGTGAATATCAACGGTGGTCTGACTGTCGGCAGCGGTGCTGAATATTTCCTTTTTGGAGGTGGGAATGGTGGTGTTGCGTTCGATCAGTTTGGTCATGACGCCGCCGAGGGTTTCGACTCCGAGTGACAGAGGGGTAACGTCGAGCAAAAGAATGTCTTTCACGTCACCGGCCAGAACGCCGCCCTGGAGGGCGGCGCCGACAGCAACCACCTCATCAGGGTTGATGCTCTTGTTAGGCTCACGCCCGAAAATTTCCTTGACCAGGGCCTGTACCTTTGGGATACGGATCGAGCCGCCGACCAGCACCACTTCGTCTATATCGCTGGCATTAAGTTTGGCGTCGGCAATGGCCTTTTCGCATGGGCCTTTGAGCCGCTGAAGGATATCGGCGATAATCTTCTCAAAGGTGCTGCGGTTGATGGTCATCTGGAGGTGTTTGGGGCCGGATTGATCGGCAGTTATAAATGGTAAATTGATGGTAGCTTCCAGAGAACTGCTCAGTTCGCATTTGGCCTTTTCGACGGCTTCCTTCAATCGCTGCAGGGCCATGGAATCCTTACGCAGGTTAATGCCGTCGGTCTTTTTGAATTCGTCGGCAATGTAATTTATCAGGATTTCATCGATGTCGTCGCCGCCAAGATGGGTATCGCCGTTGGTGCTGAGAACTTCGAAAACGTTATCGCCGATATCAAGGATGGAGATGTCAAAGGTGCCGCCGCCAAAGTCAAAGACGGCGATTTTTTCGTTGGTTTTCTTTTCCATGCCGTAGGCGAGAGCGGCAGCGGTCGGCTCATTGATGATCCTTTCGACCTTGAGTCCGGCGATCTGGCCGGCATCCTTGGTGGCCTGGCGCTGGGAATCGTTGAAATATGCCGGAATGGTAATAACCGCCCGTTCGACCTTCTCGCCGAGATAATCCTCAGCGGTTTTTTTAAGGTCCTGAAGGATCATGGCTGATATCTCCGGAGGGGTGTACTGCTTGTCCCGGATCTTAACCTTGACGAGTTCTTCAGGTCCGCCGACAATCTTATAAGGTACGATTTTTTCCTCGGAAGACACCTCGTTGTGGCGGCGTCCCATGAATCGCTTGATCGAATAGACCGTGTTGGTGGGGTTGGTCACCTGTTGATGTCGGGCAATCTGGCCCACGAGGCGCTCGCCTTTGTCGGTAAAAGCCACCACTGAAGGGGTCAGACGCGAGCCCTGGGCATTTATCAGCACCTTGGGCGTAGCACCTTCCAAAATCGCAACCACTGAATTGGTGGTTCCCAAATCTATACCGATTATTTTTGACATTTTGTTAACTCCTATGTTAAAACTTCTTTAACTTCGTAATTTTACCATTCCAGCGAGCGACCAACGGGAGCGGCCTTTTGCCAACCTTATGGAACATAAAAAGTGGCCCTGCCACCTCCTTAGTTGGAACAAACGTAATAGTACTTATATGGAAATCTAGCAAAGACCATGCCAAAACATCGGCGACAATCATAACCACTTATAAAACAAGATGTTATGTACACTTAAGACGACATGGTCACCCTGAAAAATATGCCAAGTGGGCAGATAGAAACGGGCCGGACTGCCACACCCGCCATAATTATAGCCCTATAAGGGCCTGGATATGGTCGATGAGCTGCTGAGAATCACCCACTGTGGCAGATTCAGCTATGATCCGCATGACAGGCTCGGTGTTGCTGGCACGTAATTGGACCCACCCCTGAGGTAAATCGACGCGAATGCCGTCACGAGTGTCGATTTTGACATCATCGCCTGCCAAATCAGTGTAATGTTGCCTGACCGTCTCCAGGATCGAGGCGGTTTTTTCTCGCGGGCAAGGAAACTTGGTCTTAATTATATGATAACGGGGGATTTCATCGATCAGTTGACTGACGGTTTTGCCGGTCTGGGCCAAAAGCTGCAATATCAAAGCAATGCCGACCAGACTGTCGCGTACGGGCACTACGCGTAAATCTATGACCCCACCGTTACCTTCACCACCAATAACGCAGTTTTGTTGCTGCATGGCGCCAGCAACATGAGCTTCGCCTACGGGGGTGCGGATCACCGAGCAGCCGGCGGCGGCGGCAATATCGTCGATCATACGTGAGGTGGACAGGTTGGCGGCGACAGAACCTTTCTTTTTACTCAAAATATACTTGGCTGCCAGGGCAAGGGTGTATTCTTCACCGATATAATTGCCCTTTTCGTCGATAACGGCCAATCGGTCGGCATCGGGATCCTGGGCAAAACCAATAGCAGCGGAATGTTTAGAAATCATCGGACCAAGCTCAGCGAGGTTTTGTACGGTTGGTTCGGGCGGATGGGCGAAAATGCCGGTGGGACGATTGTTCAGATGGATCAGTTCGCATCCCAACTTAGAGAGCAGGTTAGCGGTAACATAACATCCGGCGCCGTTAATACTGTCCAGCACAACCTTGAAACGCTTGGAAGCAATCAGGGTTTTGTCGCACAGTTGCAATACTGTATCAACATGAACAGCATGGGTTTTGGTATTACCGCAAGCTTGGGCAACTCCCAGGGATTCCTGAAGGTCAAACTGTTTGTCGTAATATAACTGCTGGATGCAGCGGGCCTGATCATCAGGAAAGGCGATGCCATCGTAGCGGAGCAGCTTGATGCCGTTCCATTCTATGGGGTTGTGTGAAGCGGTAATGACAAGACCGCCGTCACAGGACAGATAGCGGGTCATCAAGGCTGTTCCGGGAGTGGTTACAATACCCAGATCGATGGTTTCGCAGCCAGTAGCCATCAAACCGGCGCTTATCGCCGCGGCCAGCATGGCTCCGGAAGGGCGACCATCCCGGCCAATACAAACGCTGGTGGGCTTGTCGCTCTGTTTGTTGCGGCGCAGGAAAGTGCCGAAGGCCATACCGTATTCGACCGCCACGTCGGGGGTGAGCGATCGTCCGACAATGCCTCGCAATCCGCTGATACTGATAATTAATGGTGTCATAATGTGAGATTCATCGAAAACGCTACAAAAATACCGTTGTGCATGTCATCTGCTGATTGCGGACTCAAGTTTCTGCAGTAGCGGTTCGATTTTCATTTCGCGTTTGCCGGTAGAAGATTGCCAAATAACGGGATGTTGTTGGTTTTTGAGCAGGCTTTTGACTTTTCGGCAAGCGAGAATAACGGTGGCATGGTTTTTATTGCCCATGAATCGTCCGATCTCCGGGAAGGACATGGTTGTATGCTTGCGGGCTAAATACATCGCGAACGAACGAGCCATACTGATAGTTCTGGTTTTGCGGGAAGAATGGACATCAGCGGGGGTGACACCAAAAAAGGTGGCGACCACCGCCTCAATATCCGACAGGTGAACGATGGGGTCGGTACGTGTGATGTGATCTTCCAGCGCCTCGCGTGCCAATAGAAGGGAGATCGGCTGATTACTCAAGGAAGTGTAAGCGATCAATTTGAGCAGGGCGCCCTCCAGTTCGCGAACATTCGCTCGAATATTCTCAGATATATATTCAATGACCGGCTCGGGAACATCCTTGTTCACCTCACCGGCCCTTTGTCGCAGGATTGCACAGCGGGTATCAAAGTCTGGTGTATCGATTTTGACGACCATTCCAGAGATAAAACGATTGACCAGAGAATCAGAAAGCTGACCGATCATTTTGGGTGGTGCGTCCGAAGCGAGCACAACCTGCCTAGAAGCAGTGTTGATGGTGTTGAAGGTATGCAAAAACTCTTCCTGGGTGGCCTTTTTGCTGGCCAGAAAATGGACATCGTCAACGATCAGCAAATCGGCCTGACGAAACCGATGCCGAAAAATGTCCAGTTTCCCCGTTTTCAGGGCCAGGATAAACTGATTAGTGAACTCCTCGCCGGAAACATACAGAAACCTGGTCTGTGGGCGGGTTTCAGCAACAGCATTGCAGATTCCCTGAAGCAAATGAGTCTTTCCCAAGCCACAGCCGCCGTGGATAAAAAGCGGATTAAAGTGCGTCCGAGGTTCGTCAACGACCGTCAGGGCACTTTTGTAAGCCAATCTATTACAGGGGCCGACCACAAAATTACTCAATTTTAATCGCAATTGCTGAGTAGGCTGCCGAATCAACCGGTTGCGCTGACGATCCGGCGGGTTGGTAGATTTGGACACAGACTCTGCCTGAGAGTCGAGCTGCCGGCGGTGCTGTGAGCCGAACAACTCCGGATCGATAACGAAGATCACCTTCATAGGCTGATTAGTAACTTCGGCGACGGCATCGCCGATATGCCCGGAAAAATGATTTTCGATCCATCCGCCGATAAACAAATTCGGTACACCCACCTTGACGTAACTATCTTCAATTATCAGGCGGGTGGAATTTTTGAACCATATTTTGTATCGCTGCTGCCCAACCTTTTGAGCGATCGCTTCACCGATTTTATCAACTATGTCCAAGCACTCAGCGTTCACAGTAAGTCTCCCTCACTAACCAGTTCCGATAGAAATATCAACCCATTTACCCAATCAAACGCGAAACGCCACATTTTTACCTTGGCTTGTATATTTTATAGAAGGCACACCGGCCGTCATCACAAACACTCTCAGGCTCAGGAACCCGGTAAACCATACATACCACCTTCTGCCGGGTTCCCGGCAAAACCCGACATCCGCAACACCCAATAGAAATTTCGGACCAACGAAATCATTTTCAAGGCTTCCAACAACCTTGACCACAATGACTAATTTAATGTCTGAATTAATCTATTCAATCAAAATTATCCGTTTTTTTTATCCACAAACATAAGCCCGCCAAAATATAAATAGTTACGAACAAAAATTTTTTTATGTCCACAGCTTATGCACCACGTAAGTGGCTTTGTGGATAACCAGTGGAAACCATATTGCCGATATTTATGAGCAGATAACACAGATGTGCGCTCACCACCCGAATGAATAGTGTTACACAGCGGAAAGAATTGCAGAATAGAGCAAACGCGTTTAAGTTTACTTAAAAGCCTAACAACTTGGATCTTGCGGCTGGTTTTCGCCGGTCCTGTTTTTCGATAATACGGGGCTTTTTTGTTCGTATGACGGCCTGCCAGTGAGATGAGTAGTACAGCACTGTGCGGCGTAGAACCTCGGCAAAACCAAAATTTTTGTAAAGCTGACAGGCTGGATGATTACGGTGGTCCACGGCCAGGAGCAGCGATTCCACACCACTTTGACGGGCACAGGAAAGGGCCTCATTGAGTAGTACTTTGCCCAGTCCTTTAGCCCGCATAGCAGGAGCAAGGCCCATATAGATCAGTTCCATAAAATCATTAGTCCGCGAAGGGGCCAGCAAAAGTACGCCTGCCGGGTTATTATCCCACAAAAGCAGCTTCCACCAACAAGGGTCAAAACGTCCGGCTGTTTTGTGTGAACAAATAACATCTTCTATTTCGCGAAGGTTTTCCAGCTCCGGACAGTCGAGACTGCCCTGATAGGATTCGCTAATCGCTTTTTTGAATAAATCATGTTGCTTTTGATCGTAGGGCAACCAATTCACATTTTCCGGCGGAGTATAATCTTCGATCGGCAAATAACAGGGCCGAGAAAGGTACAGCAAATCGGTCAGCCGCTTGAACCCACATCGTAAACAGACTCCCCGCCTGTTGGTATCAGTCGTGTCAACCAAAACCTCCAGAAGATCGCTGCCTTGCTGGAAGGCCCATTGACACAATCGCCGGAGGGCTCGGATGGCATGTTCATATTTCCCAGGATCGCTCTCGTCGGCGTCGGCGGAAAAAACAAAAGCGGTTCGCCCGGCGTTGAGGACCATCAGACAGGTATAAATTATTTTGTTGTCACGTAAAACTACAATTTGGCGGGTCAGATCGTAGTGTTCCTGTTGAGCTATCCTGCGGAAGGATTCGACTTTATCGGCAATCTGAGCCACATCAAGACTGGCATCGTGTAAAAGCACGGCCAGGGCCTGATCAATTTCACCGGGTTTAACGGGGCGTATTTCAAACATAACTTACCAATACATTTAGAGGCGCTAAAGGCAACCACATAGAATCGCCGCCAAAAATCAGAGACGCCCAAGGCAACCACGCAGGGTTGCACCTACAAATCGGGGCTGCGGGAGCTTATCTTTTCCAACTCCACCATCACCCGATTATACAATGTGGGCCTGTCAATTTCCAGCCTTTTTAACAGCGAAGCTCTGACGACAGGATTGGCCTGCCCGTCGGTGAGGAATTCCGTCAAGGCCAACAGGCGCATTTCGGCGAAGGGGCGTAATTTCAGCCGGGCGATTCTGTCTTCCTCGTCAGGATGCTCCTTTTGCAGGGCTTCAAGGACACTTTCGGCCAGATTTTCCCGAATAGAAGCGTTTTCGTCGTCACCGACGGCGTAGCGGGCATAAGCGTCGCGGAGAAGATTAAGGACATAATCGCTGGCATCTTTAGGATGAATCGCATCAATCGCCTCTTTCATGCGGGCGTGGACAAAGTTGTCCAGAGGAATACTGTAATCTTCGTTATCGGGATAACGCTCGCGAAGGTGAACAAGATATTTTGACGCCAGTTTACGGTGTCCGATCAGATAAAGGCTGACGATACCAGAACGACACAAGTTCGCCGATCCATCCTCTATGCCACCCGGTCCTTTCGCACCGATCTGAGCATAAAATTTCATAATATCCAAAGTGGCCTGATATGCTATGGGAAACATTCTCAGGTCCTCACTGTTAAAGACCATTAACTGGATATCCTGGGGGGTATCAAGTACTTCCTGGCCTGATTGGCGATCGAATTCGGACGGAAGAGAAAACGGCAGTATCTGCAAACGGCCGTAATGATAAAGGTCCTGCAGACTGTGATAAATAACGCGATGAAGATTGAGTTCGTTGAAGCTTTGTACATCCTGTGAGAACTCCAGGCCGCGAACACCCCAGTAAATGGCATGGGTGTAAGGCACACGCCAATCAAGGCTCAAATGGACAGTGTCATCTTCGTAATCTACCGGACCGTATTTGTTATTGATCTCCAGCATTCGCTGCGGTTCGAGCTTCCATTCGCCGCGCAAAATGCGGGCGCGAATAAACGCGTCCAGCTTCTTCAATGCCTCATTGTGTTGATTGTCGGCAATGACCTGATGCAGGGAAGGGGCGTATGCGGTCCCATTGATTCGGAAATCCAACAGGCCGTCAAACAGCTCCTCGTCGCTGGTAAACTTAGGCTCGGCGGCTTTAATCTTATTGACTATTTTTACGATTTCCGGGTCGGATTTGAGTTCGTTCCAATCAGAAGTGATCTGGGCCATGGCGGAAATGTCTTCGTTGGAATTAATAAAAGCACCGTCTAACGGCATCAGTAAAGGGGTCATTTCCTGGGCCAGTTGCAGTTTGTAATAGCGATGAAAATCGTCGGAGATGCCACCTATTTTGTGCTGGAAAATCCATGCCAGAGAGTGATATATCAGGGGGTCTTGCGGATTGTGAACAAGCCCCTCATCGCGGAGAAGTTTATAACCGGCACGAATCCAATTCCAGCGCTCGGGAGGTGTGGGCATAGCTACAGAAATATTATAAGCCATGTTCCAGGCTTGAAAATCCCAGACCGTACTAAGATTGGGCTGAAGAACACAAATCATGCGGGCCAAATGCAGAGCGTCAAAATATTGTCCCTCTTGTTTGAGATTGTCGGCCCTGATCCAGAGGTAATCGATAGCCAAAGAGCGAAAGGTGGAAAGAACCACCAAAGGCAGACGCAGCTCAGAAGCAACTTCACGATCTTTCAAGGGGTTTACCGCTTGGAGCTTGTATTCTTTTCGCATGTCGTGGATGGTTTCCAGCCGTGAAGCGGCCCCGGCCAAAAAAGCAACGGCCAGCAAGCCGAGAAACAGTGATGTTAAATAACTTTTGCGCATTTACATCCTAATAGGTATCATTACACTTGGCGTTTTCGTTCAGTACGGGCATACTACCTGAAATACCGCAACCAGCCGGGGCAAAACCACTCTACACAATAATCCGGGCCAGCTCGCGGAACTTGAACACCAAATAGCCAAACAAAGCAACGACGCCGCCTTTAAGCAGGACCATAAAAAACAAGCACTCCCAAAGCAGTTGCCAGGAGACCATTTTTCCTTTTTCAATCTGCGGGACCGGATCGTAGGTGGCAAACTTGGGAAAAATGTTCACTATCGGAGTGAGCACTATTCTTAGAGTTCTGCCAGCGTCCCAAATCAGAGCATCACTGATGAATTCGCTGGCCAGACCCGTCACATACACCACCAATACCAACAGCACCGCTACAGGAAAACTCAGCCAGGCGCCGATGGCTATGCCAAAGGCCCCCAGAAAAAGCAGCCGCAAATAAATCATCAGAATAGACCGAATAAAGTTGCCTTCGAAACCGCCGGCAACATAAAGAGCTTCTATCCCGGTGTCGGGCGGATGAAGAACCGTTACATTACGCTGGGGAGTAAGGTTGCGATAATAAACATAAAGATCGCCTTGCGGAGAAACGGCACTTACAGGAACGGGAAATTCATGCACGGTACGAATAACTTCTTTTCGGGGAGGTAAAAGGTCGCCGCCATAAATAAGCGGATCTTTAGGGCCGAACCCCCATTCGTTAACAACATTGAGATCGAACGGGTTCTCCGAAACGTCATGTTTGTAGCGGATGTAAATGTAACCATTTTCGCGATCGACAGGAAAAATATCGGTAAAATGCCAAACAATATGGCTGCCCGAAGGGACCGCGCCCTGGGCCATGGTAAGCCGTTTGTCATAATCTCTGGTTAAGGTCTGCCGTAGATACTTGAGGCGGAGGGGATTGTTTTTGTATGTTTCCGGTTCACTGCGAACAGCCTGATCTATTTCCTGTTCGACGATTTTATGGACTTTATCACTGATATCCGGCAATTGTGGCTTGACGGCACGGCGGGCGACAAAAACCAGCTCTTTCAGTTTGGCTTTTTCATAATCGTTTTGCGGCTCCCAGTATTGCAGGAAACGGGCCAGACCGTAGATGGCGCCGGAAGTGATTAGCAGACAAGCGAAATTCAGCATCGCCATACCGAGAAATTTGCCAATCATGTACTGCCCGCGGCTGACGGGCTTGGTGGCAATGGTAAATATTTCTTTACGCTTAATATCGCGGGTAATGGTGGCAATAGAGACAAAAATCGTCAGCAAAGCCAAAAAACCGGCGGTGAAACTTAAACTGTAACTCAGGAAGGTTTGTACTTTTTCATCGGCCCCACCGATGCCGCGGTGCAGCCACCACGCAAAAAAAACGGTATAGGAGAAGGTTATCAAAATGGTGAATACCACCAGAACCCTCATTCGCAAAACCTCTTTCACCAGGTTTCGCGCTATGGCCCAAACTCCACTCATCGCTGTCCTTTCCTGAGATTCTTACCGGCCGGGTGGGGGAATATCGTCTTGAGAATCGCCGTCGGCTGAATCTTCCGATGGGACTGAGTGACCATCGACCCGGTGACCGCCAAGCAGGTTGTCAATAACACCACGATCCACCAGCAAATCGTCTGAACTGCGATCCTTAATATCGACAGGCTCAACCGACGCGGTTAAATCGTCATCCCCCTTCCATTGATCAGCCGAATCCCCATCCCCGGAGGCGACCTCTGTGGTGGAAGAGCCGATCAGCGATTCGAGCACTTCGTCCCGGACGGTCTCCTCCTCCAGTGGCGCCACAGCCAAAGGCCCCTGCGTTGAAGAAGATTCGTCACTCGGCCCGAGAAGGTCGCTCTGTGACTGCCGATCTGTGACCAATTGTTCAATAACGGCCCTGGATTCGTCTTCCGGCGAAACGGAAGCAGTAAGAAAATCACTCACTCCTGAACCGATTATAGCGCCGGAAGTCTCGATTTGCGACGCCTGAGCCTCAGAGACAATACGCAAAAAAACTTCCTCCAATCGGTCACGGGGAGTTTCTACCTCAACTTGGCAACCAGGATACTGATCAATGATGATATTTTCGATCTTGGCGATGGTATCGGGCGACAGGGCCGGACTTAAAATCTGGGTAAACTCCCGGCGGGAAAGCATCTCGTCAACACTTCCCTGCTTCTGCGTTTTGCCACCATAAAGAATACATATACGGTCACAAACATCTTCGACATCGGCCAACAGATGGCTGCACAGCAGTACCGTTTTTCCTCGTCGGCCGAGTTCGCGAATGAGGTCCTTGATTTGTCGGGTACCGATAGGATCGAGCCCGGCGGTCGGTTCGTCGAGGATCAATAGATCCGGATCGTTTATCAGCGCCTGAGCCAAACCGATTCGGCGGATCATACCTTTGGAATATTCGCCGATGGGCCGGCGAGAAACACTGACCAGTCCGACCATCTCCAAAAGACTATCGATACGTTGGCGACGGCTTGTTCTTGTTATTCCAAACAATCGCCCGTAAAAATCCAGTGTCTCACGAGCATTGAGAAAAGGATAAAGATACGATTCTTCCGGCAGATAACCGATCCGGGCATTGGTCTTGACGTCACCGGGATGTTGGCCAAGAACACGGGCCCAGCCGCGGGTCGTATGCAATAGTCCCAACAGCATCTTAATGGTGGTGCTTTTGCCGGACCCATTGGGGCCTAACAAACCAAAAACCTCATGAGCGGTAATCTCCAGGTCAAGGTTGTCAACGGCAACAACCCGTTGGTGTCCCCAAAAATCACGAAATATTTTAGTCAGTCCCGCGGTCTGAATCGCCAGGTTTTTTTTCTCATCCGCCATTATTTTCCACTTCCCGTATAATTAACCTTAAACTGCCGGGGCGGGGCTTATGCCGCCGCCTTGAGGGGCAGTCATTTCATCGGAAGCCGCCGTTTCGTCACCGAAGCTTCGCTCGGATGGAGCCTCATAATGACTCAGGTCCTCACCCAAACGCACCAAACGGGCACTGTTAAAGACGATGACCAGCGAACCTACCAGGTGCAGGAGCACGGCCACAACCGGCGGGAGCCAACCCTGTGCGCTGAAAATAACACCAAAAATGATAAACAGCACACCAAACCCGAGATTTTGCATAACCACTCGGCGGGTGGTACGGGACAACTGCACCAGAAAAGAAAGACGGTTCAGATCGTTATTCATCAGGGCAATTGAAGCGCTGTTGATGGCAACATCACTGCCGGCGGCACCCATTGCCACTCCCAGATCACCGGCGGCCAAAGCCGGAGCGTCATTAACGCCATCACCGACAACAGCCACGCGATAACCCTCCCGCTGCAGTTGATGGACCAGGTGCAGTTTTTCGTGGGGCAGGCACTGGGCCTTGACTTCGCCACAGCCCATTTCCGCGGCAACGCGCCTGGCCACGGCCAGGCGATCTCCAGTGACCATTACCAATCGCTTCATACCCAAACTCGCCAAATCGGCAACGGCGTTGCGTGCTTCCGGACGGGTACGGTCTTCCATACCGATCCAGCCGATGCATTTGCCGTCCTGGGCCACGTATAGCAGACTGAGTCCTTCGGGCGGCGCCATTTGTTCCTGACTGACGGAAGTCATTTCAATGCCCTGCGATTCGAGCCAGCTTTCACGTCCGATCACAACTGCCTTACCGTCAACTGTGGCACTGACGCCGCGGCCGGAGGTCTCTTTAAAATTTTCCGGTTTGGTCAGCGACAATCGCGCCTTGCCGGCTACTTCCAGCAGTGCACGGGCGGCAGGGTGTTTACTGAACTGTTCGGCCGATGCCGCGGCCCTCAACATCTCGGCAGGATCGACACCGTCAACAGGAGTCAGCTTGGTTACCGACAATTGACCGGTAGTCAGAGTGCCGGTCTTGTCGAATATGATGGCGTTGAGTCGGCCGGCCGATTCCAGATCCGCCACATTCTTAACCAGAATACCCAAACGGGCGGCACAACTTAAGGCCGCCACCATCGCGGTCGGAGTCGCCAGAATCAGGGCACACGGACAGGCAATAATCAAAGCCGATATGGCATTGGTAAGCTCGGTAAAGTAAAAGATAAGACCAGCGACCATAAGTATGACGGGCGTGTACCATTGTACATAGCGGTCGATTATACGCATAATCGGAATCTTAGTCTGCTCGGCCTGCATGATCAGCGACTGCACTTTGCCCAGGGTAGTCTCAGAACCGGCGCTAGCCACTTCGACATCCATGGCGCCGGTCAGATTACTTGTGCCCGCAAAGACCTGATCGTTTGGAGCCTTGTCCACCGGAATCGATTCGCCCGTAATCGTAGCCTGATTGACGGTGGATTGACCTGAGACAACCTTGCCGTCGGCTGGAATATTGTCGCCGGGACGAACGCGGATAACCTGACCGCGATGGAGCAGGTGCGCCTCGACCTCCGATTCGGAACCGTCCGACGCCAACAAATGCGCCTTGGTCGGTGTGATGCGGATCAGCGATTCGATGGAGGCCCTCGCTCCAAGCGCCGTGCGCGTTTCGATCAGCTCCGCCAGCAGCATAAAAAACGCCACCGCCCCGGCCGTACGATAATCCTTAACGGCAAAGGCCGCTATGATCGCCAAAGCCACCAACTCGTCCATGTGACTGCGCCCTTTGATCAGCGAATAAAAGGCATGACAGATAATCGGCGCCGCCAACAGAATCGCACCCACCATGGCCATCAAATCCGCCTGCCCCTTACTACCATTCAACAGGTACTCGGCAATCAGACTGTTAATCAACAGCATACCACCCAGTAAGGTTGCCAAAAGACTCAGGCTCACACGAAATGTGCGGGAACGGGTCTTCCGGCAATCACAACCGGCATGATCGTGAACCTCATGATCCAATAAATTATGATGATTATGTACCATATTGCTTCACTCTTAATTTCATTGTTATATCACTATCAATTGACTCCGTAGTGGAACAGCGCCGACGGTTATTACTGTTTTTTCTCCTTATCGTCACCGGCTTTTTTCAGCGTAGGATCCCGGCTCAGGTAGGCTCGCCATTCCACAGGTTTCCCGTCGGCGACCGGCAGCACAAAAGACTCGTCAGCACCGGCCATTACCTCACGTAGCGTTTCCTGATATAACTGATCGACAGTCACCGCCAGAAGTTCGTCAAATACTCCCTGCTGTTTGGCCTGATCGTCGGGAAACTTCTCCACGGCAACCTTCCTGACCTCAGCCAACACCTCATCAAGATAACCGGCGTCGGCCTCGGCGGACTTGACCACCGTTTCACGGTAGGCATTAGCCTCTGTTACAATCGTTTTAGCATCTGCTTCGGCCCTGCTGATCACCTCGTTGGCCTTAGCATTGGCGGTCTTAAGCAGACTATTTCTCATGCTGCGAGCCGCGGTGGCATCGTCAAAAGCCTGCTTAACCTGACGCGGCGTATCTTTGCTGACAAGGTTTAGTTCGCTGACCTTCAATCCCACTCCAAGTGAATCTAAATGGCTCGTCATTACTCGCTGAACATCTTCTCTGAACTCCGTGGGATTACGCCAGATTATCATATCGATATCACGATTGGCGCTGACCACTATCACCGAATCGGACAATACGTCTTGTAAAAGATGGTTCACGGAGGACCATCCTTCTTTCGTACCGTCCCAAAGCTGCTCGACAAAACCAATCGGCTCGGAAACAAAATAACGAACAACCCATTTGCTGTGAACCAGGTTATAGTCGGTCAGGGCCAAATCCAAACCTGTTTTCCCCGAGCCGCTATCGCCGGAAACTCCGGGCAATCCACTTTCAGGGACAATGCCCGAGGCGGTCAGACTGTAGCCATCACGTACAAACTGCAGCGTCCTTCCCAACTGCGATTTTTCATCGTACCAAAAAGAATCAATCGCTAATTCCCGTACCGCCGTATCAGCCGGAATCCTGATCACCTCTTCTACATAAGGCCATATCCAATGCAATCCGGGCTTTTGAATGGCGCCGGTCCCCGCACCACGTACCCTGCCAAAACGCAACTCCACTGCCAGTTCGTTTGGTTTGACTCGATAAGCTCCACTTGCGATAAACAACATTATCACACAAACAATGCAAATCTTCAAAAGCACAAACACCCACTTGAGGGCATCGGCCAACGCCTGACCTCCCGGATCGAGACCTTCCTGCCTAATCGGGGAAATCCCGCCCGGTTGACCAGGCGATTGCTTTTCCAGATTGTTCTGTTGTTCACTCATATCTTTTTCTCTTTTGTGCTGTTTCGTCTTACTTTTAACGTTGTCGCTACTTTTGGCTGTCTTCCGCTTTGCCGCCGATGTTCACGCCGCTTTGCAGCAACTCGTAGGGCGGCGATTTACTGTCGAGAATAATTGTGGTCCGTTCGCTAAGTGTTTTACGCAGTGTTTCAAGCTTGCGGAAATAATTAGCCAACTGCGGATTTGCCAAAAAACTGTCATAATGCCGCGCCGCTTCAGCATCTCCCTTGCCCATAATGTCTTTGGCCGAGGCCTGAGCACGGGCTTTGGTCATAGTGGCTTTGCTGTCGGCATCGGCGACAATGCTGTCAGCCTGAGCCTGTCCCTGGGCTAACAGCGTCCGGACCACCGCTTCACGGTCTTCTTTCATGCGATTAAAAACATTTTCGCTGACCGAATCGGGCACACCCAACCGTTTGATCCCCAAATCGACAATTTCGATACCATGACCACTTGAAGTGCCTGCCTTTTCCCTGATACGCCCGAGCATACCACCGGGCTGACCGGGCAAGCCTTTCTCCAGGGCAGGCAGCTTAAACTTCTCACGATCCAGAGTTACCAATTGGCCAAGGTTGTATTCTGAAAAAATATTGGCGGTATCGGCCATCCAGTTACGAATAGTTTTCTCGGCCTCGAACACCACATCTTCACTTTGGGCGACGCCACTGCGGAAACTCTCATAAAAAACCGCCGGATCGGTAATACGCCAATTGACGTAAACCGTCAAAATAATATTCGTCTCGTCCCTGGTTTTTGTCTCGATCGTCTGCTGCTCCAGTGTGCGAATACGCCCGTCAAAGGCCACCACTGACTGCCAGGGCCAAATCCACTTGAGACCAGGCTCAGTCTCCTGACGACTGATCTTGCCGAAGGTCAGCACCAGAGCCTTCTCCTTCCAGCGAACTGTAAACGTAACCATGTACAGCACCAGGACGCTCACGATAATCAAAGCAACAATTACCGCACTAATATGCTTTTTCACTTGCCAGTCTCCTGTTTCGGTTCCTCCAGGCCCAGATCGAACAAATCCGGCTGGAGTTTTTCTTTAAGATCGAGTTCGTAAATCCAACTGTTGACATTATCCGAAGTGATAACATATTTTCGCATGGCAGGCAGCATCCGATCCATCACCGAAAGATACTCCCGCCACAGATACACCTGCCCGCCTTTTTGGTACGCTTCGATTTGATGGGCAAAACGCTCACCGTCAGCACGCGCCACCTCGCTTCGCTCGAATGCATAACCTTGCGCATTAAATTGCAGAACTTCGCTTTCACCACCGGCCTTGGCCAAAATCTCCTGGGCCTCACCTTGCGCCTTAAGCACCTTGGCCTGTTTTTCCTGTAGAGCTCCGACCACTTTCTCGAAGGCTTCGGCTACCTGGATGGGCGGATGGACCGACTCCAGTCCCACAAAAGTGATCTTTACCCCCATCTCGGACTGATCCACCTGCTCCTGAATGTTTTTCTGCAGAGCTTGAGCCGTTTTATTTCGCCCAGGACCAAGCAGACTGTCAATGTCGTAGCTGGCACAATAGTGGACGGCCTGCTGATAACAAATAGCCTTAAGCAGCTTTTGCGGATCAAGATAACATCTGTCCTGACCGTAACCATACTCAGACACATTCACAATGCGATAATGAACCGACAGGGCCACCACCAGCATATCGAAATCGTTTTGCTCCACGGACCTGTCATCCGGTTTCTCGCCGGCGCCAACCTCAGTTTCAATTCTGCCTCCGGAATCGCCAACGGCTACCATAAAAGGATATTCCTCTTTCCAATGTTCCTTGGTCCATAAAATGGGGGTGAGATCAGGTATCTCCCGCCCAGTCTTTTCATTAATTTGAGGGTCTTTCCTTACAAATCCCACATCTATTATCTGTAATTTACCTACGGGAAAAGTCCTGATCTTGTCCATCGGCCAGGGCAGCTTCAAATGAAGACCGCTTTCATAAGGCTTTTCGATATTGACCGGCACGCCGAAACGCTCCAGTACACCCAGATCGCCCGGCGGCACAATGGCAAACGAACTCAACAGATACAAAGCCAACCCCTGCATCAGGATCAACGGAACGATTGCGCGGGACAGTAATCTGAAAAACCACGTCTCAGAAACCTTAAAACCAAATTGATAATCGATCGCATGGGCCGCGGTACGGAATATCCCACCCGGTTCGCTGAAAAGCCCCAACAAGCGTGATTCGTAGGCCGCTCTTCGATAACGACCCTTGACTCGCGGTCGGTAGGCATCGAGAACAAGGTTCAAAACGATCTCAACGCCTATGACAAGCATCAGACCCACCAACACATATTGCCCGAACCGCTCAGCCTTTTCGATATAGGTATCCGGTATCAGAAAAATTATGGCCAAACCGAAACTGGCCAACGCATTGCTCAAAAGGTAACTGCCCCCAGCCCGCAACGGCCGCCATTCCGGCTGACGACTCATACCAACCGCATACCGCGAAAAAAGAAAACTCACAAGGGCAAATCCGACCAGAAAAGATGCCGTTCTTACATCACGACCGGCAAAAACCACTAAGTCACCTATCTTGACCGCCTGTGCCAAAAAGTAGCCAATCACCAGAAGATACCCGGCAATCAATATCGCAAACCCAGGCAGCAGATATCTCTCCAGCCATGCCAAACGCTTGGCCGCTAAACTAAAACTGCCTTCCAGCGAAGAAGATTCAAAAACAGAGGTATCCTTCCCTTCACGTCGCAATCTCTGATACTGCTCGGCATCAAGACGCTCTTCCTGTGTCAGCCGCTGCTGACGAAACTGCAAAAGCAGAATCAACCAAATACCCGCCCCACCAAAAAAATGATACGCACCAATCGCGACCGCCAGAGAACCGGCGCCGGCCGAAACAAACAACATCAAAACAAAAAACAATAATTGCAGCACAAAAGCGATAAGCGATAATACTTCAGCTCGTCTCGGTGATTGTTTCATGTTGTTACCTATCCCTCTGATTCTACTGACACTTACATTTGTCCGATAATCAGGCGAACCAGGCTACTGGTCCAGCCGTAATCGACATCAGCGCAACACCGCCGCCACAGCCATAATCGGCAATGAATGCCAAACCGTATAAAATAACCGATAAACCAATGGTTTGCAAATACGATTTCGGCGATACCGCCGCAAGTAATGCCGGGCCGTAAGCCCTAATGCCGGATTTTTGGTTGCAATTATTAGTCTTATGTGCAAACATCAATAAAACTCGATTATATGACGATTAACTCATTATACTAACACAGGAGCAGCACAGATGGTCAGAAGCTTATTGCCGGTCATTACCAATACCTTCACTGAAACCTTACGTCAGCCCATTTACGGCATAGTCATCGCCGCCACGGTTCTCCTGTTGATCTTAAGTCCTTCCCTAACCATGTTTACCATCGACGATGACAATAAACTGCTCAAGGATGTCGGACTGTCAACTTTGCTTGTAGCAGGGCTGTTTTTGGCCGTTTTCGCCGCCGCTACGGTCGTTACCGAGGAAATCGAAAACAAAACAATCCTCACGATCGTGACCAAAACGGTCAGCCGATCCGCTTTCGTAATCGGTAAATTCATCGGTATCGCCGCGGCGGTATTGCTGGCTCAGTATCTCCTTGCTATTGTTCTACTTATGATGATACGCCACGGCGTACTGCAAACCGCCTCTGATAGACGCGATACCGTAGTAGTTATTCTTGGGCTGGTAAGCATGTTTTTTGTATTTCTGGTCGGGCTGGCCGGTAATTACTTTTACCGCTGGCGATTCAGCTCGACCGCTATCATATTGGCAACGGTCTGCGGTACGGTCGTCATGGCACTGCTGTATTTCATTGATCCCTATTGGCAGTTAAATTCCGCTGGGAATAACCTCCACCCTGAACTATTGGCGCCAATAGGACTTATGATCATTGCCACGCTCATTCTCACCGCCATAGCGGTCGCCGCCGCGACCCGATTGGGGATGATTATGACCCTTACGGTCTGCGCTATCATATTTGTCCTGGGGGCCGCGATGCAACAATGGCTCGCGCCAATAGCCGCCCAATCCGGTTTCAGCAGCTATTTGGCCTGGGCGGCCTTGGCGTTAGTGCCTTCTATAGATGTATTTGTGGTCACCGACGCTATCACCAGAGGCGATTCTATACCGTTGGCCTACGTCGGCCAAACTGCTGTCTATGCCTTCTTTTACGTCTGCGCGGCTCTGTTGTTCGCTGTGGCGATGTTTCGCAACCGTCAACTTGGTTGATAATTTGACTCGGAGTGGTTTTCGGGGGACCTGAGGCAAATTATTATAATTCGTAACGTCTTGCTGTTACAATAATTACAGGCATTTCCATCTTAGTTGCTCACCCTCGGCATATCTTGGCAAGCAAGGCTAAAATTTGTAAAAAAAACTGTAATCGCTTGTTTTTTTGGTTCTGCCGAGATGTGGATAAGTTGTTATTTTTGGTGGCGGGGAATTGATGTACTGGATGGGCGATCAGGTCGGGCATGACAATTACAGTGCTTGTTTTTGGTCTGGGGGATTGTTGTAAGTCGTTATTTTTCGTAGTGGGGAATTGATGTAAGTGCTTATTTTACGTTGTTGGAATTGATGTAAGTGCTT
>CAZICK010000015.1:0-53385 GCA_964537505.1 uncultured Pirellulales bacterium
AGGATACAGCAGTTCTTAGCCTCGTGTTCTGTACAGATTCTTATGAGGAACCTTTAAAGAAGGGTTCACGCCAGCTTACACGAAAATCATGAGCCGTCTTGGCCTGATCATGTCGCCATTCAAAAATAATTTCACTACCGGGCAAAAATTCGTCCAGACTCCTCTTTTGACCAAAAAGAATTAGTGAAGCATAATTCAATCCTTTGTCCGATAGGCATCCAATGGCCCTCATGAGCTTTTCGATGGAGAATTTGTTATACTCTTCTCGCTTGGATTTTTGCACCCATCGCTGACAAAAGTTTCCGATTGCATCTTCATCTAAATCTGCTAGCCCAAGCCCCGGGACAATTTGCTCTGAAAAATCCGGCTCACCCTCATTGAGAATACGCCGCAATGTTTGTTCATCCATTTCAGTAAGCGATGCTCCTGCTCGCATCGGATAGGTATAGCGGCCCGTTGATCGAACGGGCCTGCCGAGAGGACGGGGCGGTACATGAAAAATCAGGACTCGCTTATTCTCAACAAACAACTCCTCTATATCCACTCGCACACCAATTTTCTGCAATATCTCCTGAGAAAGTCGATTGTGGGTTCTCACAAACGCTTTTGTCCCAACAATATCTCCCTGATCATTAACGCCGAGAATCAGCTTACCGCCGCCTTCATTGGCCAAGGCCGCACAATAATCAGGCAGATCCTTATTGTGATTGAACTGGTTCTTGGCTTCTTTAAATTCGAGATTTGTCTCCTCCGGTTTAGCAAGCCATTTTCCCAACAGGTCGATCGTTGTCATTACACTCCTGCCTCAATAATCTTCATCATATCATTGGTGTTAGCGTCAAAAGTCGATATTCACGCCAAAAAATGCTGCTTTGGTATCAGAATCAACGTTTCACGATCCTTTTGACGCTGGCGTCATCATTGCGGAATATATCAACCACCTTGACCGCGAATAATTCCAAATAATTCAGGACAGCCAACCTGTTCTTTCACCCTTATTCATTCCGTTAGTACCCTTTGCGTTCATTTGTCCTTCGTAGCTTTAGCGAAGTAGGATTAGCGGTTACAATTTCTTAATCAGTGCCAATCCGTCGCATCCGCGCCAACCGTGTTCTATTCCTCCCCCTCATGCCTGTTGCCTTGTTATTTCAAAACTGCTTAGCAAAACCCTTGACAAGCTTCTCAACTGTCTTCCAGAATAACCACAAATCCACCCCCACCGACAACCCTTTAACATATTTCGTATCGTAATGTATCCATTCCTGAAAATCCTGTCCTTCCTGACGCGTACGGCAAATCTGCCAAAGCCCCGTGATCCCAGGCCGAACCGACAACCGCGCATCCCGCCATGGCGGACACAAAGAATTCTCTTTTCCCGGCGAAGGACGCGGACCGATCAAACTCATCTGACCCGCAAAAACATTGAAAAATTGAGGTATCTCATCAAGATAGGTGTCACGCAGAAATTTCCCAACGGTGGTAATACGGGGATCATCTTCTATCTTGAACTGCGGACCGTCAACCTCGCTCATCGCTTGCAGTCTGCTTTGAAAACTGTCTGCTCCTGTCATCATGGTCCTGAATTTCAGACAGTGAAATTCCTTGCCATGTAACCCTTGACGCCTGGCCTTGTAAAACACCGGACCTCTTGAGTTGAATTTTACCGCCATCGCCAAAAATGGAAGTACGGGGGCAAAAAGAATTATCAGTATTGTCGAACTGATAATATCGAAAATCCGCTTAAAAAACCTGGCATAGGAAAACCTCGGCCAAATACGGAAAATACTATTTCCATTCTCCCAGCCGAGAGTTCTCGAAGCAACATCGTATTGTAGCGGACCGTATCCATTCTCCTTTGACAATCTTTTATCGTTTAATCGGCCATCGCTTGTTATGACCCTGTTTTGCACAATATGTTTTTGGGGCACGGTAACGCCCGCCCCGATTACCGACGACTTGACAACTGCTCCCTGTTCAATTCTTACATTATCGCCAATAACCGCAGGTCCCAATATGATCGCACCGGGACTGATGTGGACATCCCGACCCAACAAAACTTTGCCAAACACTCGGGCCTCCTCAGATACCACGGCATTATTCGCCCCGTGGATTTGCATATAGCCCCGAAAGTTCTTGGGCCACCTCGCATCAAGACTGTTACTGACAAAAGACAGGAACCCGTTTTCGGTTTCCAAATCTAGTACTGATCCACCGATATTAATGCTGCGAAAGTGTAGTGATTCATGGTCAATCCTTGTCAAAACCTGTGAAAAACCTGATAGAAAGCTGGAAGAAATCGTTCCTTTTTCCAGGAATTTCTCCAAAATTTCAACATTTATGAACAAATGGTGCGGCCAATCAACCGGTCTTGCCGCATTTTCAGCGGTATCAGAGTACAAACGACAAAATCCAGCCACATCCCCCTGCGACGTAAGTCGCACCTTCTCCCGAAATGCCATCAATTCCGGACACACATTAACCGTTACCACATCAGCATTTATATCCGCCAATATACCAAAAAGCCATTTCGCCTCCGCACTAGTTACAAACCGACCATTAGTTATAACCACCCATCGCTTCTCCCCGCCATTGCCCACACCACCACACTTGCCCACACCACCATAACTGACAGGCACATCCTCCTCATAATAACGTATCCCACCTTCAACACAAGACTTACCTTGCCATTCTTTCGGCACGGCTATGATGGTTTCCTGCTTAGAGCCACCCAGGGTATTAGCACTCATTAATCCCTTAAGTGTAATTGTAGCAAAGGGTTCACCTGCCACAGCCATGGGAAAAATACCACATTGGCCGCCGGCGGAGTGGTTTCTATGGATGATAACAATTTGCATATTTCTTATATTTGCCTTTGGTTATAACAAAGGTTATCCAAAGGGGTTACGAAAAAGGTTTTGCAAAAACCCGGTTACGAGCCAGCTTCGTCGGTTTTGCTGCTCTGCGACTGTACAGATAGTAATAACGGTCTTGAACTGGTTGGGCTGCTTTTGCCTTTGGTGTCGCCGCCGTTACCGCCATAGTAACCATAACCATAACGGTGATAGCTGTACTTAGCCGACACATTGGAGAGAACATTTCCCAGTATCTTAACGTTTACCTGGGCCAGGCGTTCCAGGGTCTCCTTCAGGTCGGGACCGGCAGATCGACCGGCTAAGCTGCTCAGGACCACAGCATCGGCCATTTTGGCCCATAGCAGCGCATCGGGGGCGGCCAATACCGGAGAAGTATCTATAATGACATTGTCATAGTTTCGACTGATCTCATTAATAATATTTGCCGTCTCCGGTCGTGCTATTTGCTCAATTCCCGCGGCATTGTTTCGTCTGTTCGTTACCAATACATCCAAGCCAGTCAATCGTAGTGTGTGAATGGCTTCTTCAAATCGCGTTAAACCTAACAACACATCCGGCAGTCCCAATGAGTCTTTTGGGAGATTCAGGATATGAGCAATGTCAGGCTTTCGTAAATCACCATCGATTAACAGCACTTTGTTGCCTGCCTGGGCCAGACTTGAGGCCAGGTTAATTGATAGAGTAGTCTTGCCTTCCCCCATTCCGGGGCTGGTAATCACCAGCGTTTTGGGCATTTTGCCATCGTTGAGCAGTCTGAGATTGGTACGAATTGTTTGATAGTCATAAGCTATATGCTCAAGCAGAAGTGTTTTGTCCAACTGTTCCGTTCTAGTGGTCGTGCCAATTACAGGAACGCCAATGCACCGAATAATGTCATCCGGCGTATGCAGGCTTTTGTCAGCTTTGTCTCTGAGAAATGCCAGGAACATACCACAAGCCAATGAGCCAAACAGTATCGCGGCAGTAAATTTTATCCGCTTGTTAAGCATAAGAACGCTTGAGGCATTATAGGCAACAGAAATACGAGCGGGGCGTTTTCGCTCCATTTCCAACTCCTGGATACGCTTTCGAATAGTCTCATACAATTCTTTGTTGAGGATTAGTTGTTCCTGCTGTTCCTGAATAGCCAATTGTTTGCGGCCAACTCCTATCGTATCAGTGTTTTCCTTTTCCAGATTGGCCTTCAAGATTTTTTCATGCGATATAGTTTGCTCAAATTCTGTTTTTGCTTTAGCCAATTGCCCCTGACTGCTCTCGGCCAATTCCCTGGTTATCATTTCGTCAAAGGTCTTCTCAAGCTCTTCACGCCGGTGCTTTAGTCGATCCTCAAAAGCCTTTAACATTTCAGTTTGTTGCTGTAGTTCTGGATTTGTTGGCGCCAGACTCTGTTGGGTCATAACCAACTTTTCTTCCAGTTGGGCTACTCGCCCGGTTAATGTCTGAATTGTCGGATCGCTGTTGATGAATGCATGGCGTCTCTCTATGAGCCCTTCCGGCATAATTGTTTCTTCATTTGTCTGTTCCAATAGCTGTACTCTTGATTGCAAAGCCAGTTTTTGGGTCTCTATCTTGGTAAGTTGTTGTAGAAGATCTGAAACCCTGGCCAGCATCATATCCTGCCGTCCCGTCAAAGCTATCGTTCCATATTCCTCACCCATTTGCCGTATGGTTTCCCGCTGTCGCTGCAATTCTTCCACCATCGCCCGCTGCTCGCTTTCCAGAACCTCCAGTTTCTGATTTCCTCCTTGAGCGGATTTCGATCCTTCTATGGTCATATAGGCTCTTATGAAAGCATCCACAACCTGTATCGCCTCTCTTGTGGACAGGCTTTCCATTGAGACTTTAATCAACTCGCTTTTGCTACCTGGAGAAACGGTAATGATTCCGTCACGTATAGCCCGCTTGAGAGCTTCAACTGGATTAACGTTTCTTGTCTGTTTTGAGAATAAATTTTTCTCCTCAAATAACATGAGTTTTTTATCCGCCAGATCATCCGCCACCCTTTGCAGCACTTGATCGCTTACGATGAGATCTGCCTGGGTATTCATGAAGTTCTGATACATGGGAATTACGCCTTCAGAATCCTTGTCAGTGAAAAGGATGCTGGGGATAATCGGCGCCACCCGGATTGCCGCTGTGGCCTGGTATTTGGGCTTAACCAGTAACCATACTGCCGGAATGGCTCCTCCGCTTATTAACACGAAGGTTATCAGCACAATGTGCCAACGGCGCAATATGCCACGAATCAAATCAGGTGAAGATTGGCCTTGTGGCTCCGGGAGTCCTTCGATATGCGCATAATCTTGTCGTATTTGCTGTTGCTGGTGTTTTACTAAATCGTCCATTGATTTTATCTCCAATTATACTGACATTATACCCAATGGGTTGATAATTCCTGGCAGGGCCAATTGTAATAACTCAAACTGACCGATTCTAACGAATCGTTCGGTTTGAGTAATAAGAAAACTGGCAAACTCAATCGTTATGAGCATATAATCGTTATTTTGAACGAGTGACCAGCATTTCTTCTCTCTTACAATCAATCGGAACAGTAGTTATTCTTGTCAAAACCCATAATTCGAAAACAACTATCGCCAGAGCCAAAGGCATCATGGCATATCCGCCAAAATCATGAAATAGCTTTTCCCAATATTCACCTTTTAGCATGGTAAACACAATGGAAGTAATGGTTAATCGCACCGTGTTGCAAAGCAGACCAATCGGCAAGGTCGAGAGCAGAAGTATCAGTTTCTCCCACCAGGCTCGCTTCACCAGCAAAATTACCAAACCGCTGATTACGAAAAAGGATGTTACCATTCTCAACCCGTTACATGCCTCAGCCACTGCCACCGTTGTCTGGCCCAAATGTATAACATTTCCTTCTGTGGCCACCTCATAGCCTAACATTTCCAGAGAGAAAACCGCTGAAGATGTGGCCAGGCCCTGTAATGGCAAGGTGATCCTTGCTTCAAACGACTTCGGCAAAGGCAGCATCAGGCACAAAAACAACAATAGCGTCAGCGACCTGCGAAACACTCCCCAGCCAAACAAGAGCAAGACTAAAGCAGCTATACTAACTACCAGCGAGAGTCTTTCCGCTGAGCTGTACATAAAGAATAATCCGAAATATCTCAATCCTTGCGCCGCAAGAAACGCCGGCACACCCCACATCGAAGGATGAATTCGACATCGGGTGATTTCCTCCCGCCGTGACCAGGCAATATAGATAGCCATAAGGGGGACAAGCAGCCCACAGGAATACTCATCGCTTTGCATCCATATTTTCCAGAGATCCGCAATTGTGGGCCAGTAGGACCAGAGGAAAGCGATAAAGATTGCAGCTACTCCCAGACCGGTCAAAACCTTGCTTCCAGCCTTTTCGTTTCCGAATCGTCCAAAAACTCTTTGACTGACTGTGTTCTTGGGTTTGGGCCAAGAGGTTTGCGTTTGGCACACTGTTTTCGTTTTTTTCCCCTGAAATGTTTTGTTAATAAAATTTGACCATACGCCCCTGGAGATGTATGGTATGATCTGTTCTTCAACAATTGAACCGTTAGCCAGGCGGGCATCACTGTCGATTAAACATCTTTGAATTTCACATTCTGCCCCCACCTGTGCGTTATCCCAGAGCACACTGTCGGCCACCAGGCTGTTTCGGTCTATTGTGACATTCCGCCCAATCATAACCGGTCCGAAAATAACAGCTTCCTTTGCCACCTGGGTTCCGTCGCCAATCATAACCGGGCCATATATTCGAACAGTTTTATCAATTCGGGCAGTAGGACTCATCCAGACATTTCCAAAATCATGCGATTTCTTCAACGGCAAATCAATATCCCCCTTGTCGGCACTGTCAAGGTAAACAGCTATTGCCCGCATATATCCAGTCCAATCACGAAAACTCCCCACGGATCGAGTGAGTCTTATCACCGATACTTTTTTGCCGGCTTTCAATAAAGCAGGTATGAGAGTTTCCTTGATGTCGCAATAGCCTTCTTTAGGGATAAAGTCCAGAGCTGATGATTCACATAGGTAAATTCCTGCTGATTCACTCTCTGACTCGTCTCGGTCAGGCTCGGGATGCAGCACTACCGTCAAATCAGATTTCGTATTGTGATGCTTCTTTATCACTTCATCGATGTCTGGGGGACATACCATACCGGCGTGGATGATTAGAAGTGATGATGCATCATCATCTGTGACCGCTTGGCGAACGCTTCCGGCAGTACCTAATGGCATCAATTCGTCCAGAAACTCCAGCTTTATGCCATTTCGGATGCTGATCGATTCTTGTAGTCGTGAACTGCCGCCATCGGAACAGACCACAGCGAGGGTGATGCCTTGCCGGGATAGCCACCGCAGTATATGTTCCAGTATCGATTCGCCCACTATCGGCCATAATACCGGTGGCCGACGCGTTGCTAACGGGCAACGCCCAAAATCCCGACCACCCGCCAGGACTATTGCTTTTATGTTTTGTTTATCGTTAGATTGTCTATTCATCATTATAACGTTTGCTATTAATCCCCATCATTTGACATTAGTGGTTAGTTTTCTCAAGAATTGTGCAATGCGCTCCGCTACCACCTGGGGCTGAGCCTGGCGATTGCGAGGCACAAAAGTTTTAAGCTGTTCTAGTTTTTCCGGTATTTCCTCCTCTTCATACGCTGCCAGAAGATGGCCCAACTGTTCGAATTTTTTGGCTATGGCCACCTGGTGGTCATTCACCACTTCTTTGTACTTCTTCCGTCGGGGCATCACCAGCAGCGGTTTATTGGCCTCCAGGGCCATGGTTATTGTACCCATTCCAGCATGACTGATTACACAGGATGCATCAAGCATATATTTGTCAAACAGATGTTTTTCAATGGAAGTGACCGCCTTAAAATTTTTCGGTTGATATTTACTGTCGCCGATCTGAGCAAATATCTCCTCGTCAAATCCATTCTGTTCAATTAACCCATCGATAGATCTAACCAAGCGATCAAACGGAAATTGTGTCCCAACGGTAAGAAAGATCATTCAATAGCCTCCAGCGACCAGTCTCCAGCAGCCAGTGAATGGTGAGAAAGCCTCCAGCGGCCAGCTAACAAAAGCATCCAGCCTACATTTCCTGGCTGCCATTTGCTGTTTCCTGGTCGCTGATTGCTGGCTGCTTATTGCTCCTTGCTATTCACGGTCATATCTCTGATCTGATTTTGTTGTAAAGGGCTATCAACATTTTACGTACTTCTTCAAGGTCACTTACACAACCGTTAAATTCTGCCTCTGGGATATAACCCAAATCTTTCGACAATAAGAGAAGGTATTCTACCTCGCAAGTTGAGCCTAACGCTATATTCAAAAAATGACTTCTTTCTGTTTGGCCACTTCGCCCATAACCTTCAGCAATATTGGTAGGAACAGAACTGGCCGACCGCCGAAGTTGACTGGTCAATCCATACAATTCATTTTTGGGGAAATGACCTGTAATCTGGTATATCGCTAAAGTAAACTTATGCGACTTTTCCCACACCTTCAATTGCTTAAAATCTCTCATTTCTTATGATCCTGGCTGCTGGTTGCTGGAGGCTGGCCGCTGATTGCTAATTGCTTATTGCTGGCTGCTATTAAATCACTGTTCCCACATATTCTGCGTTTTTGTAAGTATTGACCAACTTTGGCCACTGCAGCAGAAACAAATCCGCAATCCGATAGACCAGCCTCCCCGACAGGCTGGGCCTGTCCACATTGGTGATACTGTCAATCCATACTACTTTTGCTCCGCACAAGAACTTGGCCAAATAACAAATCAGGCAACCATGCAGCGCCCCGGTTGAAATGACCACGGCGGGCTTTTCTTTCATGATTGTGCAGATGCACCTACCCAGCACACCCAATGCCTTTACTGGACTATTCCGATTCGATTCCCCCACCACATAGGCTGGCGCCTGTCTCTGCAGTTTATCCCGCAGTACTGTTGTGGTGGTCACAAAAAACACATCTCCGCCCGCCCAACTGTCCGCCAGCTTGAGCAGTTGACTCATGTGGCCGCCAGCAGAGGCGGCCAAGCAGACTTTTGGTTTTGTCATAGTCATATTTGTATGTTCACCTCATACTCGGCAGGAATTCTGTTGCCTTTGAATACGCGTCCAAGCTGTTCTTTTCGAATATAGCAAACAAGCTCATCCGGTATTTGTCGCTTCTGGCCCATAAAATGGGCATAAATAAACCCCATTAGCCGAGCTATACCGCCAATCAAGCGAGGTGACTCCTTAACACATCGTCGCATAGATTTAAGTAGCATAAACAGCGGGTGCGTTGCTAAAAAGAATTCTCCAATACCCTGTCGAAAACGTATTTTAAGCATATTTTTCGAAGGCCCTGTTCCGAGCGGCTTATTATGTATCACCAATAATTCGTAAAATGCCCAGGTCTTCCAACTTTGTTTCCGAGCCATAAAACAGGCACATGTATCCTCGCCACCATATTTTAATGGGATGAATCCGCCAATCTGTTCAAAACATTCTTTGCGAAAAACCATAATCGCTTTTGCACAAGAACGCCGGTCGTATAAATGTTTTTTTAGCTTGCCATCAACTTTATCAGCGCAATTTCCGGAGGTAATTCCAAGCCTGGAATCACAAGAAAAAATTTCTTGTATCTTCTGATAGTAATTTTCCGGCAATGAAATATCTGCGTCGAGAATGGCTATAAAATCACAGTCTAATCGTTGGATATATTTTATCCCTTCCTGGATCGCGTAAACATTACTTGCATAATAGCTCTGGCCAGCCTCTTTTGTTCTATAAACATACCGAATCCACGAATGCTCAGCAGCGTAACGCTTTACGATATCCGCAGTCTGATCCGTCGATCCGTCATCGACGATCACCCACAACAGAGGCCGAACAGTCTGGGCAAGCACACTTTCGATCGTTTGGCCGATGTATTTATCTTCGTTATATGCCGGGGTAACTATTATATAATCCACAATACCCTTAATCCAAATTTATTGTACCGTTATATTTGATATCAATGCTTTAACCTTGCCGTCTTTTGTTCGTGGAATAACTTTTACTTCCTGCCACTTTATTCGCATATCTTTCGGCAGGTACATTCGGAACTGGTTTTTTGCTTCCATTAAATCGTTTTTGGAAAAAGTTTTACCGGACACATAACGTACAGTTAGGCAATCACGTTGATCCTGCACAAATTGCGATTCTATAATGTTTTCAATCCCACATATGACATAGAGTATTTGGATAAGCAGTGTAACTCCCAAACGCCTTCCGGAAGGAGTTATGATAATATCACCTTCTCTGCCTACTATCGAATCGATAACTTCCATGTTTCTTCCGCAAGGACATTTTTTTTCTGATTTAACCACAATATCTTGTGTGTCATACCTCACTAACGGCATTGCAAAATTCCAAAACCCAGTTGACACAATCTTGTAATGACTGTTTGCACCATCTCGAGCCTGAATCGGAACCATTTCACTTAATCCATACTCTGGTATAGTATGATAAGAACCATGCTCGCAGGTAAAAATATAACAAACACGTTCTGCAGAGCCATAAAAATCAAAGACTTTACAGCCAAATGCCTGCGACATTATCTGCCGTTCATATTCTGTTATATTCTCAGAAGTCGTTAAAACTGCCTTTAATTGCAGGGATATTTTTTCACTGATGAGTTTCTCCGCGAGGATGCGAATGGCAGAAGGATATCCCACGAGCACCTGTATCCCATAAGCTTTTAGCGTCTCCAAATAATTTTTAGCTTGGTCCAAAGAAATGTGGTGCGTAGAAAGCAATAATTCTTTCATAAATGGATCATAGGCATAAAAACAGCCCTTGTTTTTTTTGGGGTCAGCAACCACGCGACTCATAAGAACGGCTGACCGGTCGGATACGGAAAGACCAGCCCAAGACCACTGTCTTTTTACGAATGCGTGTTCATTCCCAATAGAAAACAAGTTCCTGTAAATGACCATAGGCGTACCTGTGCTTCCGCCTGTTCTGGCAATTCTTAGCATTCGCCTGGGGTAAGCTGATGAAATTATGGAATCACCAGCTTGTAGTATATCCTTTTTTGTAAGTATGGGGAATTGTTTTATGTCCTCCAGCTTTCTTATACTATCAACGGCTATACCACGTTCATCCATCAGTTGTCGGTAATATGGAACCGTGTTATAACAATGATGAATCAGCTTCCGCAACAGCTTCAACTGCAATGCTTCTAATTCAGAAGCACTAAGCCACTGTGTTTTATTCAACCACCTTCGGCGATACCAAAACGGACTGGCAAATCGCTTAACAAGCAATGTAAGAGCACCTTTTGCAGTAATTCTACAATTCATACTGATAAGTCCTTATCTGTCTGCCTAACCACACAACTCCCAAGGAACAACATTCGGGAATTCAGGGTCGAAACCACCGATTGAATCAGCCATTATATTAGATCATACGAGCGGCTTTGACTTTATCCACCTCCGCCATAATGATCTGCGTTTTAACGGAAGCCTGGGAGCTATCCTGGTGAACCATATTCGGTAATAACAGAGATTTATAAACCTCGCTAAAAATCGAAAGGCAGCTACGCGGATTACTATAAATGGTTTGCGCCGAGTAATATAGAAATTTGCGACTGGGAATAAGCCGCCGCCCAGACGCAGCTTATGTTCATACTTTCCCCGCATACTATCGATGTATTGAACGTGTTCCCCCATTGCTTTCTTGACCAACTCGCTGAAGACAATTTTGCCTAAACTTATGTGTTTCAATGCTGTGGAATCTGAACGGGCATTCAGTATCTCGAAATAGTTATCTGCAACTTTATAACAATATTCATATCCGAGACAGTGGCCATCTATATGAACCTTGAGCAATCTCAGCCTTCCCCGTTTTTGTTGTACTTCTGCCAACTCAAGGTGAAACATGTGAGCGTCAGGCCAGTCACCAAAATGTCCCGCTTTCCCCGCTCTATGCCAGTGCAACTGATGCATTTCCGCGAATTCCTTAAAAGCTTCCCTAATATGATTCGTATCTACGAAATCTGAGTGTACCGACTCCGACTCGCAGTCAACAATCTTACCCACATATCTATAGTTACGCCTGATGTCCCCTCTGTCTCTTTTACTGAGATTGGACAGATAGGTGTCCCAGCCATCGGTCAGTTGAAAATACGTTTGAATATTTTCCTTTTTAACCAAAATTGTGGAAGTAGCACCAAAGAACTCCACTAAAGTATCCTTCAGCACAGTGCTGTCTTTATATAGACCGGCTATGGGTCCAATATATATAATATCCCAACTCAGTTCGCCAATTCTTTCGCAGAGTTTTTCTACTACTACTCGCATATAGCTACTGTTTATCGGAATACTGAATTGAAAGAGGCTAAAGTCTGATCCCACAATCTTACCAACACGTACCGCTATAGGTCCCAACCAAATTCTCTCAAAGAACATAGGAATTATACCGACCAGCTTTTTACTATTACGAAAGACAAATACCTTCAATTCGCGATTTCCCCCGTAATACTTCCACCACACCCTGCACCAATCGTAAGTCAGGAATATATCGCCACCATTATCCTCCACAAAATCATCCCACTGCTGCTGCATCGGCGTAAGCTCGTCGAAGGTATCAAATATCTCAACATGAATCCCTTCGCCAGTTTCGCTGCAGCAATCGCAAGTTTTTCTTTGCCCTACCGCCCCATGTGTATTTACCGTTTCACTTTTCATTTGATTTATGTCCATTTTCCGACAAACCGATAGGCCCGCTCCCCTAAATGCCAAATCCTTTTGACCACCGAATTTGTATATGTCTCAAAAGTCCCTATGTGGAAGACTTCTTCGCCGCCGGTCCCACGCTTAAAGTTGTAGACCGCAGGATTGTTCTCAGGATCAATGCCTCCGAGATCATATCTTTTCATTCCAGCGTATCTACTCGCACAGAAGGCTTTCCAGTAAACCAAAAATGATGAGCCATACCGCAGGGCATCCTCGCTATTTACCGCAAGTATATCCACAGCAGTATCTCCCAGATTGCTTGTGGCAAGAATTGTGATTGGTTCTCCTTGGAAATAAGCTGCGGTGACGGTCATCTTTTCTTGGGGTGACAGAATACGCTGTGGTTGCACGAACTCTTGTGGGTTAATGCCATTGAAGCCCTTACGTTTTATCGCAGCGTCGTATAACCTCTCAAATGCATCAAAATGGTTGCTGTTGCATTCCTGTTCTATCTTCACTTGTACCTTCTCGGCTTTTTTAAGATTGCGCCGCCAGTTCCGGTTCAATTTCATTCTCAGGTCCTCCTCAGAACCCTCAAGTGAAAACATAATAGTGTGGTAAGGTACTGCTGCAGAGACACGCTCAAAGCCACCATTTTCAAGCATTTCAACCACTTGTCGGCCAATTAAACTGTCAATAACATTTGGCCTTAAACGCAACACGTTCACATACGTCCCAAGATAATCCTGCGTGAGTTTCTCAAAAGCCGCGATACTACAACTCAGTTCACCGTTTCTGCCGCGTAATAGTGGTCCCCATTGCATATAACCTATCTTGATTCCCAAAGGCCTGATTTTCTTAATGCGCACATGGCCCATAATACTGACGTGTCCGTTCTCGTCTTCGATAACAACGCGGTCCAGTTCTTGACCATCTATTTTTGCTCGCGACTGCTGATACGGCCAAGTTTGATATATGCTGTAGTCGGCGAAATCGCTTGCGTACCGCTCCCAATCTTGTCTGTCTATTTTATCGACGTATAATGTGCAAGGCATTGTATTGACCTCTCGGTATTAGTGAAAACGACTAAAGAACATTTTCTTAATAGTCCTCAAGAAGCCTACCACTTGGTATGCTCCACGGACTTTCAGTTTGAACTCAAACAAACTGTCCCCAGGGGAGACGGAAACACGCCCTATCTTCATACTATCCGTACGGCCATCAGCTACCCATGGCTCTATGGTATATCCTGAAAGATATCCAACCTGCCTGGCAACACTACAAACTTCGGAATCGTATATCCCATGTGGGTAGCTAATTCCACAAACTTCGTGTCCGGTGATGTTTTCAAGTGTGAGTTTCGACAGAGATAGCTCCCTCCTTAATCCACGGTTGTTTTGTTCGGTCAAAACACAGTGCGATACTGTATGCGATAAAAGCTCAAACCCATCTTTGTCAATATCGGCAAGTTGTTCTTTGCTCATCACCATTTCATTTCTATCTAATGAATCCTCAGGAATATCCCATTTCGGCGGTTGAGCGAGATTGCCCGTCGGCACAAAAACAGAAGCTGTTAGTCCGTGCCTTTTCAATACCGGCAATCCATTTTCCAAAACGCTGACAAAGGCATCGTCAAAAGTTATCGCCACAATTATATTGTAATCGACCGGCTCGACAGAGAGTATCTCGGAAACTCTTACCACCCTACATTTCCTTGCCAAATAACTCATCTGCTTCTCAAAAGCTTCGGCATCCTCTTTGCGTACAGCGTGATAATATAATACAATCCGATATGGCTTCTTTTGGACAAACGGCAGAATAACCGAGTAAACTATTGCAAAAAATAACCTTGCTATCTTTCCCATGCGAAACGACAGGAATATCTATGACTCCCTGCTTACCCTCTCTGGTTCAATTCCAAAAGCACAGTATTTGAATACACTCCAATGACTTCGGCTTTCCTTAAGATTATTATTTACATCTTTTCCTACAATTATTCTTCCTATTAACATCAACGTGAACGCTAAGCATCGCAATCCTGTGTAGGCAGTGAGGATCAGACGCGCAAGAAAATATTGAATTACGCTATGATGTTTCTTGAAGAAAAGCAAAACGCTTTTTTGCATTTGAACACACATTTTGACCTTGACTAAATCAGTACTTTTATTGCCGCCATCCAAGTGAATAATGCGGGCAACGGGAGCAAATACACACCTCCAACCATTTTTCTTGAATCGAAAACACCAATCTGTTTCTTCGGCATAAACAAAATAATCCTCATCCATCAATCCGACCTGATCAATGGCATATTTCCTTACCAGCATAAACATCCCAGATACCACATCGACATCCATCGGGGATGTCCGATCCCACCAGCCATAATCGATCCTTCCAAACACCCGCGAACGAGGAAACAACCGGCGCAACCCCATTTTCTGCAAGATAACCCCCCACGCCGATGGAAATGCAAAGCAGGTCTTTTGAATTTCTCTTTCGTTCTCCCAGACCTGACAACCCAATACTCCAATGTCTTGGTGGTCATCCGCATAGGAAATCGTTTTTTGTATCGCTCCATCCAGCACAATCGTATCGCTGTTTAAGAGCAGTACATATCGCCCCCCTGCGATTGCCATTCCCTGATTGTTGGCCGCTGCGAAACCTAGATTATTGGAATTTTCAATCAAGACTACCTGTGGGAATTCCGCCCGGACCATCGCCGCCGAGTCATCGCTTGAGGCGTTATCTATAACAACCACTTCATATTCAACCTCATTCGTCTGATCATAAATCGACCGCAGACAATTCCCCAAAATGTCCCGTGTGTTCCAGTTGACTATAATTATTGAAACGTCCAATCTAATCCTTATTATCGATTACCTATTTCGGCAAATGTTATAATTTTCATACTATTCTCTTTCGCTGTAGCAATTGCTTTTCTGAGTGATTCAATTACAAACTGATCTGTATTATTACTGCTTCTGTCAAAGTCATGAGCAAGAATTACACCGCCTTTTTTTGTTTTCAGCACTAATGCGGAGTATTTTATATTACGTTTATTCTTCATCCATGTATCACCAGAAACAATCGTCCAGTAGCAAATCGGCACTTTTTTAACCAATAAATAAAACAAGCTGATTATGTTTAGCTTTCCGTACGGTGGCCTAAATGGATATTTGCCTTTTGTTGCTCCGAGAGCATCGTCAATTGCTTCCCATCCTTTTTTGATATCCTCTATTACTTTAAATGGCGATACTTTCCAGTGATTCAAATGGTCATAACTATGTGAAGCAATCTGGTGATTCTGTGCCGCAATTTGTTTTATAATGTCTTCTCTACCCGGAATATTTCGGCCAAGCAGAAAAAACGTTGCTTTGATATTGGCCTCTTTAAGAATTTGCAAAACCTGAGGCGTTAAGCTGCTACCCGGTCCATCGTCAAATGTCAACACCAAGATATTTTCTTTGACAGTATTACGCTCCAACAACAATCGCAAATATCTACCACAAAGCCAGGGGAATACCCAATAAACAACTATTACAAGTAAAATAGTATAGAGACAAATCATTTAAAACCGTGCTATCTGTTTTTTAGTTCATTACACATACTCAACTAACCTAAAGCCTACCTTTTTATATAAAGAAATGGCAGGAATATTATTTTTAGCAACTAATAAGCCAACATAACGAACATTGTTTTTACGATTATAATCAAGGCAATACTTTGTTAAAATTTCACCTATGCCTTTTTTTCTATGGTCTGGATGTACAGCAAGTGATTCAATCCATGCCTCTTTATCAGAAGAACAATCCCCAAGTAATATTTTATAATTTACCTGCTTGTGTAACTTTGCAAACTTATGTAATGCAATTTTGATAAATTTATAGGGATTATATGTAGCTTTGACTATGATTTCATAAAGTGTTATCCTGTTACTTCGCTTGATGTCGCGAATATCATTATGGTCTGTAATCTCCATCAAAAACCCACAACATTGACCGTTTTGCTCTAATACCCAGATATGGCATGAATTTGTATTTAGCAAAGCATGAAAATAATTATTGGCCCATCTTGCAGGTTTTAACCATCTAATCGAATACTTAAAAGCAGAATTGGCTATTTCAGCTAAGCTATCAATATCTTGAAAATTGGCATTGCGAATATTCATTTTAGATGGCAAATCTTCAAAAATAGCTAAGGGGATAGAACTCAATTCTTATTTTGTTTTCTGTAAAAAGTTTCGCCATTTTCGTTTGACTTTATTTAACATTCTGCTTTTTATTAATAGGTATTTCAAAAAAATATTGGCTGCCGTAGTTACGGTATAAAGCAAATTAATGAAAATTGGATACATCCGAGGCGAAAATAGATAGGTCACCTTCGCCTCCTGCCAACATTTATCGCCATAACTTTTTTTATATTGAGCATCACCAAAACCAAAATCGAGATAATCCACACTGCCCTCTTTACTCAGATATTCAACTGCTTTCAGCAGTGTGAAAGTACCAATACCCCACTTCTGCCATTTTGAATCATAGGAGGTAGATTCACCATAGCCAATTTTGCCAATTTTAAGTATATACTCAAAAGCAACGGGGGTCTCATCTATATAAAGGACAAACAGTCGCAACCAGTCTTTTTCAGCAGCAGTTTTTAATAGAACCCGTGACTGCTCTGTGCCAACAATCCCGCCACCCAAATAAATCTGATAAGCATTTTGTGAGATATGTACAGTATCCTTGATTGCCTGGGGCACTTCTCCTAGTGTCCTGTAAACATGCAACTTGATTTTTCCAGGAAACGCTTTCGACAGTCGATTGAGCTTACCCCTAAAATCTTTGCGAGTATTTTTGGTACAGGAGGAAAGGAACTCCTCTAAACTATTCCGCATGGACATCTGCCAGTGTGGTTCAATCACCGGAAAATGATTACGAGACAAAAAGGGGACTATACGAAAAACCTGTTGGTAAAATGTTGAATCTATCTTTAGATGGTTAAAGGATATTACATCTATTTCCTTCTTTCGAATGTATTTCATTAGTTCATGAATTAAAAGAGAACTAATTTGCCCATCAGGCCGGCCAAGTACTCCGCCATAAACTACAGACATCCCGTTAAGCTTCGGTTTAATCAGGGTTTTGTAACCCAATTTCACAGGAATAGTAAGTTTTTCCTGCCGACCAATAATCATTGCCAGAGGTTGGCTATGCTGCTCCAACAATAAAATTAGCGGCGTGCATTCGAAAGCCTGCATCACAGAAAGATACCTATCAATATTGGCATTAATTGTCGGATATGATTCAGATGCCTGCAACGACTCCCAAGCCGAACGAATATTTTCAACTTCGGCAAAGGTATGGATTACACGGATTTGCCAATTATTTGAATTTGTTTTAGTCATAATTTTTTAGTTTTAAAGATATTAACCGCAAATTGCGCCGATCACACTTGCCAATCGCTGTTCTCTTAAATTCAAACAAATATTCTCAAAAAGCTTCTTTTGATACATAATGTAACCAAAGCGGACACAAAAAAGGTGGCAAAAATACCAAGCCATATCGATTGCTTAAAAATAATAAAACTTTCAAGCACATTTCCAACGAGTGGGTGAATCAAATATATGCCATAAGTCAAAGGTGCTGCAAATTGAGTCAACTTACCATAATGGCCATGCCACAAATGCGCAATACAGACCAGAACAGTCCCTATGCTATAGGGTAAAGCCAAATTCGTATATCCCATTTTGACGAGTAGCAAACACGATATAATTGCGACCGATGCAATTGTTGTCATTAGTAAAATTTCAGTCCTTTTATTTATAATATAGCAACACCGTCCGATCGCAATGCCAAGTGGCAACGAAGATAGACCGAAAAGCCACTGAGGTAGCGGAACGGGCATACTGTAAGACATTGTTGCAGAAGAAGCACCTAATGTTGCTACAGAAAAGAAAAGCATAGTCAACACAATAGTTAAATCTGAGATTTCTGAACTAAATTTGTTGATAAAATACAAACACAAAGCTATACCAAATGAGTATGGCAAATACCACAAATGGATTCTGGTACCAACCAGAAAAGTACTTGCCGAAAAATTCTCCAAAATCGGTTCACTTTGCAAAACAGCCTTACTTATCATGCATACACCATAAACAGCAGACCAAAAAAGCCATGGCAATAATAGTCGATAAGCTCGGCGTTTAGTGAATCCTGTAAAATCATGAAAATGGGAATATCTAACTATCAGCGAGATAAATACCAATAAAAAAATTGGCAAGCCTGCATAACCGATAGACCGCAATGGAGCATTTTGATTATGAAACCACACAATGCCAAAAGCCCCTAAAATACGCAATCTTTCAATGTTTGCTATTTTCTCATTGCGACGAATATTTTTAAGTTCTTCCATAAACGACAACTCGATTATTATCTTTTATTCTTTCCTTAGCGTCTTTGCAGGAACCATCTTATCGTTTATTGCTGATTGCGGAACAGACAAACTTCCGATTATTGCTAAAAGCAAATACCAAATTATAATAATCTGGCCGAAATACGACACGCCAATAAACATCATACATTGGGCAAACAGGCTAACGCCTAATGCCCACGACAGGGCCAAACGATATTTACTGTCAGCCTGTAATCGCCATAGCTTCCCTACCTTGCTAAAGGCGATTACGATTATCGCAAAAAATAAACACATCGTAGTGAAGCCGCCACGAATCCCCTCTAAGATATATTGATTGGTAACATCACCTTTCCAAATACCCCAGGATTCCACCGTCTGGCCGAAACAACCACTGACACACCAGTCGCCAAAGTGTATGATCGTCTGATTGATCAGATTATAGCGATGCCAACCAGTCGATCCCCCCACAGCACTAATCCGTGCAATCAAGTGCCATACCGGTGCCTGCATCATTATGTGTAAGACGATTAAGGTCAATAAAACGCCCCAGCGAACGCATCGCATTTGCCTACGCAGAAAAAACATCAAACCGCCAACCAATGCACTAATAATCCCCAGCGTCGGAGTACTTGATGCACAACAAATGACAATGACTATTACGCTCACGAGTCCGGTTATCACCCAGACGCGATCTTGAGTTGATTTCCACCAACGAGTCGCAATGAGCGGTATCACAGACGCCCAGAAACACCCAGCCAGAATTGGGTGCGAAAAGGCTCCCTGGCAGCGAAGACGTCCTTCCCGAATAACTGTAATTGCAGGAACGCCGCCAAAGATCGCAAACATATTCCGGCCTGTGCTTCTTTCGACCAGGGAAAAATATGCTACAGGAATGCTGATTAAAATAAATCCTAAAATTATACGATCCACATCTATCCAATCCCGAACCAGACAGCGAAAGAGAAAATACATTCCAAACACGTCAAAGGCAAAGCCAAGACGATTAACAAGGGCCGAAACAGTCCCATGCTGTATGACAAAAAAAACCACCGCACTAATGGTCCATAGTATCAGGGCCTTATCAAGCATCTGCCATGAAAAGGCCAGATGCTCATTACGAAGCAGCAACCGCCCAAAGCCAAACAGCACCATTATCCGCAAAAAATCAAAATCCAGCCCGACAACTACAATCCGCTGCGCCGACGGAATAAAACATGCCATGACCAAAAGTGGTACGGCAGCCCATCGCCGCGGCAACAGCAAGACGCAACTCCCCAGCATTGCAACCGCCAATAACCCCAGCGGATGAACCGTTGTATGCCCCACATAAGCGGATTTCCAAGTAATAAGGGTTTCTTCATTCATATATTATTTCTGAAAACTTGTGAAAGGCTTATACAATTTGCGAAGGATTATTCGCTTAAAAGTTCCCATAAGCGAACGTGTTTTTCCAATTACTGATAAGTCCCGCCAATTAGAGAACAATGAAAATCCCTTAAAACGCGGCATCGGAATTCGCATAGTACACATTGCCAACATTCGGCCACATAGATGACGGCGACGGTTCAGAAGAGATACCTGCGAGCGGGGCAGAATGTCCGGCTTTGCTTGTTCGAGCGAGACATAATCAGCCTGTATAGCCTCCTTTAGAAATTGTCTCCCTCGTGCTGTTCTAACCAGAACCAGCGAACGGCCGGGGTCGTTCGGCTCCGGCTGTCTATACCAAGGATCGCCGCAGGAAATATCGGCAAACTCACCCGTTGAATCGGGACATAGTCTGCATCTTAGCTGGCCATGCTTGCTGAGAATATCGCCCCAGGACTCTTCGTAAGTCATTTCATATTGTTGCCTGCTGCCGTCGTTGCGTACTATAGCGGTTGTCTTGCCCGGCCAGCCTTGGCCACGATACCTGAACTCCACCACTTCATCAGGCTCCAGACCAAATCGCTGCAATATCTTGTGAGTGCCTTTGGTAGTAGGTGTGCCGGCACAAAATATACTGATAGTCAGGCCAATTTTGGTTTTCATTTTTGGATTGATGGCTTGATATTTCTGCAGAGCCGCTACATCACAGGGTTTACCGATAAACACACAAGCCCCCTCAGCCTGCTCTATCAAATCAAGTCTTTCACAAGGGGTTGCCGGGGCGTATCTCGAGCCGGTGCAGGATATAAGAGAATCTCTATCGCGGCTGAAAACCGGGATGTTTCGCAACGGGTTTTCGGAGTCAACTCCTGTATGCAGCACACCACACGCCTTTTTACTCTCTAGCGAGAAAAGGGCCAGCGCTGTCGCCACTCCGCCGGAAGATCCCCTGTAACGAATCTCATCATTGACGGCATAGCCCTCCCATACCTCCAGTACTGGCCCCCATGCCGTTTTAAGCGATGGGATAGCACCAGACGGGAAAGGCTTATGTACCAGGCTAACACCAGGACACACCTGGACACAAGTCGAACATTTCCGGCATTTGTCTTCGTCAACAATTGGCCTGATGCCTCTATCGACTATATCCACAAGAGTAATCGCGCCGTTGGGACAAGCCTTACTGCACATTCCACACCCCATACACAACCGCCAGCCAACTACCGCATCAACCCGCTCTAATTTCATCCTGCTCACTGCTTATAAAATCTTCCAGATTTTGTTCTAATTCCTCTATACTCTTGTTCCACCACTTCGTATCAAGCAATTTCTTGATCTTCTGTTCACTAAACCGATATTTTATTATTTGAGCTGGATTTCCTACTACCACCGCGTAATCAGGAACATCCTTGGTTACTACGGCACCTGCACCAATAACAGCCCCATTTCCAATCCTGCTGACTGAAGGAGTAATGATAGCGTTCCTACCCACCCATACATCATTGCCGATTTCCAAGTAGCTTCTTTTTATTTTTTCATCCTTTACATATCCCAAAGAAGGATTGTAAAAGAAAGGGTGCGTAGATATAAAATCTAACGGATGGTTCCCACTGAACGCACAAACACCTTCAGCAAAAGAGCAATATCGGCCGATTTTTGTAAAGGCATTTATACGAGTAATATCAAAACATCCGTAACTATACAATCCGACTTCCACTTCATGATATTTGGCGTATATTCTACGTAATGTTACCGAATAAAATTCGCCTCCATCCACTTTTTTAACCAGACGAAGAATATATTTCCGCAAGCGACTATTTTGTATCTTGTAGAGGGTGTATAGTATATTAAGTATAGTGCTCACTATAGAATTTCCCCGCTAGTACGCGGATAAAGAACCTTACGACAAGATGTTACAGTTTTGCCCGCGGGAATTCCCGTACGCGGTGCGTATAAAATGCTTTTCATAACTGATATTTTTCTTAAACCAAAATACTATCTACTTGCCCTTTAACTTCAGGGATAATCTCTTCAAGGTTTCCTTGCCAGCTTTGCCGACTATCAAAAAATGTATTAATTCTATTGAGTATCGTAAGGCTGTCCAACTTCCGCATATCAGCCACATAATCCCCAATATTGACCGTTTTGTAAACACCCACAAATTTATCACTATATGCCAAACCGATCGCCGGAATACATTGGGACAGGGCCGCAATACACGAATGCATCCTTGAGCCTATAAAGAAATCACACTGCCCGATAAGGTGTTTTATCTGACACTGATCAAAGCGGCCCTCCGGGAGAATTACTTTTCCCCTACACTTTCCCGATAAAGTGTTATAAATCTCTTTGCAGGCGACCGGATCGCTTTCCACTGCCATATCATTTGCGGGAAACACATGAGGCACAAGTAAAACATATATATCCGGCATAGCCGTAAAGTATTTTAATATCTCGATCATCAGCTTCGGGTAATCAACCTTAAGCCCAAACATATTATCCTGAGTATATCCGCCGTTATACAGCAGGCCGCTGACATTAAGGCCTACAATCGTCCGGCCCTGCTCCTTAAGGTGCTCCAATCTACCAATTACCGGATTTTTCGGTCGGCGGGCATCAAGAACGAAGGCAACATCCGGCGAAAACCTGACTTTCTTGGCTACAAATTCATCCCCCAGCAATTCTCTCAAAGTATCCCCTCCCTGCTTATCCCGCGACCATACAACTTCACATCTGCGTAGGATATACCCAGCTAACAATCGCGTCAGAGGTCTTTGGAACGGCCCATAAGTCTGCGGCAGCATTATCAGCCTCTTTCCCGCCCATAAGAACAGCGATTTAGTAAGGAACCCTCGTATGAATCTTTGCATACCGTAGATGTCGCTGAAACTGTCACCGCCGGTAATATCCGCTGTCAACTCCGATCGAAATAGTGTGCCAACGGTATCCTTCCGTGCGACAAGTCTTCTCCGCAAACAATTAACCGGAATAAGTCTCGCCAGAATCACCCAGAATAATAATCTTAGATAATGATTCTGCGCTAATATGTTTGGACAAAATCGTATCGGCAATGTCTTTATGATGACATCACGCCCACGCACCTCAAGTTTGCACTCTCCCGGCTCGCGGCCCACGCCCAGCATAACGATCTCACAATCAGGCCAACGGTGCAGAATAATCTTGATGCTCGACTCGGCCAGAGCACTTACTCCCAGATTACCCGTATCAAAAGACGCTCCAAGTAAAACAGCGGTTGCTGGTGGACATTTTTGAGGAGAGGATTTTTCAGGCATGATTGCCCTCGGTAACGCTGTTCACTGCCACAGGCCCGAACAATCCCAGATGCTTACTGAAGAACAGCCCAGCAGCACAGCAGAGTAGGCAAAACACTCCACCCACTAACAATTTCAGCATTGCCATATCAGGGGCAAAGATATCAAACATCCGGATAAACAACCATGCCAGAATTCCCTCAATCGCTCCCCCCAGCCAACAATTCAAATAGCTCATTATGGAAAGTCCGATTACCTTGTGTACGATGGCCACCTGCACTGCCATAGCGACCAGATTTGCTGTCAGGACAGCCCCGGCAGCGCCGGTCATACCCCACCATTTAATAGAGGGATAAATCAGCATTATTAGGATTATAGCACGAATCCCCACAAAAGCACGATGTTTGTCCGGTTCTCCGATAGCAAAAAATACAGATGTAAGAACTATCCCCTGAACAATTACTAACATAAAAATACACATTAACCCAAACGCAAAGGCAACGGCGACAAACTGGCTACCATAGACAATGGACAAAATCTCTTTGCTACAACCAATAGCCAAAGCCAGCCAGGGGATCATCAGTATTGCGGTAATTGCGGCAATCTTCAGTACAGCCCGACAAACAACTTTCTTGTCGTTTTGCTTCTCGGCAAACGCTGGCAACAAAACCGGTGCCGCTATTCTTGCGAATAACTCCCTTGGTATCGTGGCCAGTGCCAAGGCCATACCATACATACCAAGTACGCCCGGTGCAACCATCCTGCCGCCTACCAATACATCAATATTCAAAGCGATATAGGCCAGCATGGGTGAGCCAAACAGTCCGCGGGCAAATTTAAAAAGCTGTCTAAAGCTGTCCCTGTCGAAGCTAAACTTGGGCAAAAAAGGACACAAAATAAAGGAAAATGCACATCGCATAGCCGTCATCGCGGCAAACCCGATAACCACCGCCCAAACATTTCGTATTGAAAATGCCAGTACGATAGTAATGGCCGTACCCAGGACAGCGCCGCCCTGCAACAGAAATACCGCCCTGCCAAAGCGAAATTCTTTCTCCAGCACATGTGCTCTCGGACTTATAAAACCATTAAAAAGTATCGAAAGAAAGGCCACCCGTACCAGAGTTACCAGCTCCGGTAAGGCATGTATTGCCAACACATCGGCTTTCCCGGCAAAATAAAACCGGCAAATCCACGGCGCGGCCAAAAAGGCTAATGCATACAAACCGATCCCACGTCCGCACTGAAACCACCACGCCGTATTGAGATATTCCGGCCTGGCCCCGTTTTTATTCTGGATAACCGATTGTTTTATCCCTACCTCGGTAAACGCCTCAAATAGCGCTGTCAAGCTCAGGATCAACACCATCAGTCCCAGTTCATCCGGTATCAGCAGCCTGGCCAGGATCATCTTACTGACAAATGCCAGCCCCTTATCCGCAACCGTACCAGCACCCAACGCCAGACTCCCGCGTGCGCAGCGTGCCTTGAGTGAATCACCTCGGAACTTCTTGGTTAAAACTGTTAAAATGACTATTTATACCAATAACTGGGAACTGCTTGTTTGGCGGCCGACCATTGCTTTACCTGGTGCCGGGGGCTGCTTTATCGGATGCTGACCCCTGCTTTATATGACGCCGACCCTTGCTTTCTCCGATGCCGATCCCTTGCCTGGTTTCGGCGGCGGAGTCTTACCTGGTTTTGGGTGCTAAGGCTTATCTGGTCAGCCAGAGTATCTGATTTAACCGACAACTGATCGCTATTTTTTCATAATCACTTTATTCCCAGCAAGTTATATCTGTTTTTGCCGGGGATGCTGGTTTTCTTTAAGGCCTTAATGCTAACCAACTTGCTCTTGGAGCTAACCGAAAAGCCCTCATCGTAGAGCTACAAGCTCTTATCGTAGTACTCCAATCGCTCAAATTATCAATTTTCAAAAGAGCAAAGAGTCCTCAACCGCCAGTTTTTGCCGACAGTTGAGGGCTTTGAAGAATCTATCCAGCCTATAAATTTGCCATAAATGTGGCGGGGTCTGACCATGTGCCGTACTCAGCACCGCTAAGGCTGCGGACACAAACCCAGTATTGCTGGCTGGCGATTAAGCCGACAATCTCATATTCGCTGACGCTGATAGAAACATTACCGACACGCTGGGTCATTGCAGAGTCAGTGAACCATTCCATCTCATAAGCCTTTGCACCGGCGTCAGTGTCCCAATCAACAAAAATGGATGCAGGGGGGCAGTGCCGGCTTCTATCTTGGTGATAAGCACCTGTCCCAGCGGAATTGTTACGCTGGCGGTACTCTTTTTGGGCGGCAGGCCGAAATTATTCTTTTCTGCGCCATCCGAGCCGTAAAGACCGTCGGTAACCTCATCAATTCGCTTCATCATATCGCCGCCGGTATCAGCTTGAGTGTGCAGGGTTGCGCGGGCTTGCGATAACTGGCTCTTGAGATCATTTATCTGCGTAATATTGGCGAACAGGCTGACAGCCTGCGTATTGACCTCGATCTGCGTTGGTGCTGTCGCCGGCCAATTTGCCTCGCCGGTAATACCTGAAGCTGCCTGCATGAGTTGATCTCGTAAATCATTCGGCTTAGTTGCAATTCTTGGTTTTCCTATAAATTATTTCCCTTCGATAAAAATGTAAAAACATTGATGCTCCGCCCATTGCGGAAAGCATTATTTTAGTTGCCAGATAGTCTGACTTCTTCCATAGTTTCCATGTTTCAGGGTTTCAGTGGCCATTTTTCATAACCACTAATACATGACTACACATATAGACGCACCCCGTCCCCGTCAGTTACATCGCTATTTTTCTGTAACCGCTTGAATTAAAAACACTTAACCACGAAGTCCCTAAGAGACAAAGTGGTTAACATAGGTTTATCAGTTATCAGTGTTTTGTACTATTTAACCACATATTTCTCAGACAACGTTGATTTACAATCGACTTTATCATATTCATCCCGTCAAAGAATCTTTTTGGGACAGCACTATCACAGAATTTCTTTCTCTCTCCAAATGTATCCTGATCATCCTGTTATCCTGTCTGAATTCTTTTCTACCGCTATTGCTCGGCCGCTTTAACTGTACCGTCAGAATCTGGGAAATAATCCAGGATCAAATCGGTAAAATCCTTCGCCCCCGAGCGAGCCGAATTCTCCAGGATGGAGCTGACCTGGACCTGTGCCACGTACCGGGCCGGGTCGCCTGCTATGTTCGGCGTCCGCCAGCCAACACCGCTAAAAACACTTTCATCGTCTGTCAATTGGCCGTTGACAATATAAAAGTTCAATACCAGCATCTCTTCATGATTTGGAGCCGGCTGGTGAAACCGGTGCAAAAGGCATGGTATCTCCAGTCCCCGCCTGGAAATCACCTCTTTATGATCGGTGCTGTCGTGTATCCAGCCATGGGCCGGATAGCACACCTGGGGCCGATGGCCCAGCATCGTCCGCGGCCTGGCAGTATAGGCCACATAGATATTGACCCACTGGCTGGTTTCCTTATTAATGTACAGGCGGCTGAGAAAATCGTCGTTTCCAGCTACCTTCTGGACGTTTACAGGGATGGGGATTTCCCGGCCGCTCCACTGGCCTACCTCCAGTGGAAACTCCGCCAAGGGTACGGGCAGGGTTATGGGACTTTCACTAATCCCCTGCAGATGCTCCGCAACAGAGTGGTATATAACACCCGAGCACAACAGCAAAACCACTACAAGCAGCCACAACCAAATACGACCATTATATGAAATATGCTTTTCCAATTTATTCTGTTTCTGTTTATACCACATGGATTCAACGGATATAGATGAACAAAAACGGATTTATACTCATTCCAGGTAAAAATACCATATTGTACATTTCGTAAGTTCATTACCCATAACACGTTGCAAACAGTCTCGCCTTGCAAAATGGTACCCATTGGGTAAATCTTGTGTTCATCCGTTGCATCCGTGCCGTCCGTGTGCTATATTTGTTCCGATAACTAACCATTTAGTATTGACTAAAAAAATATAATCCGTTAAGGGTACCAAAAAGCCAAAAAAAATGTCCTGCTAGAATAATCGTTTGATTATAACATCCACTTGATGCGAAAAACACATAGCGTGCCGATCCTGAATACAATTTCCCGACATACCATTACATAACTACTTTGCAGATAAAGCTTTACCTTCGGCCCTGCCAGGAATAATCATACCCAATGGGTATATACGTAGCCGCCGACCTCCCTGTCCGGTATAGCCAGCATAGACAGTGTAATATGAAAAATCCAACTGGTCAACCCAAATGCACAAATTTTCTCAGAGCATCATGTCACCCCCGCACACAGACTGTGTCACAATTAGCTTTTTAGCTATAGAAATAGGCATTAACAGTACTGATAACAAGGTTGCTTTTCTATTGTGACACAGTCTCTACGCGGGAATGACATAAGGATGAATCTTGTCAATCCCACCAATAATTTTCTTAGACGGGCTAACAGGATATACAGGAAAACCGGTAATTCTAACCTGTTTTACTGTAAGACTTTACAGGGTAATAAAAATCCGTCTAATCAGTGCTCATCATTTGGGGCAAACCTACAAAGTTTAATCCAGTAAATCCTGTTAATCCTGTCAAAAAAAGAATCTTTGATCCTGCATTTGCCAACCCTAATTTTATATGTTAAATTAGATAAGTGTAGTAATATAGGTAAGATTGTGCGATCGAACCTACTTGGCAAGTGAGGCAAAGGAAAGTGGCAATGACCATAGAAAAAAGTAGAAACCGCTTCAAGAACAGCCATTTTTTGCCCTTTTTATGTCTATCCATCCTGGCAATCGTCATGATTAGCCCAAATTTCGTATCCGCAGAAACATATTATCTCGACGTTGATGGCGTAGGCCCGGATGGTCTGGCCGGAACTGCGGATGATGTTGCTTCAAGTGACGACAACCCCGGCACAAGCACCGAACCCTGGAAGACACTTTCCAAAGCAAAATCTACTGTTGTTAGTGGAGATACAATCATTTTGAGGAGTGGCAACTATGGTGCATTTGATCAACAGTATTTCTCATATACTGATTGGGTAACTTATAGGGCAGAAGATGGCCAAAATCCTATCTTTTCCAAAATGGTGGTAAGGTATGGAGAAGATGCCTATTTGAAATTTGACGGAATTGATGTCCAGATTCCTGGCCCATTGCCAAATGCTAATGATCCACCTTGGGACCTCACCACATGCATATTACTTCAAAGGGTGAATTATGTTGAACTTAGGAATATGAACATTGTTGGTTTGGAGAAATATCTAACAGACTTGTCTGTGTGGATGGACGAGTGTGACGATGTTACTATATATCACTGTGACGCTAGGCTTACTAGAAGCGGTTTTTTGTGTTTGAATTGTAACAATCTTGTAATTGACAATATCCATTTACACGAGACGGCTGGCGGTTCTGGATTAAGAGTGCAGGGAGATACTGTGGGGACAGTGATAACTAATAATCATATACATGATTGCACTAATGCTGAATCTGATACATATTTCCCACCAGATAAATTATATCTTGATCCAGCAGTTTATCCTCAAGGAAATCCTCCGGCATTAACCGTTGGCGAAGAGATTTGGTCTGAGGGAGAATATTCAGGTAAACCGTATTGGATAAAAGGGACTTTAATATGTGCGCCAAAATGGACAGTCGATAAATATGTCTTATACATACGAATGATTACGATGTCAGAGGGCTGGTATCTTGGCTTATCCAAAGAATGTGAAGGTCAAACAAGCAAGATTGTTTTTACTTACGATGACTGGGCGGGAGGGTTTCATACTGGGAGTGCCCTTTCGATTAGAAGTCCAAATACGACTATTCGCGGTAATATTATACACTATTTTCAAGGTCAGGGGCTGAAGTTATATACAGGGGCACTCGCAGGTGGATATTCGAATATGGTTATTGAGAATAATCTTATTTATGATGTCTCAAATGGAAATGATATCCATGATATTGGTGGCTCTTGCGTAGTTAGAAATAACCTTTTTATAAGATATCTGGCAAATGATGGGCTTAACAGAAGTGATATCCTGCAGAGATATCCAGGTGGGATCTGCGGAGTTCAGTTTCATACCGGATTTAATGGGATTGGATTTGAGTTTTTTAACAATATTATTATTGGCAAATGGGAACTTCCTGATCCCACTGATCCAGCAGTAAATCAATATGCAGAAGATTATAATATGTGGTGGAGTCGATGGGATGGTAGTAGCTATGTGGGGCAAGCAAAGGGAGCTAATTCTTTAATAGTTAGTTGGCGAGAAGACGCTCCTAATTATAGCCCAAGAGGTTGGCCTAATTACTTTACAGATATTGGCTACAATGTAGATATTTATGGCGGCAAAACAGGACCTAATATATGTACGACAGGCGAAGGACCTTATGATTATGACTATAGTGTTGATGGTATAACTCCATTTTTTGTTAGTCCTGGTTTTTTTCATACGCAATTTTCGTCTGGTCCGTTGTATCCAGAAACTTTAGATGATGAGATAGGTTCGACATGGGATTATCGTTTTGCTGCGGGTTCGCCCGGCATTAATTTTGGCGATGTAAATAATCAACCTTCTGACAGTCTTGGCTCCGTTGGCCCTGATGGATTTCTCAAGGATGATGGGCAACATCGAGATGTGGACCATCACAGTGCCGGTTGCTATGAGTATTCCTCCGGGTCGGGTAATTCTGCTCCAGTGTTAGACTCAATCGGGAATAAATCGGTCAATGAGGGTAGTGCCTTGAGTTTTTCAGTGAGTGCAACCGATGCCGATGGTGATGCGATCACATATTCCGCTACGGGTTTACCTAGTGGCGCTACCTTCTCTAGCCATACTTTCAGTTGGACACCGGGACAAGGTGACGCTGGCGATTACAATGTTACTTTTATTGCCACGGACGATGGCGGACTGCAAGATTCGAAAACCATCACAATTGCCGTCGATGGTCCACCTACTATTGTAGGCGTAACAGCCAACTCTCCGGTTCGCATTCTCTTTAGTGAGCCGCTTGATCAAGCAACTGCCGAAACAATCTCCAACTATTCTATCAGCCCCGGTATCACCATTAACTCCGCTAGACTGGATGTGGATCTTCGAACAGTAATCCTGGATACCTCAGACCATCAGGAGGGTATAAAATATACCCTTACGGTAAATGGTGTGAAGGATCTCACCGGCAATGCCATGCCCCCGACAACATGGAATTATCAGTACAGCAGTGATTCGACCGGTCCTGTCATCTCTAATGTCCAAGCAACCGAGATTACCACTTCTGGTGCAACTATTATCTGGACTACCGATGAAAATTCAACTTCACAGGTGGAATATGGGTTGGATTCGGGTTACGGTAATGTTACCAACCTGGATAGCAGTTTGGTTACTTCTCACTCTGTTGGGCTTCCTGGTCTAACAGCGGAAACAAACTACCATTACCGCATCAGATCAACAGATTCTTCCGGCCAACTTTCCCTAAGCCAGGATTATACTTTTATGACTACCTCGGGATCGGTCAACCACAGCCCGGTAGCCAACAGCCAGAGTATCACCCTGGATGAGAACAATTCCAAAAATATCACCCTCACCGCCAATGATCCCGATGGTGACACCTTGAATTGGAATATAGAGACGCAGCCGGGACATGGAGTTCTTTCAGGCACAGCACCCAATCTCACTTATACTCCCAGTCAAAACTATAACGGTTCTGACTCGTTTACCTTCAAGGTCAATGATGCGGCCCTCGATTCCAATATCGCCACGGTATCAATTACCGTCAATGAGGGTTCGCCCCCAATTAGCCGAATGCTCTCTATCACCGATGTCTCCGTAGTCGAAGGTAACGCCGGGACGGTGGATGCGGTCTTCACAGTGAACATGTCGCCGGCAAGTGAGTCCCAGGTGACTGTGGATTATAACACAAGCAACGGTACCGCGACCCTGGCGGATAATGATTACGAACTAGCCTTGGGTGTGATGACTTTTTTGCCGGGAGTAACGGAAAAGACGATTATCGTCAAGGTTAACGGCGATACGAAAATCGAGCCGGCCGAGACGTTCTTTGTCAACCTCAGCAATGCCAGTAGCGGGGTGGAGATTGTGGACGGTCAGGGCCTGTGCACAATTGAAGATGACGGTATTAATACTTACGCCCTGGATGTAACTGCGATAAATGGCTCGGTGAGTAAGACACCCAACCAAGCCACTTACAATTATGGTGACACAGTAACGCTCTCAGCCTCCACCCCGGCAGGCTACAATTTCGTTCGTTGGTCCGGTGACTTAACCGGCAGTGACAATCCAGCTACCATCACCATGAATGGTAACAAGTCCATAACGGCTATTTGTGAGGCCGGTACTTATACATTAGCTGTCTCGGCTACCAATGGCACAATCACCAAAAGTCCCGATCAGGCCAGTTATAACCATAACAGCTCGGTAACCCTGACGGCAACACCGGTGGATGGCTATCACTTCACTGGTTGGCTCGGTGATCTGACTGGCTCGGCGAACCCGGCCGCCATTACCATGGATTCGGATAAAATCGTTTCGGGGAATTTTGCTATTGATACGCATACCATAACCGCCAGTGCCGGACAAGGTGGCAGTATCAGCCCTGGTGGTACGACAATAGTTGACCACGGCAGCAACCAAGTATTCGTCATCACACCCGACACAGAACATCACATAGTCGATGTCCTGGTCGATGGTATTCCTCAGGGTGCGATAAACAGCTACGCATTTAATAATATCTCGATGGATCATACGATTATGGTTACTTTCGAACAAATTGCTCCCGATGACCAGACAGCTCCGACCATCAAGATTTATTCTCCTTCTCCTGATGTCCAGGCGCCGCTCAATACACTGATAATTTTGCATGTTGATGATGGTCTGGATGGAGCTGGAGTGGACATAAACTCGGTAGTAATTTCCGTTGATGGTGATATTGTCTATACCGATGGTTCTACCGATTATATAAGCCAATACGGCCGATGCCGCCGGGAAGGGACGAAAGCGAACTACATATTCACTTATCAGCCAACGGAAATATTCGATTTCGATCAAACGGTAGATGTTACGGTCAACGCTCGCGATCTGGTGGGCAATGTCGTGCCGGAATATACCTATTCCTTCAAGACGCAAATGCGGTCCTTCGGTGGAAACATGAAGGTCAACTCAACTTCTACCGGCACTAATCCTGTAACCGTTCAGGACAGTAAAGGCAATGTTTGGGTGGCCTGGGAGGCAGGTCCCGTCGGCAATCGAAATATTTATGTTGCAAAATTACCCGCCGGCTCACAATCTTTTGAAAACAGCGTACAAATCACCAACAATGACTACGACCAGTGCAACCCGACACTGGCAATAGACAATAATGACAAACTGTACCTTGCCTGGCAGGAGAATCCCAAAGGAAACTGGAACATCTACTTCTCCATGTCAACCGACGGCACGAACTGGACCACCGCCGTCAAAGTCGCCAACACCAATGCGAATCAAACCAACCCTGTCCTGGCCGTCGATTCTCTCTCGCCCAATCAGATTTACCTTGCCTGGCAGGACGATCGAAAAGGCAATTACGACATCTACATCGCCTCATCAAGCGATGATTTCGCCACCAAGACAATGACTCCGATCACCACTGACAACGCCGACCAAACCGAACCTGCCATTGCCATAGATTCCGACAATACCGTTTATCTGGTCTGGACTGACGCCCGGAACGGTTCGACCGACATTTATGGTGCTGCTTCCAATAAGGGGCCATGGACCAATGTGCCCATAGTCAATAACTCCTATAACCAGTCTTTCCCGGCGATTGCCGTGGAATCCCACGGAAATGTCCTGCATCTTCTATGGGTTGACGATACTCAGGGCAATAAAGACATCTACTATGCCGCCACCTCCGGTTCTTTGCCGGACAGCCCCCTGACCGGAGTTAATATCGTTGACGACAGTTCCGCAGCAGACCAATCCTGCCCGGCAATTGTTGTCAGCGGTTCCTCTGGCGATAATCTGAAGATATATGCCTGCTGGCAGGATGACAGAAACGTCATGGAAGACAATAATGACACTGACATTTACTTTGCCGAATCCACCTCCGGCGGTGGCTTTGGGACAAATATATGGGTCTCCGATAATGATTTTCTCAACGCCGGTCAGCAAACTCCGGTAATGAACCTGGACGACAACGGCAACCCCGAGATAGTCTGGGTCGATAGCACAAACGGAAGCACTGGTATCCATTATGCTGGGACCACCCTGATTAACGCCGAGCTAATAGACTCAAAAACTATTATTGCTTCGCAGGGCGGAATTGTCGGCGCCGATCCGAACAATATAACCAGCAAGGATGATGTCAGCCTGCAAATCCCTGCCGGCGCCCTCTGGACCGATGCCGAGATAACCATCCATCGTGTTGACAATCCACCTACATCAATACCACCCACAGTATTGGATATTCTCTTTGCTTATGAGTTTGGTCCGAGTAGCAACATCGAATTTTCAAAACCTGTTACCATCACCATCCCATATTCTGTTTCAGGATTTAGCGATGCATCGGTATTCTGGTTCAATCCGCAAACCGGCCAGTTCAGTCAGTCAGCAATATCAAATATCGAACATATTGTCATTTCAGATACTCTCTGCGCCATCCGCTACAAAACCACTCACTTTACGCAATATGTCATAGCTCGCCCAGCCCAGGCAGACATATCAAACAGTAGCGGTGGCGGTGGATGTTCAATATTACATCACAGTCCCGGCTCGGGTGGATACCGTGAAATAACGGAATTCTTTTTGCCCTACATCGCTTTGTTCCTGGTGATATTCGCCATCAGGCAGTATGACGCTCACAATAAGCGCATCCGTTAACCAGCCCGAACAGTTCGATCATATCTTGATCTCACAAAGAACACTATGTGTTCCGATAATTAAAATATCTCTAAACCAAACCATAGGGCAAACCTCTCATCCCCCGGTATCACAGCGGTCAGGGTCCGCAAACGCGGTTTTTACGCTGTTCCCGCTAATTCGGCGTACGAATATTGCCGATCTCCGCAATTGGCAGCTATCTGAACGGCTAGAGACCCAAACCGACAAAGTCAGAAATCTGATTGCGTGAAAAAATTGCGACGTACGCAATACGACATACAATACAGGAAAAATTATAATGCCGGTACAGCTTAACGTAAACGAATTAAACCCGGGTATGCGACTTGCGGACAATATCATATATAATTACCAGATTGTACTGCCGCACGGACACCAATTGACAAAAGAAAACATCTCTTTTCTGGCTGGAAAATTCCCGAATGAGTCATTTCCCGTGGATATGCCGAATCTTGAAGGAGTAGTAGATTTCGAAGATCTTCCCGAAAAAAAGATCGGCACAAAAACCGCAGAGGAACTAAGACAAAACATGAGTTCAGTTTCTCAAAAAACCACATCCATGATGCACAATGTCCTCAATTTAAACGCCGATCAAATGCGAGAACTGGATGAAACCATTAGCGAAATGCTGAAATTCATCCAGGAAAACCCTCTTACCATAAACATCCTCGAAAAGTTTAACGTCTGTCATGAATACCTGCAAAGCCACGGCATGAATGTGCTGAACTACAGCCTGCTCTTGGCGTATGCCATCCAGGATATTGTCAGGGAACATCAGGAAACTTCCGGCGGTCGCCAAATATCCGGCAGCTCTACCAGTTTTTCGCCCCTGGCCACGGCCGCTATATTCCATGATATCGGTATGATACCCATTCAAAATCTATATGACAAGACCGATCCAATCACAGAAAAGGAAAAAAAATCTATAAAAGCGCACCCGATGGTAAGCGTCGAATTGCTGCCTGATGGAATTAATCCGGCAGTACTTGATGCAGTGCTTCATCACCACGAGAACTACGACGGCACCGGCTATATGAAAGGCATTAAAGGAGACGAACTTAACGCCTTCGCCCGCATTTTGCGTATAGCTGACGCCTTCGCGACCGCTACCACCAACAAAGCGTACGGAAAATCCAAAAACACCATCACCGTGCTATACGAAATGACGCACGGCGATTATCGCAATTGCTATGATCCTGCCCTGGCTAATCTTTTTGCCAGTAAAATACAACCGTTTCCCATCGGCGCCAAAATAAAACTAAGCAACGGTCAATGGGCGGTTGTGGTACGCCATAACCAAAAAAATCCTTTCAAGCCCCAAATCATCATTGCCTTCGACAAACAAGGCAATCCACTGCCAAAAAGCCAACTCGAAAAACCGTTCTTGCCCGATCAACGTAGCGACATTGAGTTTGTTTCGTTCAATAAGATGGATCTGACCTTCCTGAACAAACCTATTCCCGATATATCACTAACCGAACATTACAACCGCATAGCAAAAACCTACGGAGAAATATCTAATAACTGTGTCTCCGTCGCCTCGTAGTTCTACAAAAACATAATAGTGAAAGTTCCCTTAAGCTGGAAATGACTCTATGCCGATCCTGATTCGAGTTGCCAATCTAGAACCAGGCATGTGCCTGGCAGCAAATCTCGTTAACCGCTACAGCGTTTTGCTGCCTCACGGGCATACACTCAGCGAAAAGGACATCGCCTCTCTGACCCGACGTATTCCGGATGAGATGGTCCAGGTGATCAATCCGCTTCTTGACCAGATCGTAGATTTCCAGGACAACAGCCACGACCAAAATGTTTCCCAAACTGTACGTAAAAATGTTGCCACTGTAGTCAGCAAGGTCAGTTCCCAAATCCGCACAGGAGTCTCTCTTACTTCCGATAACATCGTCGGAATGCAAAATACCATCGACGAAATGCTGAACTATCTGCAGCAAAACCCGGTAACCATGGCCCTGATCGAACAAAGCGGCGGATGGGACGACTACCTTCAGCAGCACAGCTCCAATGTGTTCTATCTGAGCATTGTCATCGGCAATACGATTCGCAATTACATAATGAACGAACGTCATCGCCTTACTGCCGCCAAACAAATCCGCAACCCCATGAATCTCACCCCTCTGGCAACGGCCGCTCTATTCCACGACATCGGCATGGTACCGCTGGAACACCTCTACCACAAGAAAGAACCGCTGACCAATGAAGAAAAACAGATGATACGAAATCATCCACACGCCGGCGCCGAAATGCTGCCCGACAAAGTGGATTCTATGGTACGACTGGTTGTGCGAAGTCATCACGAAAACCAAAACGGCACTGGTTATCCGGAAGGAATACCGGCGGACAAAATCAATATCTTTGCCAAAATCATCCGCGTGGCCGATGCCTACACAGCCGCTATATCCGACAAGGCGTATCAAAAGAAAAAATCGTCAGCCGCCGTCCTATACGAAATGCTGCACAGCAAACATCGGGCGTTTTACGACCCGGTCGTCTTAAAGGTTTTCAGTAGCATTGTGCCCCCATTTCCCATCGGAGCTAAGCTGAAAGTACAAAATGGCACTGGCATACAATGGGCCGTCGTTGTCCGCCATAACCACAAAGATCCTTTTCAGCCTGAGGTTATCATTGCCTTCGATGAACTAGGCGATCCGATACCCGTCGAACAGATCAAACCACCCTTCCATCTGGACAAACACCAAAACACCAAAATCCTGTCCTTTGCCGGTGAGGATATGTCGTTCTTGAACAATCTTGCTGATGATATCGATTCGGTGGAAAATGATTCACCCATCGAACAGACCTACAATAAGCTGCTCGACTTCTCTTTCCCGTAAAATCCAAAGCCCCGTAGCCACAGCAAATCCCGCCCCACTCCGTCCGCAAGAAAATCTATCCGCCCAGCTTCACAACCGTACCATAAACCAAAACCTCACCAACTGCCGACGACGCTGGAAGCCATATATGCCCATAATGAATGAAAATGCCAAGTAGTAAAAATTGTATTTAAACCACAATACGTTACAATTGGCCCTGCCAGGTATAATGATACCCATTGGGTATATCAAATTCATACTGCCATTTTTTTGTTGACATCTATCTTTTGATAGCCTACTTATACTAACTTAACTTTCAGTGCGAAATCGCACTACATAACGATTGAGTTTCTCCGTTCTAGATGAAAGGCCAATGAAAGGATCCACAAATGGTTCATACAAAATCAGCCCAGTGCCGTTTCGTCATGCTTGCCACAACCAGTATCATGTTTTTCGCCCCTCTCTTGCCCAAAGAGTGTGCCGCTGACCAGGCAGACAACCTTACGCTATGGTACACAGAACCGGCCAAAAATTGGGAAGAGGAGGCGCTGCCAATAGGCAATGGTCGCTTAGGCTGTATGATTTTTGGAGATATTTCTAAGGAACATATACAATTCAACGAAGATACTCTGTGGATAGGTGACGAGAAAGACACCGGCGCATATCAGGCATTTGGCGACCTCTATATTGAAATGACTCATCAGGATTATCAGAACTACCGGCGTCAGCTCGATATTGCCAAAGCCGTTCATACTATCACTTATAAGAATGACGGGATCAACTACACGCGCCAGTATTTCTCCAGCCATCCAGCGGGAGTTATGGTCTTCCACTTCACAGCAGACAGGAACGGAGCGTACACCGCCACGATTTCCCTGACGGATATGCATAAAGGAAAAATCGCGGTACAGGGAAACAGAATTACGTCCTTGGGATCACTGTCCGGATACAAATACGAGAAAAACAGTCGAGATTATGAGATCGCCCTGGATTATGAGGCCCAGGTTCTTGTCCTCAACAAGGGCGGGCAAATGTTAGCACAAGGCCAAAACATCAAACTGGACAAAGTCGATAGTTTCACTCTTCTGATGGCCGTGGGAACCGACTACCTCAACCAGCGTGACAAAGGCTGGAAAGGCGAGCATCCCCACAAACGTATCACGGCACAACTTGCAACTGCGTCCAAACGACCTTTTGATGAGTTGCTAAGAGAACACATCGATGATTATCAAAAACTGTTCGATCGTCTTGTTCTGGATATAGGAAAAACACCCGCGACAACATTGCAGTTACCCACCGATCAACGCCTTAAGGAGTACAAACAGAAGCAGGCAGATACTGATCTTGAGGAGTTGATATTTCAATACGCACGTTATCTTATGATCAGTTGCTCCCGCCCCGGCTGTATGCCGGCCAACCTGCAGGGACTCTGGAACAGGAGTAATAATCCTCCCTGGCGCAGCGACTATCATACAGACGTCAACATCCAGATGAACTACTGGTTTGTGGATCAGGCCAACCTATCGGAGTGTTTTAAGCCACTTGCTGAATGGGTCAATTCAATACGAGAAGTAAGAAAGGAAGAGACAAAGGCCACATTCAAAACAAGAGGCTGGCTCACGCATGCTGAGAACGGCGTGTTCGGAGGTTCTACGTGGAAGTGGTCCAAAGGTGACGCGGCATGGGTGGCCCAGAACCTGTGGAGCCATTACACTTTTACGCTCGATAAGGAATACCTTCAAACCCGGGCTTACCCGGTCATGAAAGAGCTGTGCGAGTTCTGGGAAGACCACCTGAAAGAACTGCCGGAGGGTACGCTGGTTTCTCCAGATGGTTTTTCTCCCGAGCATGGGCCTAATGAAGATGGAGTTTCCTTTGACCAGCAATTGGTCTGGGATCTTTTCACTAACTACATCGAGGCCTCACAAGTTCTAGGTGTAGATGAGGAATTTCGGAAAAAAGTTGCTTCAATGAAAGCACGCCTGCTGGGACCGAAAATCGGGAAATGGGGACAGTTGCAGGAGTGGATGGTCGATCGGGATGACCCCACAGATCAACATCGTCATCTCTCTCACCTGATCGCTGTGCATCCCGGACGACAGGTTTCCCCACTGACGACACCGAAGTTTGCGGAAGCGGCCAGGGTTTCGATGAATGCACGCGGCGATGGCGCGACAGGATGGAGTAAGGCGTGGAAAATCAATATATGGGCACGACTCCATGACGGCAATCACGCATACAAATTGCTCTGCGAACTGATACAGGAAAAAATCTGTAATAACCTGTATGATACCCATCCCCCATTCCAGATTGACGGCAATTTCGGTTATGCTTCCGGCCTGTGTGAGATGCTCTTACAGTCGCACATGGGACAGATCCATCTGCTTCCCGCCCTGCCGCAGTCATGGCAGCAGGGCTATGTCAAGGGCATACGGGCACGTAACGGATTTGAACTGGATATCCAGTGGAAAGAAGGAGAGTTGTCCGGCGCCGTAGTTCGCTCAGAGCAGGGACAAACCTGCAGGATTCGCACGACTGTCCCGGTCACCGTACAGAATCGCGGCAAAAAGATCGATCTCGACAGTCACGAAGGAGGGGTAATCACATTCCAGACGAAAAAGCACGAAGAATATTCGATCGTTCGGGAAGGGGCACAAAAATAGCACAAAACCGCAATAACGAAAGCAATCCGCTTAAAGTGCCGTGATTGCAGATAGTTATGTTCTCGCCGCCACTTGTTTCCAACCCCAATCGCCGGTCAAACCACACCGGGGATGAACCGATACCTTGTTTTTTTCATATACGCCCGGTAGTCTGGAAATCGGCGAAGAAATCTTTCCTCGACCAAAGCCCGTGCTACATAGATCGACACCCATACCAGATAAAAAAATAACCACCCCATCGTATATGCCGGGGCAAAACGATAAAAGGCCAGGGTAAAATATATCAACTTAAACGTGGTTGCCGGATGACGCATCATGCGATAAGGGCCTTTTGTTTGAATTGTTTTGTAAGAGAGGTTGGAGCATGAAAACGCCAGGGCAGATCCGCTGAGCATGTATAAAACGAGAGCTGTTAACAGGACTATGTCAATACCGGTATTCACCCCTGCGTGGCTGAAAACCCTTTGGGAGGTTTCCGGCAGACTTGGGAAAAGCGCCAAATACGAATTAACAAAATATATAAATGGAGGATAGCACGCCAGGACCACAATCCAATGGCTCGGATGAGGATCAATTTCACGAAAACGGGTCTTGGTAAACGATGATTGCCAGAAATAACCGATACTGGCATTATTTGAATCGATGAGCCATGCCAGTGTCGTAATCATAAACATAATGGATAACAATGTATAATTCTGTATCTGAGTCCCCCGGGTAAAGGTGGTGACCCCGAAATGAACCTGCTCGATCATAATAGGGATATAATGTATCCTAAGTATCGCAGACAGGAGCATGCCCCTGCTCTTCTTTGAGAACAATCTGCGCCTGAAAAGATGGAAATCCATTCTCAATAAACATCTGATCAGCAGGGCAATCTTGATATAAGAGTCCGCCAGAACATTCTCTTTACAATACCGGTATTTTTCTTCGAGATAAAAGTAGGGTAATCCACATACGGCAAAAGCATAGAAGAAATGCCTGAAGAAAACCCGAGTATTGGGTGTCACCGCTTTATAAGCAGGATGGACATGATAGAACAAGATGACACCCGCGAGAATAAATCCCCAAAGAACATACTTGCCTATGCTTTTTGGAAAGACCTGCTTGAAACTCCTCTTTTGATAATTCTGCTTGTCTGTTACCATGGCAACAACGGTATAAAAAACTATAAGAAGAATAACAGGCGTATAAAAATACTTCTGCACATCTAATGCACCGGATACAAAAAAAGCAAATGACAGCACAAAAGACAGGGCAACACCCAGATAACACAATAAAGGGTGAATCATATGGACCATCGAACCTACCTTTCCCTGCCGGGAATTATCATATTCATTGGGCATAAACAGCCAGGATGTTTTCCAAAGGTGTATCGGGTTGTATGTTGTGTGAAGGCGCCAGAATCAGTCCTCCGTTGACGCCGACGGTTTTGATACGTTCTTGTACTTCCCGGACCACATCCCTCCGACAGCCAAACGGCAACGTCTTCTGGGTGCTGATAGTGCCATGAAAACATATCTCGTCGCCAAACTCCTCCTTCAGGGCAGCCGGGTTCATATTTGCTGCCTCCGGCTGGATAGTTTCATAGATATCCACGCCGGCTTCTATCAGATCGGGCCACAACTCACGTGTCGAGCCGCAACTGTGTAGCATGACTTTGGCGCCATAGTTGTGGCCCAGGTCACACATCAACTTAAGGCGGGGAAAAAATAACTTACGCCATTTTTGCGGACTAATCAATAAACCATTCTGTGTTCCATAATCATCACCTACCCAGAAAATATCGATTTTGCCATTACCTTTCTGCAAAACCTTTTCAGACCTGGCATAACAACATTGAAACCTTCTTTCCATACACTCCAGGCCCACCGGATCATCCAGGGCAATATCATAAATAACCTGCTCAACTCCCCTGCCAAAGGCAGTCCCGTTTATTAAATCCATATTCCCGGGCGAACCAAAGACGATGGCATAATCCCGATACCTGTAACAGTCCTGCCCGATCCGGGAATAGTCAAACCATTGAACCTGGGGCCATGCAAATTTTTCTACATCCCGAACAGACTTAAACTCCGCGTACGGAAACTCTACGGATTCATCATAAGTTCCGGCCTGATTTTTGATTGGCTTGCGGATATGGCCCCAGTAGTTCTGGAAGCGCCCATCGGGCCATCTCTTCAGCTCAGGACCTATATATGACGCATCGATAATACGCAGATCTACCCCCAGCTTATCCAGGACAACGTCCATATCATCGGTTTGAAAATGTGCCTCCAGCTTCTCATCCACTTCCGGCGTCCCCAGGTAATTTAAGGGAACACGGTCCGGCTCTATATGCTCCAGTGCAGCTAATACGCGTTCTTTACTATTCATAAAAAATATCCCTGCGATGCTCAACCCCCCAGACCAACAAGCACTTCAAGTAAAAATACAATAGCAAAAACAACCGCAACAGATACTGAAAAACCAATTATATCAACCTTGTCCCACTTGTCAAATTCCCAGTTGGAATTGGGGAATATCTTCTGGCTGTCGAACCGGTGCGGATTGGCGTATGACAGTTCAAGCTCGCGGGCATCTTCCCGGCAATCGATCAGGACCACCGTTTTCATCTTGACAAAAAACCTGTCCAGTCTTTTCTTGTCATCCGGCGCCGTCAACAAAGCCACAATAATAAAAATAACAAAGGGGACAAATGTTCGGATTACAATACGTATTGTCTCATTCAGGGCATAAGGGTTTCGCGACAGATCGAATCCCGCCTTGTCCAGCCCAATAAGTTCCAGGTATAATATCCCCTTGCCTTGTAATCGGCCATCCTCATTGCCTGCCCCCTTGTTCCAGAAGATGTGCTTCTTCTCCAGCGTATATGTCTTGGAAAACTTCTCGCCCATTTTCAGCTCAGCTGGACAAGGCCTGCCGGCTCTATCCTGGACTTCGAGTTGTTGCCATTGTTCGATCTCCCGGCGGCGCTGCGATATATCCATCTCACGTGCCGGATAAGTTCTTACCACAGGGCCCGGATCGGTAGTCTTCAAAAGATATGAATTACTGCGCAAAGACGGGAAAATATTAGGTATAAGCAAAGGCAAAATATAAAACAAAACCGCCGTGGCCACGATGGAACACCATGCAGCCGTTTTATTGGCCCGGCGCCATTTCATACCCAGCCAGAAACTTGCCGCCACCATAACGTTAAATTCCCACATAAATTTCAGTATCTGCAAAATAGTGTCAAACTGGGTCGCAAGCAAGGCGCCGCCAATAACCACCAACCCGCCAATAACCCTGCCCACCATAACATAATGCCTTTCACTGCGAAGAGGATTCAGGGGCTGGTAGAGATTGTGCGTCAGCAAACCTGAGCACGTGATCATCAGGCAATCGGCGGTACTCATCAAGGCCGCCATCAGGCAGGCGATCATCAGACCAACCAGCCCGACTTTATGGGGACCAAGCAGATCAAGTGTGGCATAACCCCAAACCAAATCCGGATTCTGTACCTCATCATGGTAGAGCACTATCGCCGTAAGAGCGAAAAAACCCCAGAAAACCGTCACGAATCGCTTCATGAAACATCCGCTCACTAAACCGAAACGACACGTATATTCATCCTTGGCCGAACCCGTAACTACAAGCGAATTGGGTTGAATCACCACGTTAATAGCGCCCATCACCACCAGGGCGCCAATATAATACCAGGTAAAATCTATATTGCTGGCAGAGCCGAAAATCTCGAAGTTCGACTCGGAAATCCGCTGGTGGAGCGTTCTTAAAGCATCCATTGGCCCACTGCCACCGTAAATGCTATTGATTTTAGCTAATGAAAATGGAATCAATATTACCGAAAGAATTATGATAAATATACCCTGGACGGTATCGGTGATAAAGGCCGCCTCCAAACCCCCGGATACAGCATAAAGCATTACCACGATACATACCACCCAGACTAATACTCCCTGATCGATATAAGAAAATAACTTGCTGGGTCTTTCGCGGAGTAACTCATCGAGTCTGCTTTTCTGCGCCCGATCAAGACTCTCATAGTCAGCGGACTGCAAACGATCTAACTCCTGGGCCTGTTGATATTCAGCTTGTTCCGCAACCGACCATGCCTCGGCAGGCTTGGGAGTAAGGGCAACGATAGTTTTGGTCATGGCACTGAAGCCCACCGACAAAATAGCCATCATCCCTATGGTGCCGATAATGGAATACACGCCCGCCATGGTTTTAGAACCGTAACGCTCCTCGAAAAAGTCGCCCAGGGTCATCAGACGCAACCGGCGCATCCACGGCATAACCATCCAGTATATCGGTGTGGCGGGCAGATAGATCAGCGAACTCCAGATACCGCCGGCCCCATTCTTAAAGGTAGTGGTGGTTACCCCAACACAGGTATCCACAGATGTGCTCTGGCCAAAAGACGCGAACGTTTGGATGAACTTGCCAAATCGTCGGCCGGCCAGGAAATAGTCCTCCTGGTTCTTTATACGACGCATCGACCATATACCGATACCGATGATAACCAGAAAATAAAGGACAATAACAATCAGATCAATAGCAGGCAAACCAAACATAGAAATTCTTCACCTTAGAACACATTAACTTCAAACCAGTTACACCACGTTCGATACAACCGGCGCACATGATAACACTACTGTTAGCGATAATTCTACTGATTTGCCTGTGGTAAATCAAAAGGTTTTTCGTAACCCCCTGCAACCTCTCGTCAGAAGCGTATTTCCCCCGAAGCCCGGCTATCGTCTCGAAAATAGCGGTTATTTAAACCAGATTCCAGCTTCGCGCATAAGCAACACGCAAGAAAAGTGCGACACGTAGAGCCGCGCAAGCGAAATCGCACTGAAAAACCTCAGCTAAAAATTGAGCCGCGCCCTTACTCGCAGACGCGGCTCTTGCTTTAACAGCTTCCGGCTATTCGGTATGGGCATTGCTTGTGTATCTACACTGTTTTTCTCCCGGGACGTAAAAATAATACAAAACCGCCCAGGCCAAGAAGGACCAGAGCGGCCGGCTCAGGAATATTATAGGGCACAACACCGGAGACTTCCACAACCAGATCGTTGTAATCGCCGTCGAAAGAACTGCTATGATAACGGAGATCTTCCCAGGCAATAACGTAATTACCAATTACATTATCGCAGTGCCCGTCATTGCCTGTAATCTGGTAAGTAACCATTTGGTCAATACCACCTGCGTTGTCGTTCGGAGCCGAACTCAAAACATAATCAGGACCGCAATTGGGCATCACATTGAGAGCAAAACGAAAAATATCACCCGTCTGCGAACTATCCAGGAATCCCTTTTGGGTTCCATCGGAACCGCCGTAGCCGTCATAAATATCTTGAGTTGCTCCACCGCTACTGAAAATATCGTAGAATGTAGCCTCATCGCCACTGGGTAAGAAACCAAACTGATGCTCGTAACCAGCAAACTTGGCCTTTGCTTCAGCCGTGCCTTGTTGATCTTTTTTACCTTCTTGGTCCTTTTCAAGATAGGTCCAGAATTGATCGATAGGATCTCCCGGTTCGGCATTGTAATCGCTAATCCGAATAATGTTGTCCCAACCATACAACTCTTCCATAATCTCAGCCAACGTAGCTTCTGGGGATTCCTCGGAGGTTGTAATTACCGTGATGGCCCTGGCAGCTACGACCGCCGGAAAAAACAATAATAGGACCGTCAGTGCGATAAAAACAGGTTCCCTTCTCATATACTCTCTTTTCTCTACCTCAACTAGTGTGAAAGCTACGCACCGCAGGCGTCTTGCCTGCATCTTGTACTAACCATCAGTCCTTACTAAAACTTAAAATATATACCGACTCCAGGCAAACCTGGTGGAGCCAAAAAAGCAAAGTTCGCGAACAAATGTGTACACAATAGGTAAAATGTTAGCTTTAGGCGGGCACGGCTAGGTTTATCTGGTAGGACCAGCGGGCGGAAAAGGCGAGAAGACCGAATGGCAGGTAATCTAACCTCTTGTTATCACAGAAGTTACAGACAGAACGTGAAATGCCGGGGTATTTGCGGCGATTCGCGAGAACCTGGCTTTGATGGCATATTTCGGTGGTTTCAATATTTCTTGGGACTTAAGGGGCGGGTTCGGCCACTATTACTATGATGTTACAGGCCCTTGTGGGTCTGGATTTGATTAAAGCGCCTCAAGCCCCTGAGGGTTAGGCTGATCTCGAAGTTGAGGAACAGAGGCTTTGGGATTCGTCTTTTCCCCGTCGGGGCTTATTTTTTTGCGCGTATTGGCAACAGAAACCCAATTGGTCCGATCCATAACAACGTGTAATCATCACAACCAGTATATCCGGCATATCTTCTAACTATAAAATGCAGTAAGACCCCAGAAAATCTTCTTTTCCGTTTGCCTAAGCCAAAATTCAATCTTACTATAAATATGAAGATTACAATGATATTTGTTGCCGGCAATTGAGGGCATTTACTGGCAAGCACACAAAAGTTTGAACACAAAAACAAATGTGATCTGCGATTTGAAAAAGTTTTATTCTGCCCTGGATCGGAGCCCTGGTCTGGCTGCCTCCTACAGACTGGGGCTCCACCTTTTTTGTCCGGCGATTCCCACCCGACACCAAGTCACATTATACTCACAACGGTTGAGTTCCCCCATTTCCTTATTGCTCAAACTGACCGATTGGTCGGCCTGAAAGGCATCAGGCTCCATTCGGCAGGTGACCTTCGGAAGGCCCCAAACAAGCAGAACAAACAGGGTAGAAAGGTTGCCTTGTTTGAGATGACTTGTTACACTAGTAGTCAAAATGGGCAATTGTGACCGGAATCCGGGTGTTCGCAGGTCCACCAGGGCCTTTTGCAAACAGTATTGAACACAAAAAACTCCATCGGAAAACTATTCAGGACAAGTATAAAATCATGAAAACGTTAATCACAATTATTATCACATTCGTGGTAACCGCACTTGTCATTGTTGGCGTTGGTGTGGCGTTAAAGAGCAAGGCAGCGGCGAAAAAACCGACTATTGTTCGTGTGGAAAACCCGGTGCCCGGCAGCCTGACCGAGTTTATTAACGCGCCAGGCATAGTCGAGCCGAAACACAAAGTGGAAATAAGTGCAAAGATTTCAGCTCGGATCGTGGAATTGCCTTTTGATGTCAGGGCAAAGGTGACCAAAGGTGATCCGAACGCCAATCCTCCGATTGCCCCATCGGTTCTGCTACGTCTGGACGGCAGCGATCTTGAAGCTGAGTTGCGGTCAACCGAGGCAAGCTATGCAGCCCGGACAGCCCAAATTGACGTGGCCAAAACGGAGATCGAAAGTAAAAAAGCCAGCTTGGAAGGTACTCACTCCGCGCTAGAACAGGCTGAACGTGACTTACAGCGGAAGAAAACACTGCTTAATTCACAGGATGTCTCTGAGTCTGAGGTGGACCAGATTCAAAGGCAGGTTGACGAGCTTAGGGCCCAGGTTTCCGTAGCGGAACACGGATTGAAGGCCGCAGAGTTGGGGTTTGTGATCTCCCAACACAACCTCCAGGCCGCCGAGGCGGAAATTGCCAGGGCTCGGCAGAGCCTAAGCTATACCACCATTACCTCACCAATCGACGGAGTAGTGACCAAAGTAAATGTGGAAGTGGGTGAGATAGTCACCGGCACAATAAACAACCCGGGAACGGTAATAATAGAGGTGGCGGATCTCTCGCAGATGCTGCTGATAGCTCAGGTGGACGAGTCGGATATCAGTGGCGTCAAAATGGGACAGCACGCCAAGGTGCGTATCCAAGCCTGGCAGGACAAGGTTTTTGAGGGGCTGGTGGAAGCGATCGCCATGACTCCGGCTATGGATATAGGTGGGTCGAAATATTTCGAAGTGGAAATTATGCTGGAAACGGACGGTCAGCAGCTTTTTTCAGGGCTTACCGCCGATGTGGATATCGAAACTTTTGAACATAAAGACGTCTTGAAAATTCCCAGTCAGGCGGTCTTGGGTCAAAAGGTTGACGATCTGCCTCTGAAGATTCGTGAAGACTCTCCGGAAGTGGATGAAAAAAAAACGTTTGTTCCGGTGGTATATCGTTACATTGACGGCGAAGCGACTGTCACTCCGGTTAAGATAGGAAAAAGCGATGCCACGCATACTATAATCCTTTCGGGGATAACTGCCGAGGATCAGATTGTCGTAGGGCCTTATAAGGAACTCGAAAAAATCAAACATGAACAAAAAATCAAAGACGAACGGGAAAAGGAAGAAGAAGAAAAGAAGGAAAAAGAAAAACAAAAAAAAGAAAAGTAACCGTTCAGCCATTCATAACGAAAAGGAACAACTGCTGTTTTGTCGAAATGCTATTACAACTTAAAAACGTGACAAAGATATACAAGGTGGGCGTCGAACGCATCCATGCCCTGGACGGGGTGGACCTCGAAGTAAATGAAAATGAGTATGTAGCGGTGATGGGCGCTTCGGGATCGGGAAAGAGCACCCTGATGAATGTGTTGGGCTGCCTCGATCGGTGCACTTCCGGCAGCTATGAGCTGACAGGCAAAAATACGACGGCGATGGGGGCGGGAACTTTAGCTCGTATTCGCAACGAACAGATTGGTTTTGTATTTCAATCGTTTGAGCTGTTGCCGCGGCTCAGCGCCCTGAAAAATGTGGAACTGCCGCTTATCTATTCCCGAAACATCGGATGGCTGTCCCGTCGTAAGCTGGCCAAGGCCGTGCTGGAGCGGGTAGGATTATCCGAGCGAGCCAGGCACCGGCCGAATCAACTTTCCGGTGGTGAAAAGCAGCGAGTAGCCATTGCACGGGCTTTGATTTGCAGTCCGAAGATTCTGCTGGCCGATGAACCGACCGGCAATCTCGACAGCAAAACAGCGGATGGTATTATGGCCTTGTTTGATCAGCTTCATCGGGACGGACAGACGATCATTATAGTAACGCATGAAGAATCTGTAGCACAGCATACCAGGCGAATCATTGGCATGAAGGACGGCAAAATCGGTTTTGATCGGCCCGTCGATCATAGCCGAAAGCAACAGGGAAAACAGTCATGAAAAGGTTGCTTGTAATGCCGATTATGTTTGTTGCGCTGCTGTTGCAGGGTATGTGGCTGGCGATGGGGCAGATATGGGCGAATAAAACCCGCTCGGCACTAACCACGATCGGAATAGTCATCGGCGTAGCTTCGGTAACAGCGGTAATCGCTGCGTTGACGGGACTTAAAACCACAGTGCTCAGCGAATTTGAGACTTTCGGTACCAACAAGATTTATCTTTTCCCGGATCAGCCGCGCCATGGTACGTTTCGCCAGGCTTCATGGCGAAAAATTATGTTTAAGCCGGAAGAATTCGACGGTCTTCTGGAGCATTGTCCTTCGGTCGAAAGTTTTACACGGTTTTGTAGTCAAAGCCAAACAGTGCAATGCGGAGAGCAAATCATTGAAGACGTTCGAATCACGGGAGTGAATTTATCATGGCACCAGATCGAAAACCGATCGGTGACGTCAGGTCGGCCGTTTTCTGTGATAGATGAGACTCATGCCCGGCAGGTGTGTCTGATTACGCCGGAAGTGCGGGACAAACTTCAGCTTGATCGTGACTGCTCGGGACAATCCATTCTTATCGGCCGCCGAGGCTTTCGCATTGTGGGAGTGGTTGAAGAGCGGATTGAATCGTCAATGTTCAGCGGCGGAAGATCAAAGGCGGAAGCGCTGATTCCGTTTGACACGGCATGGAAACTGTGGGAGCCGTGGATGGGGGTTATTGCCACATGCAGAACGCCGCAGCTCTCGGAAGAGGCTCAGGCGGAATTGAAATTCTTTATGCGACGAAGCCGAAAACTCGAACCGGGCGAGCCGGACACCTTTGAACTGCAGGTTGTTGAGCAGGCGGTAAAAATCATCAAACAAATAGGACTGATAGTAACAGGGGTGGCGGGGGGTATTGTGGGTATTTCACTGCTGGTAGGCGGAATAGGGATTATGAACATCATGCTGGTGTCGGTTTCGGAACGGACACGTGAAATCGGCTTGCGAAAAGCCGTGGGGGCTCGCCCTTCCACCATCCTGTTGCAATTCCTGATCGAAGCGGTTACGCTGTGTCTTTTAGGCGGCATTATAGGTGTTGCTTTTGGCCAGTTATTAATCTCAGCCGTAGCCGGCATTCTCAAAATGGTACTTTCACCAGGCGTAGCCGAACTGCTGGCTAAACCGTACATCCCTATGTGGGCGATAGCTGTGTCATTTGGTTTTTCTGCATTTGTGGGCGTGTTTTTTGGTATGTTCCCCGCGATCAAGGCCGCTCAACTCGACCCGATTGAGGCATTGAGACATGAATAAGATAACAAAAACCTGTCCTTCCCGCGAAAGCGGCAATCCAGTATTTTTCGGATGTGTCTTTGCGATCACATTGCTGGCTGTGGTGCTCCTGGTTTGCGGTTGTGAGAATCCTTTCAGCAGGGACACTTTTGAGACAATATCGGTTCCGCCTGACCGTTTGCGCAAAATCGAAATGCTCCCTCTGGAATCGATGAGCGAAAATGAGAAACCACGCGATGCCAATGAGCCGGCACCCATCGAGCAGCCGCCCGCGGAACTTACACTGACAATCGAGGAATGTCGCGCCATCGCCCTCGAAAATAATCTGGATATTAAAACACAACTGTTCGATCCGACAATCGCCGATGAGTCTCTCAAGGAAGCTCAGGCCCGTTTTGAACCGTTGGCCTTTTCGCGACTGGGTTTCGTCAAGAGCGACACTCCCGGTGGCACACCTATAACAATCACTTTGGATTCTTCGCAAAGAGAGAGTATCATGGGCGATGTTGGGGTCGAACTTCCATTGCGGACAGGAGGTACGATTACGTTTGATCTTCCATCCAGCCAATTGGAAAGATATGACACCATATACTCGAGTGAGCTTTCGCTTTCACTCAGTCAGCCTCTGATGCGCAATAGTGGCGCCCGAACCAATACCTACGCGATTCGCATTGCTCATTATGATACGCAAATCGTCCAGGCACAAACTAAGCTGGAAATGACCAGGGTACTGGCTCAGGTGGATCGGGCCTACTGGTTGCTGTATGCGTTCAGACGGGAGCTGGAGGTGCGCAAGCAGGAGTATGACCTGGCAATAGCACAATTGCAGCAAGCTCAGCGGAAAGTGCAGACGGGCCAGGTAGCCGAAATCGAGATAATTCGTGCGGAAGCCGCGGCCGCGCAGCGTCTTGAGGCTATTATACTGGCGGAAAACTCGACTCGCGATAGCGAGCGAAATCTGAAGCGACTACTGAACAGGATCGCACTGAAAATGGAAACGAAAACTGTGCTGATTCCCGCCACGCCGCCCAATTGTATTTATTACCAATTGGATACCGAGCGCTTGCTGGAATGTGCGATCGAAAAACGTATGGAACTGCTGGAGTTGGAACTGCAGATCGCCAGGGACGCAACTACAATCGATTTCGGAAAAAATCAGACCCTGCCATTAGTACTGTTCGAATACGAATATAATATTAATGCCCTGGGCGGCAGTGCGGATGACTCTTTTGATTTGTTGTTGGACAACAGGTTTGTTGATCACAGGATTGGCCTGGTCCTGCAGGTGCCCATCGGAAATGCAGCGGCGAAAAGCCGATTACAAAAAGCGATTTTGCAGCGGTGCCAGCGATTGGCTACCAAACAGTTGCGGGAACTGCAGATAAGGCAGGAAGTCCTCAACGCGGCGGACCAGATGGAGGCCAATTGGCAGAGGGTGGTAGCCAGTCGCAAAAGTATGATTTTAAGCGAAAGAAACCTCAAAGCTGAACAACGACAATTCGAATTGGGGTTACAGACTTCCACGGAAGTACTCGATGCCCAGACGAGTTTTGCCAACGCCCAATCCGCCGAGATTCGGGCTATCGTGGAATACCAGATAGCACAGATCGACCTGGCCTATGCCACGGGCACTCTGCTGGGGGCGGCACAGGTACACTGGGAACCTCAACAGCCCTGAGTTTGTAATATGCCCATACATCCCCACTGCAACAAAAATTCTACAATCCCGAATACAACAGTTCATACGCCGCCACCCACCGCAAAAAACGGTTGACACCCGCGAGGCACTACCAAAACAGACTCTTTTTCTGCCACACGCAAGGTCCGATAATTTTACACAATCGCAAAAAAAGACTTGCAAATGTTCCTGCTTGTGATATAATGTTGGGTTCGTAGCGTTTTTATGTTTGCAATAAAGTAGCATTGTATTTAATACACAGGAGTTGTCATGACAGTAGCGCCATGGGTTAATTATCGACCGGAAATTAAAATTCTCGACTGCAGTATCCGCGACGGCGGATTAATAAACAATCACGTTTTTGAAGACGGACTGGTCAAAGCCGTTTACGACACCTGCGTGGCCGCCGGTATCGACTATATGGAACTCGGCTATAAGAACGACAAGAAAATCTTCGCTCCAGACAAGCACGGCGCCTGGAAATACTGCGACGAGGACGATATTCGACGTATCGTTGGCGACAATGACAGTCCATTGAAGCTTTCCGCCATGGCCGATGCCGAAAAGTCAGACTACAAACATGACATCATCCCCAGAGATCAGAGTGTACTCGACTTGATCCGCGTGGCTACCTATATCTATCAGGTTCCCACTGCCGTCGATATGATCAAACACGCTAAAGACTGCGGCTACGAAGTCTCTGTCAATCTGATGGCCATTTCAACCGTGCAGGAGAATGAACTGCAGGAAGCTCTGGATATTTTTGCTGAAACGGATGTGGACGTTATTGTTTTGGTTGACAGTTTTGGCGTTTTGTATTCGGAACAGGTTCACAATTATATCAAGCGATACATTAAAGCTGGCGAAAGTACAGGCAAAGAAGTCGGCATACATGCTCACAACAATCAGCAGTTGGCTTTTGCCAATACCATCGAGGCGATCGTGGCCGGGGCCAACCGTCTCGATGCCACAATGAGCGGCATCGGCCGAGGCGCAGGCAACTGCCCCATGGAGCTGTTGATTAGTTTCCTGAAAAATCCCAAGTTTAATCTCAGGCCAGTTTTGCAGCTTCTACAGGATCACTTCATTCAATTGCGAGAAAAGCTGGAGTGGGGCCCTTTAGTACCCTACAATATTACGGCCCACTTTAATCAGCATCCACGTTCGGCCATACAACTACGCGAGAGCGACGATAAGGACAACTACGTCGAGTTCTACAACCGCTGGCTGGAAGACGCATAGCTGACTAATCGTATCAGACTATTGGGAGCCTCTAAAAATTGCGGTTCCTCATAAGAATCTGTACAGAACACGAGGCTAAGAACTGCTGTATCCTAT
>CAZICK010000016.1:0-52357 GCA_964537505.1 uncultured Pirellulales bacterium
AAGAAACCAGTCATTTTTTGGCATATCCATGTACAGATTCTTATGAGGAGCCTATTTGTTCTTGTGTTATATATTGCGCTGGTGACCAAAACAGGATTTAAAAGAGCCTATACGGCGGGAACCTATGTACAGCATGAAGCGGTATGTAGAGATCTCAAAATATTACTGTTGAGTACAGGTAAAACTGGACATCGTCAACTGTAATAACGTATGGCGACTGCCAGACAAGTTCATTGAAAGATTGACTCGGGAACGGGGAAACTCGGTAGTTATGCGTGTACTATTAGTGAATTTCAAGGGTTTGAATAGTTAAGGAGCAAAAAAGTTATGTTTTCATCGCCGGCAAGAATCTTTTTGGCAGTCGTAATATTGGTTATTTCTATTGGCGCGGTTCTTAACGCGGAGGTATCGATTTCCGAGTCAAATAACAGGTTAGCTATAGAAAATAGTATAGTCAGGTTTGAGTACGACCTGTCCGGAGGTCGATACGATGCGATCGATAAGCGGTACAATACTGTTTGCGTACAAGGCGGCTACTTTCAAGTCGATGATTACCCGAGCACGGCGTCGGGCCTTGTGCATAGCTGGGAAGGCAAAACGGTTTCAGATAAGCTTGGTAAAGGAAAAGCGATCACCATTAAGAGCAGTAAGCCAACCCAGCCGATACTTATATTTGAAATAACCTTGTACGAATGCAAAGGCATTATTGTCTTTGGCGGCGGGATCGAGAACACAACTGATAATCCTGTTCGAGTCAAGCAAATCAAGCCGTTGGCGGGAGGTACGCTTTTCCCGGGATTTGACATGACGAAAAACTTTCGGTTGATGGACGGCAACGGTGGAGGCGAACCGCTGGAATGGGGAGTGACAAGATATACCGCCGTCCACAAAAGTAATTATCTTCATTCGCGTAATAACCTGCTGATGACCTTTGGCGAAGATGAAACACGCCGATCGCTGGTTATGGGCGGCCTGACGTATCATGATTATGAGAAGTTCGCCACCGTTGGCCAACCGCGTAAACTGGAGCTGTCGTCAGAGGTGGGTGGGAAAAAGTCGCTGGCGTGCTATCTGAATTTGCCGGATGATAAAATCGATAGCGCATCGAGTGGTGAGTCATTATGTCTGGTGAAGGGTGATGGAAAGAAGGTTTTCAGTTCTTTCCACTCCTACAAAGCGTTTTGTGGTGACGAGATCACGACGGCCGCAGCCGGGGAGGATGGTGTTATTCTGGAAGCTTCCGGCCTAGACGCGAAAACCAGATATTACCTGGGATTTTGCTGGTGGCATACGGATGAGGAAGACCGAATTCAATCGGTAACAGTGGATAGTGGCGAAGATACGAAGAAGTTTGTCCTGCTGGACAAGAAGACTGTGCCTATGTGGAACAATAAGAAGAAAATTCCCGCGGAACAAGTTGAACTTCCGATTCCCGCCAAAGCATACGCTTCCGGTAAGATGAGGATTCTGTTCGAGAGCCAAACCGATAAACCTCTGGCGGTTGTTGTCAGTGAGGTGTGGCTGCGCAAAGGGCCAGGGGCGTCTTTGCTGCCGTCGGAATTGACGCCGGTTAACGAAACACCGCGACCCCGTCACAAAATGACCGGTGAACTGTACGCCGAGGACCCGGTGGGTAAACTGGTTGACCCGGGGGTATATTATCTGCCGAAGGATCGATTTTATGTTGATTTTGCCACCGGCAATCCATTCGATAATTTGGAACAATATGGCCGGTGTATTCGACTGGTCCAAGAGATCGAATTGAATATGTACGATTTTCCAACCGTATGCCTGTGGTATGCTAATCACAGTGGTTACGGTGGCGGCGGGGCTAAGAATGACACGGTCGGAGCGGTGGCGGAGATAGAAGCAATCGCCAAAAGCGGTTTTTTGAAATACTCCCGTGCGGCGGTTCGCCTGGTGCCCGATTGCTACACAAAAAACAATCAGCAGGGGTGGTGGGACGATGAGCATTTCCAGAAGCACGGCAGCACGAATCTGGGTGATTTCGAAGGCGGCACATACAAGGCGCCCTACGAAACGTCGGAGAAATGGGGTAGGGCGATTACCGAACGCGGCGGTATCCCGCTGACATATTGCCAGACAGGTTTTCGCTCGGAAGATTACGCGCATGCATTTCCAGAGCACATGCTGTTCAATAAAAGCGTGGCCTGGCGGAATGAATCTGATAATCGCCCGCTGGACGATGACGAGTTCTGGGGAAATGCCTGGCGAAAGAATTTTCAGGTCTGGGGGTATGATTACACAGATCCTGAATTTATCAAACATGTGCGTGAGGTGTACAAGAGTTTTCGAGTTGGTGGGATTAAGGGATTGATGTTTGATTACCCGTCTACCGGCTGGGCATCGAGCGGAGGTATGGAAGACAAATACGCTACAACGGCCCAGGCATACCGGAACATCTATAAGCTGGCCTATGAGGGACTGGGGCCGGAAAGCTATTTAGATGAGCGTAATATGGAGCGAGGCTCGGATATTACACTGGGCCTGGTGGCTTCCCAGCGTACGGAAAATGACACCGACCTGATTAGCCCGGGCGTGGTTACACGATGCGGGCTGCGCTGGTACAAGAACCGAGTGGTGGTTAATTACGACACGGATTCGAAGAATATAGCTCGGCTTCAGGAAGATCGCGATGTGGTACGCAGCTTGTTAACCATGTCCTACGTCACCACGGGACGATTACTGCTGGCCAACAGTTTCACGCAATTGAAGCCGGAAATCATACATGACCTGACTCGAATATACCCGTTCCATGTGACAGCGAGAACGGCTCGGCCGGTCGATGCGTTTACGGAGAAATATCCCCGGATATATGACTTTGAAGTATCCCCGGCGTGGCATCAATTGACTTTATATAATACTGAGTATGAAAACAAGATGGACATCGACATAACCCTTTCCGGCAATACCGCAGAAGGCGGTCTGGGATTGAACCCTAATAAGGGATATTATGCGTATGATTTCTGGAACGATGCCTTCGTCGGTAAAATGAGCGGGAACACCAAACTTTCACAACAATTACGGCCTGGAGAGGCCCGCATGATCTCTATACATGAAGCCATGGAACATCCTCAATTCATTTCCACAGATCGCCATATTATGCAAGGCTATATCGATCTGGTCCAGATTGAATGGCTCCCCGGCCGAAATATTTTGAGAGGGATCAGTAAAATTACAGGAGATGACCCCTACGTAATCACCGTAGCCGCAAATGGTTATGTAGCAAAAACCGCTGAAGTTAATGATCCGGACGCCAAAGCAGTACTCGAAAATACCGATAGTGGACTGGTGAAATTAACACTGACGCGATCTAAAAACGCTATTGTGGAATGGACCGTCAAGTTTCAATAAAGTGGTTCTTGTCGAAAGTGCGAAAGTTAACTGGGTATATGAGGGGTTATAATAAGAAAACGGGGAAACTCAATCGTTTAGAGTATAAGAGTAACCGTTAGGGAGAATTTTTAACAATAACGGAAAGGTCAGGGCCATGGCCAAAAGAAGCTTTAATTGGAAATTCGCGATTGTTTTTGTTTTGGGGGTTGGCGTACTGGGCGTTACAGCCTATGCGTTACGACAGTGGAACCGGAGCAATCGGGCGACGAATGCTCTTGAGTTGGGTAATAAGGCATACGAAGATGGAAACTGGGAAGAAGCGGCCGGGAATTTGGGTCGTTATATTGCTGTTATGCCTGGTGATGTATCGATATTACTTAAGTATGCAGATTCTCAGCTCAATATCAGGCCTTTGAAGTCCAACAATATTCAACAGGCTATAGGTGCCTACAGGCAAATCCTGAGGACTGATAAAGGCAACTTCGAAGCTACAGAAAGACTTATTGAAATATATTTGGAAATGAATGCCCCAGGTGAGGCTGAGTTTATCGCGAGCGAATTTCTCAAAACAAGTGAAAGCCTTACGATACGCAGGATGTTGGCGGTGGTGCTTGCCCGACAGAGAAAATTTAAGGAGTCGGCAACGGAATTGACCGGCATTATTGAAGGATTCCCTGAAGAAGTTTTGGCTTATGAAGTTTTGGGTCTGCTGGCGGAACAACGCCCGGAAGATATTCCTTTCTCTGGCGAACATTGGTTTAACGAAGCGGTGAGGAATAATCCTGAATCGGCGCAAGCGTATATTGTACGCGCTTCCTATTATTTGAGGCACAATGATCGAGACGGTGCGTTAACTGATTTAGTGCGTGCTGAGGGATTGGGCTTATCCGATCCGCTTATAAAACTGCGTCTGGCCAACGAATACATAAATTTAGGCGATTTCGAGAAAGCAAAGCTTTACCTGGCTGACGTGCAGAGAGAAAATCCCGAGGACTCGGCTTTGTGGCAAACCTGGGCGCAGTTTGCTCTGCGATCAGGGTCGAAAACAGAAATGTTACGGGTTGCCCAGGAGGGCTTAACATCGCTTTCAACCAAGAGGTGGGATTTCATGCCTACCGCGATTGATTTGTTCGTTGAGGCGGGCGAATATGACCAGGCAAGTGGTTACATCAATGAGCTGCGTGAAAAAGAAATGATCCCGGCAATGTTGGCTTATTATGAGGGGATCATTGCTTATCATAAGGATCAGAACTATGAAGCGATAGATCACTGGCAGCAGGCATTAGAGCTAGGTAACAAGTTGTCGAAGCTTCGAATAGTATTTGCGGAGGCTTTGAATAAAGTGGGTAACATTCAGGGATCTCTTCAGCAGTTGCGCAGTCTGGTTTCCGAACAGCCCGACTCTTTTCAAGGGCATTTGGGATATGCCAAATTATTGGCTCAGGCGGGAAAATGGACGGATGTGGCCGAGCAGACCCGTCTGGCCGGTCAAATCATTCCGGGCAGCCTTGAGGCGGCTTTACTGAACGTTCAGTCGCGAATGCAGATACTGCAACAGAGTGGAATCGGTTATGACGATCCAGAGTGGAAAGTAGTAGGAAACAAATTGGCGCAGTTGGATCAGGCCAGCCAAGGCGCTCTGGGAGTAAAACTGGCTAAATTTCAACTGGCTATGCTTATTGAGCAGGATGAAGAAGCAGCGAATTTATTGGAGGATATGAAGAAAACGTATTCTTCGAGCATAGAGGTGGCTCTGGCGGAAGTCAGACTATTGCACAGGCAAAACAAACCGGATCAAGTCAAAACAAGATTGCGAGAAATCGTCAATGATCATCCTCAAGAGATTACTCCGGTCAAATCACTGGCGATGATACTGGTCGGCGAGGACAAGTTGGAGGAATGCGAAAAACTGATTAGTGATGCGTTAACCCGCATTGAGCATTCCCAATCGCAGCGGGAACTGGGTGTTTTACTTGCTGATTTGTATCGCTCTTACGACAAGAAAGATGAGGCGTATAAGGTATTAAAGGTTTTGGCCCAGAAGTTACCACAGGACATCTCGATAAAGCGGCAGTTGCTAAGATGTGAACAGGTCACGGGGAACGTTTCCGAGGCCCAGGAGCTTGTGGACAGGATTAAGGAGCTGGAAGGGCAGGATGGCTGGCAGTGGCGCTATGAGCAGTCGAAACTCTGGTTAAACAGCGGCGACGTTCAAACTAATCACTCTCAAGTTGTCTCGCTCCTGGAAGAGAATCTCCAGGCCAATCCGGATGATAACGACAGCCGAATGCTCCTGGCGGGGGCCTATGAGCAGTCTGATAACCTGCAGTTGGCGATTTCCACTTATCGCCAGGCTTATAATCGTTCTCCGCAGAATCTAGCTGTGATCATTCCTACGGTCGCCGCTCTTAACAAGGCTAAGGAGTTCAGCGAAGCAAACGAGATATTAAATCGCGTAGCCCAACAAAAACTGTACCATCCGATTTTATCAAGTTTGAGATTTCAAAGTCATATAGGTCTTGGTGAGGTTGATTCGGGTATAAGCATTTTGGAGGATTTGTTGAAGGATAACCCGGATAATCGGCAAATTCAACTCCAGATAGCGTTATTGAAAATGAGGCAGGACAAACTTGATGAGGCGGAGATTCTATTAAGCAAATTGCGGTCTGACGATTCGGAGTCTTTGGCTGTACTGGTCGCACTTATCGAATTGTACGTTAAACAAGGCAAATCCCAAGCGGCTATAGAACTGGGCAACGAACTTGTGAAAAAACAAAATGATGCGTCCGCTTTTCTTATTCGTGCTCGAACATTTGCCATGTTAGAGAAAGCTGACCAGGCAGAAGGAGACTTCAAGCATGCTGCCGCTATTGCTCCCGACGATCTTAATGTCTGGGTCAGTACCTGCAACTTTTATCGATCTCAGGGAAAGGTTGATGAAGCCTTGGGCGCAATCGAGAAAGCCCTGTCCCTGGAAGCCGGCAACCCCAACGTACAAAAGCTTGCCATTAGCCTGCTATTAAACTCGCAGGATCCCGACAGGGCCAGCCGTGGGAAAACCATCCTCGAAGAGGCTTTAGTCGCCAACCCTGATGATGTGGAACTGCGTTTTTATAAGGCACAGACCCTGCTGGCTATGGGGACGCAACCAGCTATTGAACAGGCAACAGATATTTTGGAGGGTATAGCCGAAGATCAACCGAAGTTCGCCCAGGCCTGGCAGCTCCTTGGCGAGACAGCCTTACAGCAAGGTCAACCAGGGAAAGCCATAGACTTGGCTTTAAGAGGTCTTGTTTTCTCGCCCAGTAATAAAGAGTTGCTGCTTTTGAAGGCGCAGGCCGAATGGGTGCGGTCGCCAGCCCTGGCAATTTCCACAATTAACACACTAAAGGAACTTTATCCGGGTGATACGGATATCACATTATATCTTGCCCATACATACCTGGCAGCAGAGAATGCTCCAAAGGCGATCTCGGTGCTTGAGGAAGGATTGAGTTCTTGTGAGGAAACCGATCGCAAAAGACTTGGCGTCGCCATGTCCATGGCCATGTACAAGAACGGCGACAGGGAAGCATCTCTAAAACAATTGGATTTGCTTTATGAATCTGCGCCGGACGATGCGAATCCATTGCTAGCCCAAACCAGACTGCTTCGGGACGATGGCAGATGGGAGGAACTAAAAGACAAAGTTGTCCAATGGTATGATACGTTCCCAAAGGGGGCTGAGTTATTAATCTCTGTTTCCAATGAACTGGCGGCGTCTGAAGCAGGTGAGGCCAAAAAAACGGCTGAGGATATATTGCGGATGGTGTTAGCTAAAGAGCCCGATAACGTCGAGGCCATGCAAACCCTGGCGACTCTTTTGCAGCTTATGAATCGTAGCGACGAATCAGTGGAACTTTACCGTAAACTTCTTAATCTTGTGCCTGAGAATGTTGTTGCCGCCAACAACCTGGCCTGGATATTGTGTGAAGAGCAGGGTAAATACCAGCAGGCTCTGGAGTTGGCTCAGCGGGGTCTGGGGCATGATCCGAAGTATCTCGATCTTATCGATACCCGTGGAGTGGCGTATTATCGACTGGGTGAATATGAAAAAGCCGTGCTGGATTTCAATAAATGTGTTGGGCTGTATCCATCACAGGTTCCCGGTATTGTTGGGTCATATTTTCACCTTGGCAGAGCTCAGGCGCAGCTCGGTCAAAAACAGGAAGCCCTCAAGAACCTGGAACAAGCATTAGAATTAAATCAAAAAATCGGCGGATTATCCAAAGCGGATGTCGATGAAGCTCGTCATCTGTGTGATGAATTGTCGCAGGGAGTTTGATTATGTCACAATTACTACGTCCTATAAATAATTTTATTGACCAAGAGCGAAATTATGATCTGCCCCAGGCAGTTTTGCTCACTGAAAAGCAGTGGTCATACGTAAAAAAACGCTATAACATGACACACAGAGAATTTCAGATCGCAAATCTGGTCTGCAAGGGTTTTAACAACGAAGAAATTGCTGAGGAATTGAACATAATGCATGGTACGGTAAAGACCCATATCCGTAATATCTACCGAAAGACCTGGGTGCATAACAAGATTTCAATGCTCCTGAGGTTTGTCGAAGACGCAAAAGATTTTTGATCCGATTATATCCACCTCTTATTTTTCACCTGCCAACTCTAATTTTTTTACGACCCCATACTGAATTTTGTTTTTTCCCTTTTCTGAACACCCGCCTTGGCACACCGATTGCCGATCAAACGTATGACTCAACCAAAGACGGACGTGGTGTAACTACTTTAATACCAAACAGTTAGGTGTTCTGTCCGGGTCTTTCGCCATCTACACGACCATGACGGTCGTTTTTTTTACCTAAGTTTAATTTTTATCGGACGTTTCATTTTTTTGTTTTTTTTTACAAATTTCCGTTTTTTTTGTTGACCTGTGTTGCCAAACCGGCTATGATAATCTTTAGTCCAGGGAGGTATAGTAATGCCGTTGAGATTGGTTTATGTGGAAATTTAGGAGAGTTTAGTAAAAGTTTATAAGTGATAGTGAAGCGCGGAAGGGAGAAAACTCACTGATCCACTTCCTTCGCTTTATGTCTCTTGAGGGTATTTGTGCGGACAGGGTGTATAGAGAGGCGATTCGCATACTTGGGAAGAATTGCGTCTCTATAAATGATTGGAAGTGGAGAAAACTTGACGATTCGAGTGCAACGACAATTTTTGTCCGCTGCGGTGGTGGTGTCACTATGTGCCGCTGCATTTGCAACGCCGAGTGGTGTTGTATGCAGTCTAAGTGGACGAGCGGGTGCGGTAAGCGACAGTTACGCTGATACTAAGGTATCAGCGACGACTGGCGATACCGCGGATCGTTTGTTTGTTGAAGCGTCTGGGGTGGCAGCGGGCAACCTGATTGGTCCCGGAATTTGCGAACTTGCTCAACCAGCTAATTCTGTTCTGGCCGAGGCCGCCCGGGTGTTTTTCCAGCCACCTGATGTTCCTGTCCGGTTCGCCGGATCACAAAGCGATCATGTCAAGAACCTGCCAGCCATACCTGGCGCCGTTTTGATGGGCATAGTCGGTTTTCTGTGCGTTTCACTGGTGTGGGACCGTAAGGTTTGGGTGGCGGTGTTTGTGGGGATTATAGTTCTAAGCCAAGCCGGCGTTAAGACTTTACCCAAATTAACAGCCCATCTGGCCCGAGGTAAGTTAAACGATAGGCAAGCTGCTACCGTAGCTGCCAATCCAATTCGCCTTGACCATTCTTTCAACTGGCTCAATGACCTTGAAGACCGGCACTATATAGGCTTGCTGCACCGTCTGGCCGGTTCTCCTGACGGCGACAGTGCATTTGGCAATATCATTAGGGAGGCAAATCGCGGGAAAACCGATCGAAGGTTATCGGGCGGAGGTTTTCTATTCGCGAGCCAGGATAGAATATCCTCACAACCGGCTATCATACCTGTTCAATGCAGTTTCAATCCGCTTGCCGGCAATTTATCTAAGCGGATCATATCTTTTATTTGTTTTTCACCCGCATTCATTTTCAACAATCTGGGCCGCGGTCCCCCTATCCTGGCCTGAAAAGTTTTTCAAACTTGAGAGCGTACTCGCGAGACACTCTTAAAACTCTTATCGTTATTTGGATTAAATTAAAACTTTTGTTCTTTAGGAAATAGAAAGAGGTAAAAATCATGAAAAAGTTAATATTAATTACAGTTTTAGTTGCTTTTATGGCCGCCCCGGCTCTGGCTTCACCTTCGTTGGGTTTCACTACAGGTCCGTTGGCAGACGTTGGCTCATGGACAATCAGTGTCGCGGGCGGTACTTACACAATGAGCTTCGCCAACATTGAGGTAGACGGGAGCTTTCCGGCAGGTGACGTAGTGCTCCACGACATTTTTGCTTTGCCTACAATGAATGTGACGAACATCACTCTGAGTGCTGGTATAATCACGGGAACATTGACCCCCGTTTCTGGTGGAACCTTGACAATCACAGACGATACGGGCGGCTCGGGCACAGTGTTGACAGCAACCCTTAACTCTGGAGGCATGCTAACAGTAAACACTGCGACTAATTACGTTGCCTACTTCATTCCCAAAGCTGACGTAAGCAGCATCACAGGTGACTTGACGTACGGTACCGTAATTCCTGGATTTTTGACAACAGATAATTCTATTGATTTATCATTCGGTGGTGATGTGGTTAAGGGTGATCTTAGTGACTTGCTTCTTGGAAGCAGTAGCGTTTCAGCGAGCGGGACGATCAGCGGGCAAATGTCGATCATTCCCGCACCGGGTGCTATTTTGTTAGGCAGTATTGGTGTTGGTCTGGTTGGCTGGCTCCGCAGACGTAGAGCCCTGTAAGATACTGAACGATAGAGTGTTTCATAATTAAGAACGCGATGGAACGTGACAATACTGGGCTTGACGGAGTGGAGGAAGATGTGAGTTTGTCTCATACTCGCCCCCGTCGGGGAAGCCCGGTATGGAGAGTGGTTATGAAGAATATTATGGTTTCAGTTTTGGGTTTGACATTGGCGCTTGTCTCTCTGGCAAGCGCCAATACGACCTACACGTTCGATGCCCCTCCGGACAACGAGGGGAGACATTCCAATGACCTGTGGGACCTCGATCACACCATGGTTTACGCTTGGGAGATAAACTGTTCGCCGGCTGCTGATGAAACGGTCACCGGCGCCAGTCTCTTAATAGATAACCTCAACAATTACGTGGTAGAGGATGACGATTTTCTGTTCATCCGCCTCCTGAACGAAGTTGATATTAACGAGGCCGTCTCTTATGGCATTGTTGCATTCTGGGAAGATGGCGGAGTATATAGAGGTGACGATGGTTCGGATTCGACAAGTGATGTTCTTGATGGTTATGGCCAGTGGCTGACCACCTATATAGATGATGACACCGGCGAGAATCCGCCGGAAGACTTCACCTATACATTCAGTTCGGATGAAGTTGGTCTGCTCAGTAACCATCTGGCAAATGGTGGTGTGTTCGGTTTGGGCTTCGACCCTGACTGCCACTACTACAATGACGGCATTACGCTTACCATTGAGACCAAAGTTATCTCCAACCCGACTCCTGGTGCGATGCTGCTGGGCGGTATTGGTGTAGGCGTCGTCGGCTGGCTGCGAAGACGGAGAACCCTGTAGATTTTGTTGCGTAGGTGTGTATGAAGAAAATCAATTAACTAGTTGATTGTAAGATAAATAGCTTGTGTCGGTAGCAGGAGGTTTACGCCGTAAGGTGATTACCCTTCCTGCTGCCGGAACAGCTATTTGAGGAAAAATGTTTATGAGGAGCAAAATATAATGGACGGTAAGTTAATAATATTTTTAGCGGCTGTTACGTTGGTTTTAACAGCATTTACTATGCCTGTGATGGCTGGCATGACCGACCTTACCTCCTATGGTGCTGTATCTGATCCTAGTAACAACAATGGAGCCATCTTCAAACAGTGGGATGGGCAACCGACCGGAACGGGAGTTTTTCAGCCATTTGTCAGACTTCAGAATAAAGGAGTTGAAGAAGGCTACAACCATGATCGTGATATACCCGAGTTTGACGAGAAGAAGGGAATCTGGACTCACTCACTCCTGCTGGGTGAGGTACCCATTGTAACGATTGGTGATGTCAGTTACCGGGAATTTGCCCTGGATATCAATGAAAGCAAGTCCTGGGCAGGTAGATTATTATCGTTGGACGAACTCAAGATATATTTGGAGGATTCCGGAAATCTTTATTCAGATGACTTCAGTTCGCCGGTTTATGATCTCGATGCAGGCGATGGAGATAATTGGATAAAGCTCGATTATTCGCTTAACAGCGGAAGTGGGTCAGGAGATATGTTAGCCTATATTCCTAACAACAACTCCTGGTCGAATACCGACTATCTTTACCTGTATTCGAAGTTTGGGATGAACCTTTATGCCGATGATGGTGATACTACGTCCGATGCAGGCTTTGAGGAATGGAAGGTGGACCCCTCTCCCGTTGTTATTATTCCTGCGCCGGGCGCTGTTTTGCTGGGCGGTATTGGTGTGGGCATTGTTGGCGGGCTCCACAGACGCAGGACGTTATAAAGAAAACGCCAAAAGCAACTACCAGGGGCAGGATATAAGTCCTACCCTTGTTTAAAGAAGGTGATTTTTATGAAGAAAATGATTTTATTTTTGCTGATTGTTGCTGGGGTGTCTGTACCCGCGATGGCTGGTCCAACATTCACCGGCGGAGATTTCGTGTGGAAGGGCAATACACTTAGTGCAGTGGCAGAGGTTTCGTTATCAGATTATCCTGGCCGTAGTAACGCTGGGGCGTTTCGTGTCAATCTGGTTAGTGGTTCGCTCACTCCTTCGATTTACAGCGACGTGACCGCTCCGCAAACAAACATTTACACTACATTCTGTGTCGAGAGCCAAAGAGATATATCCCTGAACACCACATATTGGGCTTCTATTGACAGGAACGCGTATTCTGGTGGTGTTGGCCCGGCCGGCGATCCGGTCAGTAACGTTACTGAGTGGATTTACGACGAATGGCGTGCTGGGAACCCATCAGCGTGGACCCAGTATAACATTTCGCGGGCAATTTGGTGGGCCGAGGGTGAGACCGGCGGCAACAAAAACTCCGTGGCCACGGATGCGCTCACCGCACTCGGCTACAACCCCGATAACCCTGGAGCCCTTGATAACGCCGAGCATACTTATGTCTTGAATCTTTGGCGTGGTTTCGAGTGGTCGAATGACGTATGGTGTGCAATAGAAGACAGGCAGAGCCAGCTCATTACGATTTCTACGATTCCCGCTCCGGGCGCAATTCTGCTCGGCGGGATTGGCGTGGGGCTTGTCGGCTGGCTTCGAAGACGCAGAACACTGTGAGTTTTTGCCATCTGAATTGTGATGTAAAGCAAAGGGGCTGGGAATTATGACCCAGCCCCGTTTTTTTTGCGATGATTCAGGTTTTCTACTATTTTTTCCACATCCAGTTTACCGTCAGGATATCAAGGTCTCCTATGTTCACAATACCGTCGCCGTTGAGGTTCTCGATACCGGCTGTGTCTTTGTTCCACCATCCGGCCATCTGTGCAAAGTCGATAAAATTCACTTTGCCGTCGACGTTAAAGTCGGCGATATTGCCGTTTTTACTGGCTTGAACTGTTCCGCCGTATGCGCCCATATTGGTTCGTTTACCGTTCGGCCATGGTTCATTGCTCCAGTCGGAGGCGGGATCACCCATATCGATGCAGGGGCTGGTAGTTGAATCTGATACCCAGTCCTGAATGCCGCCGTCCCATCGTCCGGCGGTACTTTGCAGATGAAAATCCCATAAATCAGCGTCACCACCGGGGTCAAACGAGACAAAGTTCGGATCGATATTAATATTGGTCAGACTCTCCCAGGTAAGAGTGCTGCCGGTCTCTACAAACACATAGGACTGATCACCCTGCACATTACAATAGTCCACCGATGCACTGCTGTTGTCATATAGATATATGTGGCCGCCCTGGGTTGCTTCGTTCGCCCAGAGGATGCTGTTCTTGATGCTGGAGCTGCCGCCGGACTGACAGTATATGCCCCCGCCGATACCCGCGGCTGAATTCTTTACTATCGTGCAATTGACCAGACCAACCTCACCCGGCGAGTAACAGTTTATACCGCCCCCATCGCCAGCCTCGTTGTTAGTGATAATGCAGTTGGTAATGGCAGGATTACTACCCACACAGTCGATACCCCCGCCCTCATAACCAGCGTTGTTACCACTTATAACGCTGCCGATTATTTCCGGGTTACTACTGTAGTTGCAGCTTATACCTCCACCATAATAGTCCGCTGAATTGCCGGTTATGGTGCAGTCGATAATCCTGGGGCTGCTGGAGTCGCAATAAACTCCGCCTCCCGAGTCTGTAGCATGAGCATTTCTGATAATGCAGCTGCGGATTGTTGGGCTGCTTTCATAGCAGTAAATGCTTCCGCCATAGGCCCCGATTACCGAGCGAGCGTTTCTGATAGTCAGTCCCATAACCATGCAGTCAGGGCCTTCGCCGCTGTGGAAGTAGAAAGCGCGACCATTTTCCTGCGGGTCGATGATCGTGGCAGCCACGATGGCAGGATCGTTGGGGTCTGTACTACGGATGGTTATGGACAGGCCGTCGGGATCGAGGTCGCGGTTTTTCTGGCCCATATAAATACCTGGTCGTATTACTATAATGTCGCCATCATTAGCTGCGTCGCGATCAATGGCATCTTTAATCCACCGGTATGGATCGCCGGCGGTTCCGGTTCCCGGGTCATTTGGGCTCCCGGCATCGACATAGATCACCTCTGCCATGCAGATGCCCGCCAGTCCCAGAACCAGGGAAAAAATTAGTTTAGCCACTTCGTAGTTCTCCTTTCTCGCTGAGAGGTTGGGCTCGCCAATCTCCGATTCCATCCCACCACATCATAATATAGTCAACCATCTGTGTTTCTTTGTGTTTTTGTTTGTATCGCCCCATCGTCATTTCATGAAGCTGCTGCATGCTGTTCAACCCGCCGATTTGCCAGGCTTTCACACCGATATCCACCACTTCATATTCTCTTTTTTCCAAGTTTGTTGCATTGCCCGAAACCAGTTCGAGAAGTTTTTGGGAAAATGGTTCCAGTATTTTCTGGTGTTCGCTTCGCAATATCTTTTCATCAGCTTCCAGCTTTTCCAGTAAAAGTTGTTTTTCCCGTTGCTGTTTTTCCCGCAGTACCCGAACACGTTCCAGGCGTTTTTTGCGATGCTGCCGGCTGACGGGCAGAAAGTTTTCTATTACGCCAATGGCTGGGTCAATAATTATCCAAACCAGAAATGTCGCCCCCATTGATCCGTATGCCACCCCCAGCAGGCATTGGGTAATATCTTTCATACCGATTACACCTGCTATCCCAGCCAGACCACCCAAAAAGGGACTTATCCCATAGAACACCATGTAATAATCTGTGCTGGTCAGCGGGTGTTCCTGCTGGATTATCTGACTCCTGGTGGCTCCGCGGAAAATCGCAAACAAATACAGGCTCACCAGCAGTAAGACCAGCACAGCAGAATGGCCCGATAATGAAAAAATCACCCACCATCCGACACCGGCCTGGCGCAGGGCCAGGATCAGGACATAACCGACACATAAGGCAAACCAACCAGTGCTGAGAATGTGAATTAGTTTTAGAATCTGTCGTTTGCGCATCGATATATACCCAGATTCGGGGAAAATCAACCGTTGTTACAACCTCAATCATTATACGGTCTAACTGCTGCCGGGGCCATATTATTTATACCAGTTTTTGTCGGACCGGTTTGTGCTGAGCCGATGGTATCATGTTAACTCATTGAGAAAGCATAAGTTAAATACAAATTCCTATACGCTTAAATTAAAGCACACCTTTTCAACATTATCGGCTGAAGCTTGGCGCAAAGTCATAAAAAAAGGCATTGTTGATGGTTGCTGATATAGACCTTGCGGCAGTGTTTACAAGGGGTATAATCAGTTCGGCTGTAAATTTGCTCTGGATGTTAAACCGTGTTGTACCGTATGCAAAGATAAGGAGATGTGCAAAAATGGTTATCGGCCGGTCATAAAAGGAGGTGGTATAGCCACTTTTTATGTTCCATAAGATTGGCAAAGGGCCGCTCCCGTCGGTCGCTCGCTGGAATGGTAAAATCACGAAATTAGAGAAGTTTTAGCATAGGAGAAAAATTATGCGTTTAATGTCTTTTTTTGTGTTTGGCCTTTTGTTCGCAGGTGTTGTGGTTGCTCAGGGAGGGGACGACGGTCAAACCCATCCGTTTTCTGTTCATGATATGCTGGCGATGGATCAAATCTCCGATCCTCATGTTTCACCGGACGGCCGGTGGATTGTCTTTACGCTACGTCAGAGCGACCTTGAGGAGAATTGCGGCCGGACCGATCTTTGGCTGGTTCGTGCGGATGGGACGGACCTGCGGCGGCTGACGAGCCATCAGGCCGGTGACAATAGTCCCTGTTGGGCGCCTGACAGCAAGTCGGTATTGTTTCTTTCGAGCCGCAGCGGATCTTCCCAACTCTGGCACATACGCATCGATGGCGGTGAGGCCAGGCAGATCACGAAGTTACCTCTTGACGTAGCGAATTTAATTGTCTCACCTGACGGGGAATACGTTTGCTTCAGCATGGATGTTTTTCCCGACTGCGATACCATGGAAGATACCAAAAACAGGCTCGACGAAATCAATAAGAGAAAAACGAGCGGCCGAATTTATGATCGCATATTTATTCGCCATTGGGATACCTGGAAGGACGGTCGTCGTTCGCATTTGTTTGTCATGCCCGCCGCCGGTGGTGACGTGGTAGATGTGATGGCCGGTATGGATGCCGATGCTCCTTCCAAACCGTTTGGCGGTACGGAGGAGGTGACGTTTACGCCGGATTCGAAAGAGATTGTTTTTTCCGCACGTGACGTGGGACGTCAGGAGCCGTGGTCAACAGATTTCGATCTTTATCGGACGCCAATTGACGGATTGAGCCGGCCCAGATGCCTGACAGAAAAAAACCAGGCCTGGGATACCAATCCGGTTTTTTCGCCCGACGGCGGAACCCTGGCGTATTTGGCTATGGCCATGCCGGGTTATGAATCGGACCGTTTCCGCATTGTGCTGTATTCGTGGCCAAACAGCAGCGAACGGGTTTTGACGGAAGATTGGGATTACAGTCCATCGTCGATTTGCTTTTCGCCGGACGGCAGGACAATCTACACCACCGCTGAGAATCTGGGTCAAAAGTCGCTGTTTGCCGTTGATGTAGATACCGGCAAGGTTCGCACCATAGTAAAAGATGGTTATGTCGGCTCAGTCGCCGTAGCAGGTGAACGAATTATTTACGGCCTGGATAACCTTCAATCGCCGGTGGAACTGTATTCGGTTAGGACTGACGGAGGTGATGTGCGCACTATCACGCGGATCAACGCTGAAAAGATCGCTGCCGCCCGGATGGGCCGGTACGAACAGTTCACTTTCAAGGGATGGAACGATCAGACGGTTTATTGCTATGTGGTCAAACCCGCGGATTTTGATTCCAACAATAAATATCCTGTGGCTTTTCTGATCCACGGCGGCCCTGAGAGTTCGTTCGGAAACCATTTCCACTATCGCTGGAATCCACAGGCATACGCTGGAGCGGGTTATGCGTCGGTCATGGTTGATTTTCACGGTTCGACTGGTTATGGGCAGGCGTTTACCGATTCCATACGAGGCGACTGGGGCGGCAAACCACTGGAAGACCTGCAAAAGGGTTTGGCTGCGGCGTTAAAGCGGTATCCATGGATGGATTCCGAGAGGGTGGGCGCGTTGGGCGCTTCGTTCGGCGGTTATATGATTAACTGGATCGAGGGCAATTGGCCCGATCGTTTTCGATGTCTGGTAAATCACGACGGCAATATCGATGAGCGCATGGCTTATTTCGATACTGAAGAGCTTTGGTTTCCCGAATGGGACCACGTTGGAATGCCCTGGACTAACCCCCAGGGGTACGAAAAGCACAATCCGATAAATTATGTTAAAAACTGGAGAACCCCCATGTTGATCATTCACGGGGGCCTGGATTTCAGGGTAGCTGAAACTCAGGGAATCGCTACGTTCAATGCCGTGCAACGGCTGGGTATTGACAGTAAGCTGCTTTACTTTCCAGATGAGAATCATTGGGTGCTCAAGCCGCATAATTCTATTCTGTGGCACGAGACGGTAATTGGTTGGCTGGACCACTGGCTAAAGCCTTAGATGAGGCCACTGGTTGTGTTTTTGATTGTCAATTATCTACTTGTAAACGCGAGGAGCATGATATGAGCAAGGTTTCAAAAGTTATTGTTGGGTTGGCCCTTTGCCTGGTGTTTTCGCACAGTCAGGGGTTGGCTCAGATTCGTGAAAGGTCCGAGGTTGCCATTGAGGATACATGGAATCTGCAGGATATTTGTGTCTCGGATGAAGCATGGGACAAAGCCAAACAGGCCCTGTCCGGGCAGTTTGACAAGGTACTGATGCACAAGGGCAAATTGGCCGATTCGGCGGCTGCACTTCTGGCTTGCCTGGAGGCTAACAGTCGGATTTCCAAGGAATTTGATCGCCTGTATAGTTACGCCCACATGAAATCCGATGAGGATGTGCGCAATTCGAAATATCTGGGGATGAAGCAGGAGCTTCAGCAGATCATCACCGACTACAGTTCCCAAACGTCGTTTGTCGAACTGGAAATTGCCGCCATGGACCAGTCCAAGATTGATGAATCTATCGGGCGGGAACCCGGTTTGAAAGTCTATAAGATGTATCTGTACGACATACAACGTACCAAGGCGCACAGATTATCCCAAAAGGAAGAAAAAATACTTGCCGAATCGAGTCTGCTGGCCGATGCGCCGGCTTCAATTTATAACGTCTTCAGCAATGCGGAGCTGCCTTTCCCGGAAATCACGTTAAGCACCGGCGATACGGTCAAGTTAAACCAAGCCGGATACGGCCACTATCGCGCTGAGCCGAACCGCGGCGATCGGGAAGCCGTTTTTGCGGCATTCTGGAAGGCATTTAACAATTTCAAACAGACCTTCGGCACCCAGCTCTACGCCAATGTAAAAAAACACATGTTCTATGCCCGCGCCCGCGGTTACGACTCGTCACTGGGCCTCGCTTTGGATGGAGATAATATCCCAACTGAGGTGTATCAGACGCTTATACAAAATGTTCATAACAATCTCGATCTGTTTCATCGGTATCTCAATTTGAAAAAACGAATGTTAGGCGTAGCGCAACTGAAATATTCTGATGTATATGCGCCCGTGGTCAAGGATGTCGATTTGGAATATACTTACGACCAGGCCAAAAAGCTTGTTCTCGATTCGCTCAAACCGTTAGGAAAGGATTATATCCGCGTGGTCGCCCATGCCCTGGAAAACCGATGGATCGATGTCTATCCCACGCAGGGAAAGCGGCCGGGCGGCTATTCCAGCGGCGGGGCCTATGACGTTCATCCATACATTCTTTTGAACTTTACCGGGCAATACGATGACGTAAGTACGTTGGCTCATGAACTGGGCCACACGATGCACAGCTATTATTCCAATAAAAATCAACCGTACCCGCTGGCCGATTATTCCACTTTTGTCGCGGAGGTGGCCTCGACCTTCAACGAGGCCCTGCTGATCGATGTGATGTTGAAAAAAATTACCGATGACGATACCAGGTTGTCTTTGTTGATGAACTATCTCGACGGACTGAAGGGAACGGTTTTCAGACAAACGCAGTTTGCCGAATTTGAACTGCGTATGCACCAAAAGGCCGAACGCGGCGAACCGTTGACCGGAGACGCTCTTACCGAGCTATACGCTGGAATTATCAGAGAATATTACGGCCACGATAAGGGCATTTGTCATATCGAGGATTTATATACGGTCGAATGGGCCTTTATTCCGCATTTTTATTACAATTTTTATGTGTATCAGTATGCCACCTCTTTTACCGCCTCGACGGCCCTGGCCGAAAAGGTGTTGGCCGGCGAACCCGGCGCCATCGAAAAATATATCGAGTTTATCTCAGCGGGAGGCTCTGACTATCCGATCGATATTCTGAAAAAGGCCGGCGTCGATATGACCACCGCAGACCCGTTCAATAAGACCATGGCCGCTATGACGCGAACCATGGACGAGATCGAAAAGATTTTAGATAACTAGCGATTTTAGCAAAGTAAAGGTCTTCCTTGCTTTCTTTCATACACGAGTTCATATTATACTAATCATGAAGCATATAGTCGTTAAAAATACCGTGCTTGTCCTATGCCTTGTGTTAAATCATGCGATATTTGCCGCCCACGAAGTTCTCATCGAAGCGGAAAGTTTTCAAAAAAAAGCCGGCTGGAAAGTCGATCAACAATTTACTCATATTGTCGGATCGCCTTATCTGTTAGCCCATGGCTTGGGGGTGCCGGTAGAGAACGCGAAAACACAGGTGAGCTTTCCGGCCCTCGGCGATTACTGCTTGTGGGTTCGCACCAAAAACTGGGTGCCGGGCAATTGGCAGGCCCCAGGCCGCTTTAAGATAATGGTTGACGGCAAGACGATTCCAACCGTTTTCGGCACAGAGTCGGGATGGAAATGGCAAAACGGTGGTACGGTTACCATAAACAAGGAGGAATGTTTAATTGAACTAAAGGATCTGACAGGTTTTGAAGGACGATGTGATGCCATCTTCTTTACCACCGATAAAGCTTTTAATCCTCCCAACACCATCGAAACGATGAGAGTCTGGCGGAATCGATTGTGCGGGATACCGGCGGTTCCGCAATCAGTCGGCAATTTCGATCTGGTGGTAGTCGGAGGGGGCATAGCCGGTTGTGCGGCTTGTTTAGCGGCCCAACGCCAGGGATTGAAGGTCGCTCTGATCCACGATCGGCCCGTTTTGGGCGGTAATGCCAGCAGTGAAGTTCGGGTTCATACCGAAGGTATTCCTGGCAGGGGATCTAACATCCTCAAAGGCATCGATACCATACATTGGCCCAATGGCGCAGCCGAAGCCATTGAGGATACCATAAAACGAAAAGAGACCATGAATTCTGCTAGCGGCGTCATACAGTTTTTGAACTGGCGTGCCTATGCAGCTAACACCAAAGCAAATCGAATTATCAGTGTTGACGCTAAACATATTGAAACGGGCCAAACCAAACGATTTCAGGCCCCCATTTTCATTGATTGCACTGGTGATGGCTGGATTGGCTATTGGGCGGGCGCCGAATACCGCTACGGACGGGAAAGTCGCGATGAATTTCACGAAAGTTGGGACCAATATGGCGATCTGTGGTCACCGGAGAACCCCGATAATAGGGTCATGGGAGCATCGGTTTTATGGGACACCCACCGAGTAAAGGAGGCGATTCATTTTCCGGAAGTGCCCTGGGCTATGGATGTTGCCAAAGACAAGATCGCCCTTGCAGGCCAATGGTATTGGGAATACTCCTCTGGCGACAAACATCAGATCAATGATGCCGAAGAAATTCGAGACCATCTTTTCCGGGCGATCTATGGTTCTTTTTACAATGCCAAAAGAAACCCGGATAATTCGAACGTACAACTCCAGTGGATCGCTTTTATCGCTGGCAAAAGGGAATCCCGCCGACTGATGGGCGACTATATCTATACTCTCAAAGACATGACCGAAGGACGATATTTTGCGGATACGGTCGCCGAAGAAACCCGCAACGTCGATATCCATTACCAGAAGAACTTAGCCGCAGGCAACGACAGCAAATATGATTTCCTGGCGGAAGCCATATACAGGCGAACGGATAAATACTACATTCCTTTTCGTTGTTTGTATTCGAAGAACATCGATAACCTGATGATGGCCGGTCGATGTTTCAGTTGTTCACATATCGGTTTGGGTGGCCCCCGCGTCATGAATACAACCGGCCAAATGGGAGTCGCTACGGGCTTTGCCGCGGCGATTTGTAAAATACATGACACTACCCCCAGGGGCGTATATAAAGAGCATCTGCAGGAACTGCGAACATTGATTGGTTACGCCTCTGAAATGAATAAAGCACAAAACGACTGATTATATCACCTTGACTTTCACAAATATACCCAGAGTGGCGGTACAAGATTCCAGTGAGACACCGGCGGTACATGGCGGGCGTGGCTGGGGTTACGCTAATGTCTGGGCACTTTCCTTTTGGGCATGGGCCATTTGGTGGGGTGACGAAAAGTTTTATAATAGTTTTGGGGGACACCTTTAATTTGCGGGTAACATGTTAAGATGTCGGGTGGGAAAAATCGTTTAAATGGCGTTTCACATATTTATCTCTTTAAAGGAGATACCGTAATGTGATCCTTAAGCTTTTGGTCGATCTGTTGTCTGGGTGCATTATGCAAGCAGAGATGAGTCCATATTTCGAGATACATCATCCTAATCCTTACCCACGGATTCGCATTGCCAATCAGAAATCTAATTTCCCGCTGGGTAAATCCAAGCAAATCGGCAATCAATGCTCCATCAAAGAACTCTACCGGAATTCGTAATCGATTTTGAGTATTTGTCGGAAAACCTCTTTTAGGTCTTTGGGACAGCCTGGCGGGTAGATATCGATCAGCGACCTTCCTGAGCACCCATTTATCTCTTAAGAAATAATGTTCGTATTCAAACACAGTTGGCGAGAACCTGATCTTGCAGCGGCAGGGCATGTTAACTGCCAACTTAACATGGCGGCTGTCGAGAAACGGGAAGCGGGCCTCGACACTGGCAGCCATTCCAAGGGAATCGTTTCGATGGAGTAGAGTGCGAAGATGATAGCCGAGTTGGGACATCGAAGTTAAATCCTTTTCGCATATTTTTCTGTTTGAGAGGTGCTGGATCCGGTTGCGGATGTCGTCGTTTTCTATTGATATTTCAAATTGAGCGAGCAACTCACGGAGAGTTTTTTCCGTGCAAGGCATGACCCGTTGCCCACAAAGCCTTCTGGTTAGCTGTCGAAGCAGTTGAAAACAAGACTGTCGAGATAGTTGGCGAATAAAAGCTCTCAAGTTGAATATAAGCTGAGGGTATCCGAGATAGCATTCGTCAGCCCCTTCTCCAGAAAGGATTGCTTTAAATTTGTTGTGGTGTATAAGCTTTGAGACCATCAGGAATGGAACTGAGTTGGGGTGGTAAACAAATGGATAACCGTAATGTGTAATAACTTCGGGTATTTTATCGATGAAATCCTGATCGACAACATCGACGACTTTAATATCAAGTTTTAGGTGATTGGCGAGTGCCATAGCGGCTTGGTATTCACTGAGAGGCCCAACCATGTTGGCATGAAAAATCGCCAAATTGTTGTGGAACTTACAAGCCATAGCTGTCAAGAGCGATGAATCGACACCGCCACTGCAAAGAGTTCCTACCGGCACATCGGCGGCAAGCTGCATCTTTACACTTTTGAGTAGTAGTTCGTCGGCCATATCGACAATTTGCCTGGATTTCAATCGCCTTAACTGTTCGACCTGCCCTTCATCCCAAAAATCGGCTATCGAAAAGAAGGAACTGTGCTTCGGGCGATCACCCTGTCGAACGGTAATAAAAGTGCCTGGAGGAACAATCTTTATATTTGTGTAAAAAGAGTGCCCCTTCGTAGAGCCGCCAAACCCAAAAAGGTAAGAGAAGATAGAGGCTACATCAGGTTCAAAAGTGACCCATGGGCGCATAGCCCGAATTTCAGACGCAAAAAGAAAGATGTCATCCTGATCGTATATATAAAGTGGCTTGATGCCAAATCTATCTCGGGCCAGAACCAGCAGTTGTTCGCGTTTGTCATATAGAGCGAAGGCAAACATTCCTTCGAGCTTAGGTAGTGTGGTCTCTATTCCATAATGGATTATACATTCAAGCAGGACTTCGGTATCGCTGGTAGTTCTGAACTCGACTCCTTGCTTTTCCAGTTCAGATCGCAACTCTCGATAGTTGTAAATCTCGCCATTATAAACGAGACAGTACCGCTGGTTCCGGTCCCAAAAAGGTTGATTGCTTCGAGGATTAAGGTCAAGAAGCGAGAGCCGAGTATGAACCAGTCCGATCCCTTTGTCCGCAAATATACCCTGGTGGTCAGGCCCTCGATGTTGAATTGACCGGGCGGATGCTTCCAGACGCTGCCAATCCGGTATTGCGTCTGAATTATGCAGTAGTAAACCAAGAAATCCACACATCTATGCGGTAGCCTAAAAAACTGTAACCGTTTAGGCCCTTGGGGCCTGATTTTCCAGTTCGGCTGGTAAATATACACCAGCCATAAAACAACAACCTGGAATTAGTATAACCAATTCTCGCACCGCTGTCAAGGGTTTTTAAAACGGAGGGCCACGAATATCCGACAACATGGTTGGCAACAAAGTAAGTAGTGGCCGGTGTGTGCGGTCACACGGGCCAATCTTGCCGCTGGCCGCAAACAAATCGTTATGGTGATCACAAAAGCCAGCCACAACCTGACGTTGGTATAAATATACCGGTGCAGGCAGGTCACAATGGTGGGCATGGCCGTGGCTCCAAGAACATCCTTGACAACAGTATGAGAACGGGTATAATGGGCGGGAATTGTTATTTTTCGGCTGGTTGCGTTGGCTAGTCATTGAGGAATTCAATTTACAGTTCGGAGGATATCGTGATGAAGTGTTGTACACTTTTTGTTGTTTTGGGTTTCACTCTACTCGTCAATTCCGGGTTTGCAATGGAGGATACCCGTGAAATGACCTTCGACAAACGCTATCTGAATATGCCTGTAAGGCATGGCGAGGCCAAGTGGCTCATGAGCGTTATTATCGATGGTGAAAAAGTACGCGAATTCGCAATAGAACTGTCCGACGAGAAGCCGGACTACTGGGTGTGGCTTGATCTCGCGGAGTTTCGCGGCAAAAAGGCTACATTGAAGATTTACTGCCCTTTGGTGGATAAGTCCAAAGTACTGGCGGCGGTCTATCAGGATGACAAAATCAAAGAGGCCGATAGCTTCTATAAGGAAAAGAATCGCCAGCAGTTCCATTTTTCTTCCAGACGCGGCTGGAATAACGACTCCAACGGCATGGTCTATTACAAAGGGGAATACCATCTGTTCTACCAGCACAATCCTTATGGCTGGAACTGGGGCAATATGACATGGGGCCATGCCGTCAGCACCGATTCTGTTCACTGGACCGAACTCGGCGATGCAATTCACCCCGATAAGCTGGGTACGATTTTTTCCGGTTCCGCGGTCGTAGATCACGGCAATACGGCCGGCTTTCAGAGCGGCGACGAAGAGGTTCTCGTCTGCATCTACACCTCCGCCGGCGGTACAAGCCTTCTTTCCAAAGACCAACCATTTACGCAGTCGATCGCATACAGCAACGACCGGGGCAGAACATGGAAAGTATATGAAGGCAATCCCGTTGTCAAGCACATTAGCGGTGACAATCGGGATCCCAAGGTGATTTGGCATGAGCCGACCAAATGCTGGGTTATGGTTTTGTATCTCGATGAAAGCAAAATGGCTTTTTTAAGTTCTCCCGACCTGAAGAACTGGACCAAACACAGCGAGCAGAAATGCTTCCACGAATGTCCCGAACTTTTCCAACTGCCTGTCGATGGCGACAAGTCCAAAACCAAGTGGATTCTCTACGGCGGCAGCGGCCATTATCTCATCGGGGACTTTGACGGCAAGGAATTCAAGCGGGAAACCGAAAGCATTAACTTTCACGACGGCAACTGCTTCTACGCGTCCCAAACCTTTACCAATATGCCCGAATCCGACGGGCGGCGCATCCAGATCGCCTGGGGCCGAATCTACACACCGTATATGCCGTTTAATCAGTGCATGCTCTTTCCGGTCGAGTTGACGCTGCGAACCACCGACGATGGCGTCCGCATGTTCGCCGAACCTATCGATGAGATCAAAAATATACACGGCAAAAAACATATATGGACAAGTGAAATCCTAAAACCCGGCCAAAATTTTCTCTCCGGTCTGTCCGGTGAACTCTTTCACATTCGCGGCTTCTTCGATGTAGGCTCCACAGCCCAGATGGGCTTTAATATCCGTGGAACCGAGGTTCTCTATGACGCTGATAAAAAGCAGATTTCATGCAACGACAAATCGGCCAAACTCGAACCTAAAAACGGCATGATTGCCCTGGAGATACTCGTTGACCGCAATTCCATCGAGATCTTTGCCAACAGCGGGCGTGTGTATATGCCCATGGGCGGAGTCCTGCCCGAAGACAACAAGAAGATCGAGCTGTTCAGCAAAACCACCGAAGTAAAGGTCGCTCTGCTGGAAATCTACGAACTCAACTCGATCTGGAAATAATGTGATATTGAGTAATAACCCAATAGTCAGAACTTATAAGGTAATCGGGCACAATATGGCCTTGTCGTATTATTTTATTGTCAATCCTAAATCAGGCTCAAGTGCCAATATCGCCGGCGTTCGAGACCTGCGCGACTACCTTCGCAGTGGCGACTGTAAAGTACATCTTGAGTTGACCCGCTCGCTGGAACATGCCGGCGAACTGGCCCATCAGGCCATGGCGGCCGAGGTGGAGGTGGTTGTGGTCGCCGGCGGTGACGGAACCGTCCGTACCGTTGTCGATGCCATGGTCGGCTCGGATTTGCCGATACTTATTATTCCCTGCGGTACGGAGAATCTTCTGGCGTGTGAACTCGGACTGGACGGCCTGCTGAAAACGACCATCCATACCCTTGAACACGGTTTGCTGAGAAATCTCGATCTCGGACAGGCAGATGGTAAGCACTTTATGGCTATTTTGGGGGTCGGGTTCGATGCTGAAGTGGTCAGACGGGTTCACAGTCAAAGGTCCGGCCATATTACGCCGGCCGGCTATATTTGGCCGATTTGCCGGACTTTCTGGGAGCATCGATTTCCTCATCTTCGCGTCGAAGCTGACGGCCAACTACTGTGTGACGAGCCTGCGATGGTCTTTGTCAGCAACATCTCCCGTTACGCTATCGGGCTGGGGATTTCACGCGCTGCGGATTTTGGCGATGGGATGCTGGATTTGTGTATCTATAAATGTAACAGTCATTTACGGCTTATTTCCCACGCGGCGCAGACGGCTTGGGGTACGTCGGACAAGAGCAAAATGGTGATCCGCAGGAAATGTAAGAATATCTCGATCAGCAGCCCCGAACCCGGCGCCCGGGTGCAGCTTGACGGTGATCCCGGTCCGTCTTTGCCTTTAGATATCGAGGTTATCCCCACTGCAGTTAAGGTTCTCACACCACCGCCGCCCGGCCATAATCAGTATCATCCGCCAGTACGTTTCTACCACTTGCGGCGTTGGCTGTTGCGATAGTTTCCAAATATCTGTAATATAGCCTAACAGGCTCGTTTATTTCATTTTTGGCAGGTTTTTTTGGAATGACTAAAACGATAACGATTGGCACATCAGAGGTTGACAAAGTTGTGGTCGGCCCGGGGAAGGGGCTGTTTCTGGTTGCCGGTCCCTGTGTGATTGAGAGCAAAGACCTGTGCTTTACGGTTGCTGAGCATCTTAAAGAGCTTACCGGTAAATTGAAGATAGGTTTTGTTTTCAAGGCCAGCTTCGATAAGGCCAATCGTACCAGTGGTGAGAGTTTTCGTGGACCCGGTATTCAGGAGGGCCTGAGAATCCTCGATCAGGTCCGCAGGGAATTCGCTGTTCCGGTGGTCTCGGATATTCATCTTCCCGAACAGGCAAGTATCTGCGCCGAGGTGCTCGATATGTTGCAGATCCCGGCTTTTTTGTGCCGTCAGACCGATTTGGTTGAGGCGGCGGCGCGATGTCAAAAATGCGTTCAGGTAAAAAAGGCCCAGTTCATGGCTCCCTGGGACATGAAAAATGTTATTTCCAAGATCACCGACCAGGGTAATCAGCAGATTATACTGGTCGAGCGTGGCAGTTCCTTCGGCTATAATCGGCTGGTCTGTGATATGTGTGGCATTACGCAGATGCAGCAATTGGGCTATCCAGTTATTATTGACGCTACCCACTCCACGCAGCAGCCCGGCGGATTGGGCGCATCTTCGGGCGGCTCTGGGCAGTTAGCCCATATCCTGGCCCGCTCTGCGGTGGCGGCGGGCGCCGACGGGATGTTTATCGAGACGCATCCCGATCCGAAAAAGGCCCTTAGCGACGGCGCCTGTATGGTGCCGCTGGATCAGCTCGAAGGACTGCTTAGCTGTTGCCGGGAAATATATGCCTGTTGCCGGTAAACAAAGCTCACCATGAACCAGCAAAAAACACCTTCACTTCTTTTCTAATCTGACCGATGTATTAGTGAAAAATACTGGCTATTTGCCTGCAAGTGTGGGATACTATCGGCGGATAGGGTCTTTGGAGTGTTGAGATGCCTCACGGCTATATGGATCTATTGGAGTTGTCCCGATTTCTGGGAGTAGATTTGCGTCGTGTAGATCGCATGGCGCAGCGTGGTGAGATCCCCTGTCAGAAGGTTGCCGGACAACTGCGTTTCAACCGTGTGGAGGTTGCCGAATGGCTCCAGCGGCAGATGCCGGTGCTGAATCGTGAGAAATTGGCCAATATGGACGCTGGCATTGCCTCGAACCGCCAACTCGATCCGGAAGATGCTATCATTGCCCCCTTGCTGCATCCGGAAGCCATTGAACCGTCTTTAGGCGCTCAAACCAAAAACAGCGTTCTGAGAGAGTTGGTGGCAATTGCGCAGAAAACGGAATTACTTTACGACCCCGAATCGCTGTTGGAGGCTCTGATCAGACGCGAGGAATTGTGCAGTACGGCAATGGAAGGCGGTATCGCCTTTCCGCATCCACGCCGTCCGCTGCCATACGCCGTGGCCGAGCCGATACTTGTTATCGCTGTCACTCGTGGAATCGGTTTCGGTGCTCCGGATGGAAGATTGACGGATTTGTTTTTTATGACCTGTTCCCAGGATGATCGTCACCATCTTCACATCCTGGCCCGTCTTTGCCGAATGCTGTACGACGAAAACCTTCCTAATCATTTGCGGCAGGCCGGCACCACCGAGGAGATTATCGAACTGATGCGGAATCGAGAACTGGAGATCATCGCCGATTCGGTATAGATTTGAAGCCAACAGGCTTTATATTTTTTCTCCGGGTTCGGCGTGTCTGGTAATTTTGAACGCTCGGTTACCGCGAAATTGTCCTATTTTGCCGGCAAATTTGCTTTTGCCTTCCACCTGTAGGATCAGGTCGTGGGAGACTTCCTTGTCTATTTTTAAAACATCGTTTTGATCCATTGCCAAAAGCTCTCTTACTTTGATGGTTGTTTGCCCCAGATAAGCTCTGGTTTTCAGTTTGGCGTAGTTGACATTCTCCTTTAATGAACCGTAATGCTCTTCCTGATCGCGTTTTTTGCTGTAGCTGAACCAATCCTGACTTGCCAGTCGTCCTACCAACGGCTCGATGACATTGAATGGTATGCACAGGCTCATAGACCCGGAGCGGTTACCCATTTTGATTTCAAGTCCGATTACGACGACCACTTCGTTCGGCGCGACGATCTGCACCAGTTGCGGGTTTGATTCGCTTTGGACGACTTTGAATTTCACATCGACGATATTGTTCCATGCCTCGGCCAAAGTCTCCAAAGCACGTTCGATGATACGGTTCGCCAACCGTTGTTCAATTTGCGTCAGCGGACGCTGCGGTATGTAAAGCTCTGCGCTACTTCCTCCCAGCATCCGGTCGATAATGGGATAGATTATCAGCGGACTGATCTCCAGACATATCTGGCCTTCCAGTGGTAAAGCGCTTAGCAGTGAAAATGAGGTGGGGGTCGGCAGCGAATAAGTGAATTCCGCATAGGTCAACTGCTCAGTACTGCGTACCCTAACTTCGATAATGGTTCTCAAATAACCGCTCAGGGCCGCCCCAAAATTCCGTGCGAATCGCTCGTGCAGCCCCTCAAAAGCCAGCATCTGATCTTTACTGACTCGTTCCGGTCGTTTGAAATCGTATGTGTGAACATCAGCTTGCTTGCCGGCCTCGTTCAGGTCGGCCGGCCCCGAACCTCGATCCCCATACGCCATCGCTTTAATTTCACCCCCGGCTACGGCGCTTAATAAAGCATCTACCTCATCTTGATCGAGAACGTCGGCCATCGAATATATCTCCGTCACTCACTGGTCCGCACAAGGATATTATCGGACATTTCACGGACAGACTTTAGAGAACCTTTGACCTTGGCGGTTTTGTGCTGCTATTTGTCGGCTATTTTCTCCAAATGAAAGCCTATCGTCACTTGTTTTTTGTTTAGTATCTCTATCTGGCCGTAACCTTCAGGCAAATTGTAAATCGGCAGACGGTCGAATTGTAACGATGGTTTCTGCTCGTCTTCTTCGCTAATTTCCAGTATCAGGTGGTATCTTTTGTTGTATTCTTCCAGTGCCTGAGATGTTCCACGGCACTCAATGGGCGAGTATTCGTCGAGTCGTGTGCTGCCGTCGATGACTACCTTGTATTTTCCTTCCAAGGCGTAAGGTTTGATAATTCCCAATCTGGGGTTTCTTATCTTATCCAGCTTAAGATTACCACCTTCAGATAGTTTGACAATTACCTTATTATTCTTTACCCGGTTCAAAGGCGTTACCTCAACCGTAAATTCCGTCTTTGTTTGTATGGCTGTGCTGATCTGCTGTTCGTTGAAGACTATCTTTGCCTCTCCCAAGACGCCGGCGGGCACATAAGCTTCCACTTCTGCAGGGCTGATGGTTTCCGGGTTCAGCTTATCTTTGTTTGGTCCGTAAACGTTTACGGGAAAGGGCTTTAGCACCAATTTGGTTACCCGAAAATGCAGGTCCAGGTCCTTTGGTTCCGTATCGATAACCTGCAGGAAGCTTTCTCTGTTCCTGGAGTATAACCTATCTACGAGCGCTATTACGGGGCTTCGGTAATCCTTGGATTGGTCCTGGGGAATGTAACCTAACTTTTGCACATCCAGCGTTATGTTGGTGGGATAATCCTTGTTTATCGCCTGAATCTTTCCGGTCGGGCCTTTTACTATCAACGTAACTTTTCGATAAGATTCAGCCTGAGGAATATTATTCTCGTCGAGATATTGTACCAGCAGATCATTGGTATGACTGACCAGGTCGATCGTTACCGATACGGGTATTTCCTTTGTCACTTCCCGCTCGGCGAACACCCAAATCAGGCAGCTTAACACCACCACTAACAACAGTGTTTTGAGCTTTGGCCACATAGCTATGGTTTCTCCATGGAGCTTTTTTTGAGGTTTTGCTTCGATTTATCCTTTGGCAAAGCACAGTCGGATTCTATTTCCCGGTCGGTCGAATCGGTTTTTGGCGGCGGTGGCGGTTGTTTGGAATTTTTTGTTGGGACAGACACCATCAGGTCAAAAAGCCGCTGACGTAGTTGCTCCAGGGTCAACAGTCGGGCCAGTTTGCTGTCCACCGCCAGAGCGATCTGACCTGTTTCTTCGCTGACCAGCACCACGGCCGCATCGGTCTCCTTGCTCATACCGATTGCCGCCCGATGTCTGGAACCCAACAGGCGATCATATTCCCCGTGCTCTGCCAGCGGCAGTTGTACCCCCGCCGCCGCTATTTGTCCTCCCCGAATGACCACGGCCATGTCGTGCAGTGGTGATCCAGGCCAAAAGATCGTATTTATCAGTTCGGCGGTAACCTGAGCTTCCAGGCGTGTACCGCCGGCTATCAGATCGCCCAGTCCCACCTCACGTTCCAATACTATCAGTGCCCCTATTTTCGATCGGCTCAGCGTCGCCACCGCATCGACAATCTGTTCTATCACATTGAGCATCTCCGGAGCAGCGGTTCGGCCAAAGCGCGTTCCTCCCAATTGCATCAGACCCCTGCGCAGTTCCGGCTGAAACGCTATCGCCGCTACCACCAGCACCGAGACCAGGAAAGATTTGAATAAAGGATCGATTCGTTCCAGCTCCAGGCTGCTGGTCAGCAGACTGATGGCCCAGAATCCCAAAAGTAGAAATACTATTCCCTTGAACAGCTTTTCTCCGCCGGTTCCTCGCAAAAAGCTCATCACAGACCAAACCACAAAGCCGATCAACAACAGCTCAATCAGCACTGGAATAACGTCGTACGAGTTCCATACATATTGCAGATATCTGATGAAAATCATTTGTCCGTATCCGTTCTGGTCACCAGCTTTTGCCTGACCCGTTCAGTTACCGTCGAACTCATCGCCCCGAAACGTATGGCCCAGATACGTTTTTTGTACGAGCGGATTTTTTATCAGCTCTTTCGGCTGGCCGTACGCCAGGACTTTCCCCTCATTTATTATATACGCGTGATTGGCGACTTCCAGTGTTCGTTCCACATTGTGATCGGTGATCAAAATACTGAGCCCGTTTTCCTGCAGGCGATAGATTTCTTTTTGCAGGTCCTCCACGGCGATTGGGTCAACTCCGCTGAACGGCTCGTCCAGCAGGATCAGCGATGGGTTCGTCACCAATGCCCTTGCGATCTCCAGTTTTCGTCTTTCGCCGCCGCTGAGCAGCCTGGCCTGCTGACGTCGTACTTTGCTCAGGCCGAATTGATCTACAAGCTCATCGGCCCGTCGGTGGCGATCTCGTCGTGTCAGGCTCATCGTCTCCAGTATCGCCAGCAGATTCTGTTCTACACTCAACCGCTGAAAAACACTGGGCTCCTGCGAAAGATATCCCATCCCAAGGCGAGCACGTCGAAACATCGGCATCCCGGATATATCACGTCCTTCAAAGATTACTTTACCGCCGTCCGGGCTGACCATGCCGATGACCATTCTAAAAGAGGTCGTTTTACCGGCTCCGTTACGCCCCAGCAGTCCTACAATTTCCCGATCATGTACTACAATGGAAACCCCATCTACCACCGTGCGCCCTGAATACTTTTTTTTCAGGCCCTGTGTTTCCAATAATACCATTTCCATTGAGACACACTCCAGGACCACCGCACTGTTTTATACCCAATTGGTATATTTTTGTCAGAACAAAAAAAGCCCCATTTACCTGAAGCGGCAAATCGGGCTTTGCTTTATTATCAATGCCACCGGGCTCAAATCAGGCTCGTGCAATTTCGGTAATCTCCACCTCCAGATATTTTTGTCGATGCCCGATCCGGCGCTGTGAATTTTTCCTTCGGCGAAACTGCATCGGATAAAGCTTAGGCCCCTGTGCCTGACCATTGATTTTGCCGACCACCTTCACCCCTTCCACCAGTGGCTGACCGACCAGCACCGTCTCATCGTCACGATAGAACAGCACCTGACCGAACTCTATGGCAGTCTGGTCCTCTTCCATATCCCGCAACTCCACGCAAACCACGTCACCGGGCTGAACCTTATACTGCTTACCGCCATCATCTATTATTGCATACACCTTATTCTACTCCTGTTCTGAGCAAAGTATAGTAAACGCCCTATTATGTTGTTTTTTCGCCGCTTGGCAAGAGTTTTTACTTAAAATTTTTCTGCTATTGTTTTTATGTTGTCATTGACAGGCTGTTGATAGCTAACGGCAACGGTGCATTTGACCATAACTTCTTGATAATCAATGGGTTATAATGCAGATCGCATACTACGGATAAAATCAGCTAGTTCGCCCTTGCCGTGATCGGTCTGGGTCAGGTTCTTTTCGATGATACTGACCACCGCTGAGCCGACGATGACCCCGTCGGCTCCGGCATCGGCCAGGTCTCGGGCGTGTTGGGGTGTGCTGACCCCGAAACCTACGCATATCGGCACGTCCGTCTGTTGTTTGAGTGATTTGATCAGCGGAACGACCTGCGTACTCAGTTCGCTGCGTACGCCGGTCACCCCCAGCAGCGAAACCGTATAGATAAAACCAGTGCATAACCGGGTGATTTCTTCGCGACGCTGCCGGCTGGTGTTGGGCGTCACCATATATACCGAGTCCAGCCCGTTATCTTCCAGAAACCCGGCCACCTCCCGGGCATCGTCCACACACAGATCCGCTACCAGTACACTGTTGACCCCCGCCGCCGCCGCGTCGCGATAGAACTTTTCAGGTCCATAGTGACAGATCAAATTATAGTACATCAGCAATCCGATCGGGATATCATGATAGGTTTTGATTTGGCGAATCAGCTCGAACGCCTGCTGACAGTCTATATTTTGTTCGAGAGCGCGTATATCAGCCTTTTGGATCGTCGGGCCATCGGCTATCGGGTCGCTAAATGGTATCCCCAACTCCAGGATATCCGCTCCCGCGTCGATCGCCGTTTTGATCAGTTCCAGTGACGTCTGCGGATCAGGATCACCCAAAACAAAAAACGGAATCAATACCGCCCGATCCACCGAACTAAATACGTCCTGATAGCTTTGCATAGGTACAATCCAAACTGTAATTATTTCTCTGCCTGCGATAAAAAAATATGGCGTGCTTATGCGTATCCTAAGCATGAAGCCTGCCAACCACTTGTTCGCATGGGTTTTCTTTTATTGTGCTGTTTCCGGTCGGTATTTGATAAAGGCGTCCACGTCCTTATCGCCGCGGCCGCTCAGGTTGATTACGATGATATCGTCCGCTTTGAACTTTCCCGCCTGACTGACCACCCAGGCGACGGCATGTGCGCTCTCGAACGCCGGGAAAATCCCTTCGCTGCGAGCCATAAACAAAAACGTATCCAGCACCTCCTCGTCGGTAGCTCCGACGTATCTGGCTCTGCCAGTGTCACGGAGCATACTGTGCTCCGGTCCAACCCCGGGATAATCCAGGCCGGCACTTACCGAATGTGATTCGATGACCTGTCCGTGCTCATCCTGCAGCACATACGAACGTGCTCCGTGCAGTACTCCGACGGAACCTTTTTGCAGCGTCGCGGCGTGCTTGCCGGTATCAAGCCCGTAACCGGCCGCCTCCACCCCCACCAGTTGTACGTCTTTATCGTCTATAAACGCCGCGAATATCCCGATGGCGTTACTGCCGCCGCCCACACAGGCGGTCACGACCGTCGGCAATCGCCCCAGTTTTTCCAGACACTGCCGGCGTGCTTCGTCTCCGATCACCCGTTGGAAAAACCTTACTACCGTCGGATACGGATGTGGTCCGGCTGCTGTGCCGAATAGATAAAAAGTATCGTCCACATGCGCCGTCCAGTATCGCAACGCATCATTGATTGCGTCTTTGAGCGTTCCGCTTGCACCGGTAACCGGGATCACTTCCGCTCCCATCAGTTTCATTTTCTGTACGTTGGGCATTTGTCGTTCGATATCGGTAACGCCCATGAAAACCTTCGTCTCCATCCCCATCATGGCGCCGACAGTCGCTGTCGCCAGCCCGTGCTGACCGGCTCCTGTCTCGGCGATGAGCTTTTTTTTGCCCATATACCTGGCAAGCAGTCCCTGCCCGAGCGTATTGTTCAGCTTATGGGCGCCGCCATGCATCAGGTCTTCTCGCTTGAGATAAACCTGGGCGCCTGCCCGATCACTTAGCGACTGACTATGATAAAGCGGCGTAGGCCGACCGGCGTAATCACGCAGCAGTTGGTGCAGTTCGGCGCAAAACTTTTCGTCCCGGTGGTACCGCTCAAACGCTTCTTCCATCTCTTCCAGTGCCGGCATGAGCACTTCTGGAATATAATAGCCGCCAAACTGGCCGTATCGCCCTTTGTTTTTCATAGTCTTACCTTATGGCGGCGCCTTCGAACAATGGGTTGTCTGCGGATACTTTACCCGTTTTTTGCCGCGAAATCGTTCATAAAATCGACTACATCTTTAATCGAATCGAGTCCGTTGGCGTTATACATCGACACTCGTATCCCACCGACGCTGCGATGTCCCTTAATCCCCACGAAGCTCGCTTCCAATGCTTCGGCTACAAATTTTTTCTCCAACTGCTCACTGGTCAGCCGAAATACTACATTCATCAGCGAACGGTCTTCGTGCGGGATGTTGTTCCGATAGAAGCCGTTCGACCCATCAATTGCGCCGTAGATGAGTTTTCCCTTTGCGATGTTTTCAGCTTCTATCGCTTCCACGCCGCCCCGTTTCTTAATCCAGTTGAGCACCTTGTTCGTCATGTAGATAGTAAAGCATGGGGGCGTATTAAACAATGAGTTTTTATCCGCATGCGTCGTGTATGAAAGAAGCGTCGGCAGGCCTTTGTTGACTTTTTCCAGCATATCGTTGCGAATCACCACTATAGCCAAACCCGCCGGTCCCAGGTTCTTCTGAGCGCCGGCATAAATCAGGCCAAACGGCGTCGGGTCAAACTCTCGCGACAGAATATCGCTGCTCATATCCGCTACCAGCGGTACGCCGTTCGTATCCGGAAACTGCCGATACTGCGTACCGAATATGGTATTGTTCGAGGTGAGGTGGCAGTAGGCGGCTTTGGGGTCGAGTTCCAGATCTCTCTGCTTCGGAATAGAGCGGAACACGCCGTCCTTTTCGGTGGTGGCCGCTACACGCGCGTTGGCGATGATCTTCGCCTCCTTGATCGCACTTTGGCTCCATGCGCCGGTCAGGATATAATCAGCGCTCTGCCCCGGGCCGATCAGGTTCATAGGCACCATGGCAAATTGCAGACTTGCTCCGCCCTGCAACAGCAACACCTTGAAATTATCGCCAAGGCCCATAAGTTCCTTGATCAACTCGATGGTCTCGTTGTGCACCTGATCGTATTCTTTCGAGCGGTGCGAGGTCTCCATAACGCTCACTCCGCTTCCCTGAAAATCGAGCAGCTCATCACGTGCAGCTTCCAGTGTTTCCAAAGGCAGTGCCGCCGGTCCGGCATAATAATTATGAACTCTTGCCATAATTGCTTCTCCTGTGTTAAAACTTTTTTAATTTCCTGACTTTATCATATCCATAAAACAAAAACGGGTTTTAGCCCTCGCGCAGTCTGTCATTTCAATACATTTATCACCAATCCGGAGAATATCTTAGGATAAAAGAACGTCGATTTTTGCGGCATTTTTTCGCCTGCTCCGGCTACCGCCTCCACCTCCGACGGCCTGGTGGTATTCATAAAGAACAAACCCTGCCCATGACCGCTATCCACTTTATCGATAGCACACAGCGTAGCCGGGCCAAAATCCTTGATATATTCGACGTTGGTCTGTGCCGTCAGAGCCGCCTCGTCGATACCCAGATATTTTTCCAGTATCAGCTTGTGTAGAATCGCTACGTCCAGTCGCCGCCACGCCTGGGACTTATCGGCGGCCAGCCCATCCATCACGCTTTCGTCACGTAGCGTCGCAACGTAAAACGCTCCTTCATTGAAGTACATTCCAAAGGCATGCGCGCTGCTCTCAAACTCCAGCTTCAGGGCCTCAAACATCATCTCCCGTTTGGCCTTCTTTTCCACTACGTTATTGAAGGCCATCCGCGCCACGTCGAAATGCTCATTCAATTGGCCCAGCAGTCTATTGGGATCAAACTGGGCTATGTTCTTGATCAACCGATGCGTCGGCAGTACGATCAACCCTTCGTTGTGGGTGTTAACGAAGGTCATCATCTGAAAGGCCGCGGCGGGATTACCGGTTTGGCGGTAATAATTCAGGGCTGTTTCGTAACGATGATGCCCGTCGGCAATAAATATGTTTTTGTCGTTCATCACTTTTACGATAGTTCCGATCTGCTTCGGGTCGATCACCGCATAGAGGCGATGCACCACCGCCTGGTCATCGGTCCAGCTAAGCAGTTCCGGCCCCTGAGACGCCTTTTCCATGATCGCGTCAATCGTCTTGTTCGGGTCGCTGTAGAGCATAAATATCTGACCGGTTTGGCTGTTTGTCGCCCGCATCAGGTTCAATCGGTCCGCCTTGGGGCCGGCCAGCGTCTGCTCGTGTGCCCTTACCCCCTGGCCATAGTCCTGAAGTTTGCCCAGCGCGATAAAACCAGTCCGCCGATACGTCCTTTCCGCCACGGTAAAATCCTGAACATAGACGTATATGCTCTCCTTATCATCCTGCTTCAGTGCGGCGGAACTGATAAAACCACGCAACGCCTCAGCCGCACGGGTATATACGTTTTGGGTCTCGTTATCTGTCGGCTCGGTTTTTCCCTTGATCACGCGGACAATATTATATTCGCTCTGCTGATACAGTCTTTCCTGCTGATCTGCGTCGATCACATCGTAGGGCGGCGCGATACACCGGCCAGGGTCACCCACTACCGATGATTCATAACGATAGCCCTTAAAAGCAGTTATGTCCATTCTACTTCCTTCCTGTCTTCTGGTTGTCAATCGCTATCTCAACTGCGTCTGCCGCGAAGAGTCAGCATTCTAGCAACTTGACTTTTGATAGTCAAACACTTGCTGCGCAAGACCTTCCACCCCACCAAAAAAATACCCAAAACACGGCAAATCGCACCCTAATCGCGTGCTCCTTAACAAAAATGCTATACATCTTAAATCAAAGAGGTTACAATATGTCGCAAAATGACTGTTACACGAACAGAGGTAATTTTTATGTTGTCCTTTATAATGGTGTCAATGCAGGAAGTATTAGTAATAGTGCTTATCGCCGCTATCATCGCTTTTTGTGCTGCACGCCGAAAAAAACGGAAAAAATAAACTCCTCCACTTCAAAATGACCCAAAATCAAGACAATACTACCGAAAAGAAACCAACTAAGTGGCTTGTTCGCCTGCCATTAATTATCGCAATAGTTATATTCTTGACGTTATTAGCGATCAACATACCACCATTATTACGTTCACACCGCCGCGTAACCCCACTCTATATGATATGCTACAGTAATTTGAAGACGATAGCTTTGGGTGTCTTGATGTACCGTTGTGATGATGAGAAAAATCCCCCTTCATTGCAGATATTGTTGGAAGAAGAAATCTTACGTGAATCTTCCTATTTAGTTTGTCCTGCGGTACGTAGCAACAGACCTGAGGAATGTTCCTACGTTTATCGTGGTTCTGATCTGCCTGAAGATTGCTGTCTTGACTCACTACCATCATCTAACGATATAATCCTCGCTTACTGCAAATACTATCATGAGGAGGGCCGTCGCACTTTAGCCTTTGCAGATGGACGCGTGGAAATAGTATCAGAAGAAGAATTTCAAAAGACTATCGATCAGGACAACCAACTTCGCCGTAAAATGGGATTACGGGAAAAGCCGGCAAAATTGCACTCCTCCAACAAATAATACCAATTCCAGTTGTATTTTCCCCACTCAAATTTTTGTAATCCCTTGCAATAGAACAAGTTGTAAGTACGCAAACAAAACCTTTATTGGCAGTCGGGCGTCGGCTGAATATTTTTCAAACTTCCGGTTAACAACCAATCCCAGGGGTGGTGTAAAGTTAGCAATATGTTCGGTTGTGCACATCAAAACTAAAAAAAAAAAACGTAAAAAGATAAAAAAACCTTGCATTGTACGACCGGATGTGTTAACCTTACTATGGAAAGCAGGCAGATAAGGTTGTGCCAAAGTGAGGAGCGAAAATGTACACCTCATTTCACTTTGTCTAACCCAAGCCGATTATGTAGATAACTGTGGTTATTTTAGCGAGTTGCGCGCGGGATATGTGAAACACAGGTTAGTTTCAAATCCTGGCGCAGGGCAGATGTGGGAATTTTTCTTCTCAGGAGGAAGGAAATGAATAAGTTGTGTTTGAGGGCAGTTGTTTTGCTGGTCGTTTTTGTTGGTCTGCAGGGCGGGTCGTCGCAGGGAGACTTGTCTGACCTGACGGTGTACGGCACGTACGATTTTTATTGTATTACCAATAACGATCCCCTCAATGCCATTGTCGGCGAAGAGCAGTTGTCTGTCGATGTTGCCAACGGGGGAAATGAAGTAACTTTCATATTCAATAATGTTGGCCCAACGGATTGCGCCGTTATGGATGTGTATTTTGACGACGGTACACTTTTGGATATGATCGGCCTTATTGATAACGACGATGGTGTAGGGGGCGATCCGGGTGTGGATTTCAGCCAATACGCCAGCCCTCCCGATCTTCCCGGAGGTGACAGCATATTCCCGCAATTCGAGACGACGGTAGGCTTTTCCGCGGATGCCGATACGCCTCAGCCGACATTTTGGGCTGTCAGTCCGGGGGAGCAGTTGGGAGTGGTTTTCTCGCTCAGGCAAATCTCGGACGATCCGCCTGTGTATGGTACCGTTCATGATGTAATTGATGAACTGAATGACGGCACCCTGAGAATCGGCATACATCTTCAGTCAATAGGTAGCGGTAATGGCAGCGAAGCGTATGTGAATATTCCTGAGCCGACGACTATATGTTTGCTGGGGCTGGGCGGCTTGGCCCTGCTGAGGAGACGTAAGGGATAATTACCCTTATAATACTTTATCAGTTAAAGGGTTGTGAGTCTTTGCCCGCAGCCCTTTTTCTTTGATATTGACATTTTGTCAGAAATCTTGACGCCAGCGATAATTCTCACCTACTGTGGAACTTGGGTTAAAAGTATTTTGATGCCTTGATTCTGTTATCTGAACGGCGTTTTGAGTGTCTGTATCTGGCGGAATGGTAAGACCAATTGCGGGACTGTGTGCCTTGAATGGAGTCATAGTTCGTATCTGTTGTGGAAGACGGTTTTTACAGATTCGGTACGACCAAACAGCGATGGAACGAACGTTTGCACGGCATATTGCCGGCGAGACGCCGCTATCCAACTGTCATTTTGGTTTTTTTGCAAAGTTCATGCTGGGGATACCATAAATTTGCTTCGCCCGCTGTAGTATTCTCACCCTGCCTGCTACGACATAAGTCCATATATCATATTGACTTATCAACCCAAAAAGCCCGGAACCATGCTTCCGCCGTCCTATATGCCTCCTTCGCCCTATATATCAAATTGCAGCATATTGCATTAATGTTGCAATGTTATGCGAAAATGTCCGTTTGTCCTAATATGCGGAATATTACGCTAATGTCGCGATATTATATGTCCGTTTATATTACTATTGCGAATTGAGTGGAAATATCTCTGCAAACAAATTATGATAAGGTCACCAGTTATGAAAATAGATATTCGTACAATTAAAGCAGGCTACGCGGCGGAAATTTATATCACAGCTACGCCAACGCCCCTGCCGCGGGGACATAACGAGATAGAGCAATTATTCACCGCCATAGCCAAAACGTTAAGATCGAGTAACTCGCGGATTTTTCAAGAAAGAATTTTTACCACCGCCCAGGCACTTGAAGAAATCAGTTCCAGTAGAGCGAGAATCTACGGTGACCTCGACGATGGCGTAAGCCCCACATGGCTTGTTGCTTCCGAGGGATTAGAGGGTAAAATCGCCGGCGTACAGATACATGCCCTCGCAGGGTGCGGCAGTCCTCAAATCCTCAAAGCGGACAATGTGCCATGTGGACGTATCATAAGAGTGCCCGGAATGGATTACCTTACACTTTCAAATATTTGTCGCCCCGAATTGTCCGGCAGAAACAGCCAGGCACAGGCAATGCTGGAAAAAGCAGAATCAATCCTGGAGCTTGCTGGAATCGACCTGTTCGATGTATCTCGCACATGGATGTGGCTCGATAATATTCTCGGATGGTACGGTGATTTCAACCGGATAAGAAATGACTTTTTCAGAAAATACAACCTCATCGCGGAAAACAAAAGCAACAAGATGCCCGCGAGCACAGGTATCGGACTCCGAAACAAAAACGGCACTTTGTGTGTTATGGAACTGATAGCGGCGGCAGGAAAGCAAAGCTCGATAGAATACTTCGATGCCGGTGGAAATCAACAGTCCGCTTTCAAGTATGGTTCAGCGTTCTCGCGCGCCGTGAGAACCAGAACGCCGGGGGGCTTCACTTTATTCATCTCCGGTACCGCCTCAATCGCGGCTGACGGCAAAACCATTCATATTGGAAATGCGCAATCGCAAATTGAAACTACAGTTAAAAATGTCCAGGCCATACTTAAAGAACTTGACTACACGGACAATGACGTTGTACATGCAATCGCTTATTGCAAAACCCCGGAAGTTGAAAAGCTTTTCACCAGTGGCTGGAGCGATCTTCCCTGGCCGACAATAAATGTGATAGCTGATATATGCCGTGATGATCTGCTTTTTGAAGCCGAAGTTACCGCCGCCAGGAGCGCTGACACTGGGGCGTATAAAAACACTCAGAAGGAAGAGAACACGAATCCATAAAGAGGAATAATGATGCACGACTTACGTCTCCTGATTAGTTCGGTTATGAGAGTCGTGTTTGTCGTTACGGTCTTTATGGCGACCCCGAACGAAACGGGTGCACAGCCACAGGTTGTGTATCCATTTGAAAGCGACAGCGAGTACGTTGCGACGAATAACATCGACATCCTGGTGACCTCAACATTACGCAAGGGGGGTATCGAACCGGCGAATCTGTGTTCGGACGAGGTCTTTATCAGGCGTGTGTATCTGGATGTGAACGGCACGCTGCCTGAACCTTATGATGTTCGCGAATTCCTGAAGGACCGCCGTCCCAACAAACGTAGCGATCTCATCGAGATTCTCCTGAAACGTAATGAGTTTGCCGATTATTGGTCACTGAAATGGTGCGATCTGCTGCGGGTCAAGGCGGAATTTCCAATTAACTTGTGGCCCAACGCTGTGCAGGCTTACCATCGCTGGATTCACGATGCCATACGCCAGAATATGCCCTACGACCAGTTTGCGCGCGAGTTATTGACATCAAGTGGCAGCAATTTTCGCGTGGGGCAGGTTAATTTCTATCGTGCGATTCAGGGCCGGGAACCTTCTTCTATTGCCAGGGCAGTGGCCCTGACGTTTATGGGCGTGCGCCTGGAAAACTGGGCGGAGAACCGCAGGGCTGATATGGAGGTCTTTTTCTCGCGGGTGGCATATAAAAAAACAGCCGAGTGGAAAGAAGAAATCGTTTGCCTGGATCCCACGCCCACCAAACCAGTCAAGGCCGTCTTTCCCGATGGCACCACAGGGCAAATCCAACCGGGCGAGGATCCCCGCGAGGTTTTTGCCGACTGGTTGATCACTGGAGACAACCCATGGTTCGCTCGCAATATCGTCAATCGCATCTGGGCCTGGCTGTTTGGCCGCGGGTTCATCCACGAACCGGATGACATCAAGCCAGACAATCCTGCCGTTCACCCCCAAGTCCTTGACTGGCTTGAAAAGGAACTTGTCAAATCCGACTACGACCTGCGGCATATTTACCGCCTGATCCTCAATTCCCACACCTACCAGCAGTCCTCGATTCCACGTAGTGAACATCCAGACGCCAAGGCCCTCTTCGCGTATTATCCGGTACGTCAACTGGATGCGGAAGTGCTGATCGATGCCTTGTGTTGGATTTCCAATACCAAGGAAAGCTACTCGAGCGCTATTCCGGAACCCTTTAGCTTTATTCCGGAGGAAAATCGATCCATCGATCTGGCAGACGGCAGCATTACCAGTCAGTTTCTCGAAATGTTCGGCCGCCCGACTCGCGATACCGGCCTGGAATCCGAACGCAACAATCAACCCACTGACGCACAGCGGCTGCACCTGCTGAATTCAACCCATGTTCAAGACAAGATCGAACGCAGTTGGAGACTGCGCGGTCTAATCCGCACCGCCAGGAATAACCGGCAGATGCTTATAGACATGATTTACCTGAACATCCTGTCACGTTTTCCAACGCGGGGGGAACTGGCTGCCGCGAAAACATACTTTCAAACCGAAGGAATAAACGCCACCCAAGCTACGAACGACTTGGCCTGGGCATTGATTAATACCAAGGAATTTCTCTACCGCCATTAAACTGGTCGGATGCCGCACCTGCGGTCATCGATAAAAAGTGAGGAAACGTTTATGAACAGTCAACAAAACACAAAGTTCATAACTCGACGCGAAGCGTTAAAACAGGGACTTTTCGGGGCGGCTGGACTGACGCTGATTAATCCTTTCGACCTGCGGGGCCAGCCCGTATCATTGCGACCACGGGCCAAATCGGTTATACAGATATGGATGTGGGGCGGTCCATCCCATCTGGACACCTTCGATCCCAAGCCGAACGCCGGCTACGACTATTGCGGACCATACAAAAAGCCAATCGCCACCAACGTGGACGGTATCCAAATCTGTGAAATGCTGCCGTTGCTGGCACAGCAGGCCGATAAGTATTCCATTATACGCAGCATGACACACGGCATTAACTCGCATGAAACGGCATCTTACATGGTTCAGACAGGGCATGAGCCAGGCCGATTGCTCTATCCCTGTGTTGGGGCCGTTGTGTCAAGGTTCAAAGGGTACGATCAGGGTTATAAAGGGCTTGTCCCACCGTATATTGTGTTGACGCAACCTCAAGGCCGATTCTCCGAAGCGGGTTTTCTTGGGCCACTGTACAAGCCATTCGCCACCGGCGGCGATCCGAACAAAACTCCCTTTGCCGTGGAAGGCATCATTGCAAAAGGCATTTCCGATGAGCGACAGCAAAGCCGGCGAGATCTGCTCCATACCCTCGATTCGCTTGGCAAGGCCATGCCGGAAAACCCTCAGTTCGAACAACTCGACCGTTGCGAGGCGAACGCCTACGAGATGATGTTCGGCAACGCCAGAAAACTGTTCGATCTGTCAGAGGAAAAAAATGAAATCCGCCAACAGTACGGTCTCAATACGTTTGGACAGTCGTGCCTGATGGCCCGTCGGCTTGTCGAACAAGGCGTGCCCTATATCACCATCAACTATAAGGGATGGGACACCCACAAACAGCACTTCCAGACTATGCGTCGCAATCTGCCGGAGATGGACCAGGCAATGGCTGCGCTGTTGCGGGACCTGGCCGACCGCACCCTGCTCGACAGTACAATCGTATGGTGGAGTGGCGAGTTTGGGCGGACTCCGAAAGTCCAGTGGGACCCGCCATGGAACGGTGGTCGGGGACATTACGGTAAATGCTTCTGTGCGGTGGTTGCCGGCGGAGGGTTCAAGGGTGGCCGTGTGGTCGGAGCCTCGAACGAAAACGGTACTGAGGTGGCCGAACGCCCCGTCTATCCGCAAGACCTGATCGGCAGCATGTACGAGTTGCTTGGCATCGATCCCGATGGCCCACTGCCAAACCCGCTGGGATTGAAAGTTCAGGTCATGCCGACGACGACGGACGGCGGCCGTCTCAAAGAGATTACGTAAAATCCAGAAAGCCCAGCCATGCCATTTATCAAAAAACTAATAGTTGTGATGTTGACCATGTGCGTTACGACTGCGTGGGGTCAGTCGAATGAGCAACAGCCGCACATCGGCTATCTCTATCCCGCTGGCGGTCAGCTAGGTTCGGTCGCTCAGATCACGGCAGGCGGTCAGTTCCTCAGAGGCGCCACCGACGTGTACGTATCGGGCAAAGGCGTGCATGCCTCGGTCATTGAATATATAAGGCCAACTGGAAATATAAATAAAGAACAGCGAGACCTCCTCCAGAAGCGACTGAATGAACTGCGGGAAAAACAACTGGCCGAATTGCCCGGGAAAGACAGTAGTCCTCCGATGCCCACAGAAGAAAACCTCGCGGAAAAAGACTCGCAAATCTCCAAAGCATCAAAAAAAGAAGACAACTCGAATAAAGAAGACGCCGTAAACACCGAAGAAGTCAAACTGCCGGACCATCCGTTATTGTACGACCTGGAGAATAAAAGCCTCAGAGAGCTGGCGCATATTACGAACACGTTGTTTTTCCCCAGGAATAAAAAACAGATCAACAGGCAGATTTCCGAATCAGTACTGATTCAAATCAGCATTGATCCGGATGCCCAGCCTGGCGCCCGTGAACTGAGAATCAAAACAGGGACAGGACTGACAAATCCAATGGTCTTCCATGTGGGGCTGTTTCCTGAAACTCGTGAACTGGAACCGAACGACCAACAGGCCTACCCAAAACTACCCAGGACTCAGAGCCTGCCCGAAGGAAAGCCAATTGAACTACCTGTTGTATTAAACGGACAGATCATGCCTGGTGATGTTGACCGTTTCCGGTTCCGTGCGAGTCAGGGACAAGAACTCGTGATAGAAACCCACGCCCGCAGTCTTATCCCATATCTGGCCGATGCCGTCCCTGGCTGGTTCCAGGCTACGCTGGCCCTGTACGATGCTAATGGCAACGAAGTGGCCTTTGCTGACGATTATCGCTTCAATCCCGATCCGGTCCTCTTCTACCGGATTCCCGCAAACGGAGAATATGAATTGGGAATCCACGATTCCATCTATCGCGGACGAGAGGATTTTGTCTATCGTATCATAGTAGGACAGCAGCCATTCATCACTCAAATGTTTCCGCTGGGAGGTAAGGCAGGCGACCAAACCACCGCCCTGGTCAGCGGCTGGAACCTTCGGGAAACCAGGTTACCTTTGGATACGCGACCCGGCGATAACTGCATTCGCCAGATTGCCTATCGTAAAGGAAAACGACTTTCAAATACCGTCCCATACGCCGTAGATACCCTGCCTGAATGTAATGAAAAAGAAGCCAACGACACCCTGGAAACCGCACAACAAATAGAAATACCGAAAATCATCAATGGCCGCATCGGCCAGGCAGGCGATGTGGATATCTTCCAGTTGACAGGCAATACCGACGATGTAGTGGTGGCCGAGGTTTATGCCCGCCGGCTGAATTCCCCGCTGGACTCATTGTTGCGATTGACCGACGCGTCAGGTAATGTGCTGGAATGGAACGACGATTACGTCCTGGAGGATAGCCACCTTTACAGGGACATTATAGGATTGATGACACATCATGCCGACTCATATCTGACAGCCAGGCTGCCGAAGGATGGAACCTACTATGTGCATCTTACCGATTCGCAGCACCACGGGGGCATGGCCTATAACTATCGCCTGCGCATAGCCGCCCCGCAACCCGATTTCGCGCTCCGAGTGGCGCCCTCCAGCCTCAGTATGCAGGCCGGGACCACTATTGCCCTGCGCGTACACGCGCTGCGCAAAGATGGTTTCAACGATCGCATCGAAGTGGTGTTGAAGGATGCGCCCGCCGGTTTCGAGCTTGGCGGAGGCTGGATTCCTGCCGGACGCGATCACGTTCGCATGACTCTCTCCGCGCCCAATGAGGCGCCCGATCAGCCGGTCGCCTTGCAACTGGAAGGCATCGCACCAATCAGCGGACAAATAGTCAGTCATCTTGCGGTTCCCTCGGAAGATATGATGCAGGCATTCCTATATCGGCATCTGGTACCGTCGCAGGAACTACTGGTTGCGGTCAATAAAAGCAAATGGCGCGTGCCCCCTGTTAAACTGGCCGGACGTGGTGTCGTCCGGATTCCGGCAGGCGGCACAGCCCAGGTACGGCTCAAAACCGCGAAACGCCCAGCCCTTCAGGAAATGCAATTGGAGCTTAACGAACCGCCCAAGGGACTGACGCTTCACGATGTGACAGTTGTGCCCGAGGGCCTGGCGTTCCAGCTCAAGGCCGACAAAGATGCACTACCAATCGACTTCGCGGACAACTTGATTGTCGAGGCATTCAGGGAAGTTACACCCAAACAAAAAAACGGTAAACCTGCGAATCAGAAACAACGTACCTCGATGGGTATCTTTCCCGCCATCCCAATTGAAATCGTGCCGTGATAAACATCTTTTTCAGCAACCGGTCAATTGTGCGATTTCGCACTATGGCTTTGAACTTGGCGGTATGGATGAACTGGGTGGTTATTGGCGGCGCCAAGACCGATAATTTTATACATTAGCGAAACATTTATCGAAACCATATAAAAATCCATCTTCGCATAACAGGCCCTGCTGAATGAAAATTGGGTTTAAAAACTGCGAAAGTCAACTTAAGTAGGAATGGTCATGGATATCTGGTCCGTACTGCTTGATATATTGATTTTGCTGCTGACGGCAATGGTGCTCGGATCGCTGTGCGAGCGGTTGAAGCAAAGTGCGATACTTGGATACCTGCTTGCGGGAACACTACTAGGGCCCAATGCCCTGAACTGGATGCCGAACCATCAGGCGGTGGCCACGATAGCAGAATTGGGTGTGGCACTGTTGTTGTTCACCATCGGTCTTGAATTTTCATGGCGCAGGCTACGAGGCATCGGGCAGATTGCTCTCGGCGGAGGAACCCTTCAGGTGCTGTTGACCGGCCTCTTAACAGTCGGAATCTGCCTGATGATCGGGATCGGGTGGCATCCGGCAGTAGTGATCGGTGCCGTGATAGCATTAAGCAGCACAGCTTGCGTGTTGCGCCTGCTGGTGATGCGTGCAGAGATTGATAGCGTCCACGGCCGTAACGCGCTGGGGATATTGCTCTTACAGGACATCGCGGCAGTCCCGCTCGCACTGGTCATAACAGCCTTGGGCAACAGAGGTTCAGGTGTTGGGGTTATCTGGAATATGGGACGGGCAGTCGCAATGGCCGCCCTCCTGGTGGGAATGCTATACGTCCTATTGAATTTCATCGTGCCACATTTGCTAAGGTCGAAAGAAGCGGCGCGAAATCGCGAGTTGCCGATCCTACTTGCAATTGTTATGGCGTTAGGGTCAACGTGGGTATCGCACAAGTTAGGCCTTTCGCCTGTGCTTGGAGCGTTCATCGCAGGAATACTTCTCGCTACGTCGCCCTTTGCCACCCAAATCCGCGCCGACGTCACCCCTTTGCGAACGTTGTTCATGACATTGTTTTTCAGTTCGATCGGCATGCTGAGCAATCCAGCATGGATATTAGAACACTGGACAATGGTAACGATAGTTGTGGCAGCTATCCTGTTCGGAAAAACAGTTGTTTCGTCCGCTGTAGTATATGGGTTCCGCTACTCGCCGGGTCATGCTATTGCGACGGGTATTTGCCTCGCCCAGATCGGCGAGTTCTCCATTGTGCTCGCCGAAGTGGCACGACATGGACAGTTGATTGGCAGCGACTTGTTTGATCTGATCATTGCAGTAACGGTCGCAACCCTGTTCCTCACGCCGTATTTGATCGCAGTTGCGCCACACATTGCAACAGGTGTGGGAAAACTTTCGGCTCGCAGTCTCCATGAGTTGCACCACTCGCACGAAACGAAGCTCGAGCCTGACACGAGCTTCAAAGATCATATCGTGATTGTAGGCTTTGGTCCGGCCGGACGTTGCGTTGCCGAAATACTCGCAAAAGAGCATGTATCGCTCCTCGTTGTTGAGTTGAACCCTAAGTCTGCGGCTAACGCCCAGGCAAGTGGTTTTAGAACGTACATCGGTGATGCGAGCCGTGCCGAAGTGATGGAGCATCTGCAGCTTGGCTCGGCTAAGGCTATCGTGGTGACGGTACCCGATCCAATCGCCGAACAACATATCATCAAACTTGTTCGTTTATTATCACCAGAAACGGCAATCATCGCTCGATTGCGGTATCACATATATCGTTCGGATTTAATTCGCGCTGGAGCAACTATGGTTGTTGATGAGGAAGAAGAAATAGGTCTGCGCATTGCTTCAGAGGCGAAAAAAATGCTGCGGGCCACAGGTTCTGAGCCACCGCCCGCAAATAATCCGCCCTGTTGAATAAAAATTGGGTTAAAAACTACGAAAGTTAAGATTGATAAAGGAATATCAAAATGTCCCAAGAAAATCTAAGTTCCAACGAAATGCCCGGGGCTATTACGCCAACGTATAATATGGCCTTTATTTGGCGTATATGCCTTGTTGCCGCGATGGGCGGCCTTTTGTTTGGTTATGACTGGGTGGTCATTGGCGGCGCCAAACCATTCTATGAACCGTTCTTTAACATTACTGACGATACGCCTTTTATGAGAGGCTGGGCTCAGAGCAGCGCCCTGGTTGGTTGTATGTTTGGTGCGCTGCTTTGCGGCATACTTACGGACAGCCTTGGCAGAAAAAGGCTCCTGATCTTCTCAGGACTGTTGTTTACTGTTTCTGCGATAGGGACCGGTCTTGCCAATGAATTTATGACATTTAATATCTTTCGTATTATGGGAGGGCTGGGCATAGGGCTTGCCTCGAACCTTTCGCCGATGTACATCGCGGAAGTTTCACCTGCCAAAATGAGAGGAAAATTTGTTTCGATCAACCAGCTTACTATTGTAATCGGCATCCTTTTGGCGCAGATTGTCAATCTTTGTATCGCCAGGCAGGTACCGGAAAACGCGACCGCTGAATTTATAAATCAGTCATGGAACGGACAATATGGCTGGCGATGGATGTTCGAGGCTGAGACGGTATTTGCGCTTTCTTTCTTTGTGCTCATGTTCTTTATGCCCGAAAGTCCTCGCTGGCTGATTAAGTACGGCAAAAACGAATTAGCCCAAAAAACCCTCGCGAAAATCGGCGGAGACGATTATGCGAAAGCCGAGGTCGCCGATATTAAGAATACCCTTGCGAGTAAAGAAATCGCTCGTGTTAATTTCAGGGATTTGATGGAACCCAGGCTTTTTAAGATAATTTGCCTTGGAGTATTTCTCGCGGTCTTCCAGCAGTGGTGCGGTATCAATGTTATTTTCAATTATGCCCAGGAAGTTTTTTCCTCTGCCGGTTTTGGAGTAAGCGAAACACTGTTTAACATCGTAATAACCGGCATCGTCAACCTTGTCTTTACATTTGTGGCGATATACACGGTGGACAAGATAGGCAGAAAACCGCTGATGCTCGCCGGCTCGATCGGACTGGCCGGTGTCTATGCTATACTGGGAACGGGATACTATTTAAACAGCACCGGTATCCACATGCTTGTTCTTATAGTCTTGGCTATCGCCTGTTATTCGATGACGCTTGCCCCGATAGTCTGGGTCATTATAGCTGAGATATTCCCTAACCGAATTCGTGGCGCCGCGATGTCGATAGCGGTTATCTCATTATGGATTGGCTGCACAGCTTTAACCCTGACATTCCCATATCTCAACAACACCCTTGGCGATCACGGAACATTTTGGCTTTATGGGTTCGTCTGCGTAATCGGATTCATTGTCATCCTGACCAGGCTGCCCGAAACAAAAGGAAAAAGCCTGGAAAATATCGAAAGAGAACTGGTAGATTAACCGCCCACTCATATCAGTTTTTTACGAGTAAAATTGTGTGCGTTTCGCACATTACCTGGATATGCCTTTGCGGAAGAACTGACGCAGTTAGTTTTTTGGAAACCTGGGTACAGTCATCTGGTTGGGGTGCGCCTTGGTGTCCACCCACTTCCTTCAAAATGTATTCTTGATTCCCTTATGCCTTTAAAAACCTTGATTTGCCAAAAGCAAATCAGATAAAAATAGGTGTAAACAATTAAGGGAGCCTCTAAAAATTGCTTTTGTCACGAGAACGAGCGAAATTTTCGTCAGCGAGGCAGAGGTCAAAAATCGCCGCAGGCGTAGTTTCAACTACGTTGAGGACGATTTTTGGCCGATAACGATGCTGACGGAAATTGCAGCCGTTCGTAGTAAAAATGAATTTTTAGAGATTCCCTTAAATGCGTTTGTCCAATTCACGCTCAACCAGTACATCACAATACATGCGATTATGAGAAACGCCTGATGAATATCAATGCGACGTTCATATCGAATCCGCAGTCGCCTCATTCTTATTTATTTATCTATCCTGGCAGCATAAAGCGAAAAACTCCAGCCCCGCCCGTGCCCGCCATTTATTCTGTCCGTGTCTGTCCGTGCCCGTCCGTGTCTGTCCGTGTTCGTCCGTGTTCGTCCTCTTACCCCCCCCCCACTTTTGCGTGTTATTCCCGCGATAGCGAATCCATCTTCCTCTTACTTGTGCCTCGTGCCTGGTGCCTTCTTCCGCATGTCATTCCCGCGAAAGCGGGAATCCAGCATAAAACAGCATCCGCCGAAGGCGGTTTCCTCTCTTTCTGCCTACGATGTCATTTTTGCCTCTATGTCATTCCCGCGAAAGCGGGACACGAAGCAAAGCCCAGAGCCGCGATAGCGAATCCATCTTCCGCCCTACAAGGGCAAAATAGACCAGCCCAGGGCAACGCCCTGGGTATAATGTCCCCAATATCTTCTTCAAGCCCTGTAAGGGCGAAATAAAATTCCCACTGCCTCCCACACGCTTGCGTGGGCATGTTTATTCCAACGTAGCTTATGCCGTGCATACCACATATTTAGCCACCGGCATATATACTCCGGGATTGACACCAATGCGATAAATCCACACAGTCGCTTTCAGATATTGAAATGAATAACGCATCTCCTCGCAGCCCAACAAACAACCAAGCCCCGACCGTCAGGGAGTGGAAAATTCCCAGCGATATACTTTATTGACAAGTTCCCGCCCTGGCCGTACTTGCCATGTACCGCCGGCGTCTTCTATCCCCCGCCCACACCTGTCATTCCCGCGCGGGCCCGACACGAAGCGAAGAGCCGCGATAGCGAATCCATCTTCCGACCGCGTAGCGGTCGAATATGCATAGCCGCGGGTGTAGGCCGCCAGGCCGAAACCCGTGGACCAACATCACCCCAACACTTTCCAGAACCCCGTAGGGGTTCAATAGTTATACATGTCCCTATTTTTCAATCTGATCCGTCCGATCCATGTCCTATTCTTTTTCTTACCGTCTTCACATGATTCCTTCCCATCCAAACACAGCCCATCTCGACTATAACCCAAAACCACCCCGGCCCACCCAAACTGTCAAACAAAATCCTGATCCCCCCAACCTTTCCAGTTTCATTTAGAGAGAAATCGTTTGGGTTGACAAGCAAATTGGGGCCGTTTCGGCCGAGGGGTCGGGGTAATTTGGTTGTCTGGGCCCCGAACGATTTTTCTCGCCGATCCCCGACTCCCTCCCAACTCCGCCCTCTTCCCTTCTGTCTTCTGTCTTCTGAAATCTGAAATCTCAAATCTCAAATCCGACTTCTGCCCCTCCCCCCAACTGGTCCGCCCCCTTTCCTTCTGACTTCTGACTTCTGACTTCTGACTTCTGACCTCTAACTTTCCCCATCCCCACCATCTTCTCTATCCTCCCTACCCTTCCCATTTACCCAACAAAACTCTCTCCTTCTTTTAGTGTCTTCTAAAATCTTCGTGTCCTTCTCATTTTTTATCTTGACCCAT
>CAZICK010000017.1:0-14976 GCA_964537505.1 uncultured Pirellulales bacterium
GGGACAGGGAATGGCATGGCAACGACCTGGCAGAGGGGGACAGGGAATGGCGTGGCAACGACCCGGCAGAGGGGGACAGGGAATGGCATGGCAACGACCTGGCAGAGGGGGACCGGGAATGGCATGGCAACGACCTGGCAGAGGGGGACCGGGAATGGCCTGGCAACAGCCTGACAGAGGGGGACCGGGAAAGGCTTGGCAACAAGCCAATAAAAATGGGAAAGCAAAAGCCTTAAAACGCGGCGGCAAAAAGAACCCCGAACAAACCATGAAACACACGGATAAGAAAGCAAAGGTAAAGGCCGCCAAACACATAAAGGCGGAAGCAAAGAAAAAAGCAAAGGCCAAACATGCCGCTGCAAAAAAAGGCGAACAGGAAGCTAAATCTACCGCTAAGGAAGATAAAGCAAAGCCGAAAGCCAAACGTGCCGCTGCAAAAAAAGGTGAACAGGAAGTGAAGCCCGCCGCTAAAAAGGGTGGGGCAAAGACGAAAGGTAAACGCGCCGCTGAAGATGAATCCGGCGAGAAAGCAGACGATTGATAAGTAAACATATCCGAAGGGAAAACGTAAGGGAGTCTCTGAGGATTAGAAATACGATCCTGTGCACTTTGGCAGCTTTCGCTGGTCCGGCTTAGGTTGAGCCAAGACGGGCGCTTCGTTTTCTGGAAAGGAATCGACGATGAAAACCATTTTGATATTTTCAGTTGTGCTCGTTTTGGGATTATTGGTTTGCCAGGAAGCTCCGGGTCAGCAATCGGCAGCTTCTCAGGAGGATTGGGATCTTCTGTTGACAGATAATGGTAGAGTGGCTCCGAATGGAGGGCCTCCTGGTCTGCCGCCCCGGTGGGACGGTCAGGAACGAGTGGCAGAGCAATGGCAGCAGCATGGCGAGGATCCCGGCAGAAAACCAGGCATGAGGCGTGGCCCGGGACCGGAAATGGGACGCGGTCAGGGGCCAGGTGGTGGCCCGGGACCGGCAATGGGATACGACCGGGAATCAGTCAGGACAGATCCGAAAGAACTGTTGGAGTTTATTAAGAAGTACGAGCCGGAACTAGCCGAAAAGCTGGAAAACCTTCGCCAGGAAGAACCTCAACAACTGCGTCGGAAAATAGTCGCTCTCGGCCGACTCTACGGCCCGGTTATGCGGCAGATGGAACACAGCCCGGAAATGGGCAAACTTTCGCTCCAGAAAATTCGACTGCGTTTGAAGATCGAAGCAACGGTAAACAATCTCAAAGAGGCCGAGCAGGAAACCGAAAAGGCCACCATCAAGGAACAGCTAAGACAACATATAGAAGAGCTTTTTGATATCATCCTGGCCCAGGAGGAACTGCGGCTCAAACACTGGCGGGAGCGTATGGCTGAATTAGCTATCGAGGGAGCCCAGGTAAAAGCTCCTGACAAAGCCGAGGAAGCTAAGAGACCCCAAAAACCAGGAACAGCACAAAGCAGCGATGCCCAGCAGACCCCCGACAGTGAAAAAGCTCCCAGGTCCAGGAAAGGAAAAAAGCCCCACAAGCCGGGACCTCCCCAACAACAAGGTTTCGAAAACAGAGAAGCTCTCATCAAACAGTGGCGAGAGCAAAAGGAACAGATTATCAATGAACGCCTCAAGGAACTGCTTGAGGATATCAAACCCTTTCCCTGGCAATGATCGCCAAGAGCCGGGTAACCCGCTAGAACAGAGGCCCGGTCATCGAACGATGGCCGGGCCTTCTTTGTTGCCGATAAATAGCGCCCTGGCACAAGGCCAAGTAATCGGCAGTTATCCGTTGGCCATATTAAACCAGATGCCAGTGGCCAACGAGATAATTCAATACCAACGTAATCAGAATAAAGATCGGCATCAAAATGGTGATGCTATATGCCATGTAACCGAAGAAGCTGGGCATTTTGATACCACTTTGCTCAGCAATGCTCTTGACCATAAAGTTCGGTCCGTTACCTATGTAGGTATTGGCCCCCATAAACACCGACCCCATCGAGATCGCCACCAGCAGTTCCTGCGCTATATGCGCCACCTGATCAGCGCCGCCCAGCGTTTTGGCCGTCTCGAAGAACACCACATAGGTCGGCGCGTTATCCAGAAAACTGCTGAGCGCGCCGGTGGCCCAGAAGAAATGCCACGGCTTGGTCAGCCCCAGGTTAGGCCCCTTGGCATTGAGAATTTCTACCGGTACCTGCATACAAATGAAGATACCAATGAACAGGGCGGCTACTTCGCCGATAGCGGCATAGTTGAATTTGTTTTCCTTACGAATACCATCGGGGGTGGTCATTAACGAAATCGCTACAAACAATAATTGCATAATCTCACGGAAGAAATCGGGCACTATCGGGCAGCCTTCCTTCCCCAGGAAAGGCTTATTGGGAATCAGCAGTCCCACCGACAGCACCACGCCCAGCAGCCAAAGAAAATTGACTTTACCGCGTAGTTGGAGTTTTTGTACTTCTCCTTCGTCACGCCGGATATCGACGATAGCCTCTTTGCGGTAAGCAATGCTGTCCCAGATGTAATAGATGGCCAGCAGAATCAATACCACCGCCAGCCATTGCGGCCACAAATTTAAGGTCCACAAAAACGGAACACCCTTGAGATAACCCAAAAACAACGGCGGATCTCCGATCGGCAGCAGGCATCCGCCCACATTGCAGACCAGAAAAATAAAGAAAATAACCGTATGTTTGACATGTTTGCGCTCTCTATTGGTCTGCAGCAGCGGTCGAATCAGCAGCATTGCCGCTCCGGTAGTGCCGATGAAACTGGCGATCACCGCCCCTACTGCCAGGAATACGGTGTTTGTTATTGGGTGGGCAGGCAGGTCACCTTTAAGCTGAATACCGCCGCTTATTACATATAAGCTGAACAGCAAAACTATAAACGGTATGTACTCCGCCAGGACGGCGTGTGAGAGTACCCGGTTGACCGCCAGAACGCCGCTGAGCAACTGTTTTGTGTCGTGATCGATAACTCCCGAATGAATCAGCCAGTAATAGATAATAACAAAAACCGACAAACTCAAAGATATAAAAAGGCGATTACGATTCATCTCCCACCAGTGTTCGGTTTTCTTTATCAGCGGCAGGATCGCGATGCACAACAACAGCGTCACAAAGGGGATAACCGCCCACAATGGCGGAGTTTTGTAACCTTCCGGGTTACGATGATCTCCAGCACTCGCTTCACCGTGCCCCGCCTCGTCGTGCCCTACCTTATCAGTGACTATCGCTCCGCCGCCATGATCCTTATCGAGAACCTGATCCTTTTCGGAAACCAAAAGTTTATGAGAATCCTCCCCGGCCCACAGTAGCGGGCTTACCCAGACGGCTACTATCATGACCATAATTACCACTATGCCAATACTAACAAAACTGTTCTTCCGCTGTTCGTTGTAACCCTGCAGCATCGCGTAGGCCTTTCTCTTGTTTCGTCTAATCCCCTACCAATTCCACGGTCATAGCCGTGCAAAAATACTATACTGCCGTATATATACAATGTATTCTCTGAGTATCGACAAATTCGCCGATTATACTTAAAAATTATAGGACGAATAGGCTGTTTTATATGTTTGGCAGGCCCAAATTTAGTGAGCTTCAGCCTTCTCATGGCCATGCCGGGGGGATTTTATCGGCCTATACTCTGGCCTCTTTATCCGGCCGGCCCTTTGCCGATTTATTCGCTGCTCAAACTAATGTCAATGTGATATTTGAAGTTCTGATCGTCGCGGTTGGGGTAATCGTCGCGGTAGTGTACACCGCGGCTCTCTTTTCGGCGTTTGGCGCCCTCGGCGATCAGGCGGCAGACGGTTAGCATATTCTGGCACTGCCAATCGACCGGATCATCGAAAACCTTATCCATCACATAACGTCGCCAGAAATCGATAATCTCCACTGTCTCTTCCAACCGTTCCCCGGATCGTTCGACTCCAACGTTGCGCCACATCACCGAACGCAACGAATTGGTGACGTCAGGCACGTCGAGTTGGGTACGATCGGAATCTTCGATCTCGTAAACTATAGAATGGTGTTGCAGGATGTTTTGGTCGGAGGCGATCTGGCCGGCCGCGGCTTCACCGCAAATCTGCCCGAAAACCAGTCCTTCCAGCAGTGAGTTGCTCGCCAGTCGGTTGCTCCCATGCAAGCCGGTAGCCGCGGCTTCACCACAGCAATAAAGGTTTTCGATATTGGTTCGGCCTGTGATATCGGTTTTTACTCCGCCGACCATGTAATGGGCGCTTGGCCGAACCGGGATAAGATCGACATCAACGTCTATGTCAAACGATTTACACAAAGCGTTGATCGTGGGAAAATGCTCCGCCAAATGTTTGCTACCTATATGCCGTACGTCCAGGAAGACATTTGTGGCGCCGGTTTTGGCCATGTGTTTATATATGACACGGCTGACCACGTCGCGTGGCGCCAGCTCTGCCTGTTCGTGATAGTCCGACATAAAACGACGGCCTTTACCATCGACCAGATACGCTCCCTCGCCACGGAGCGCTTCGGTTATCAGTGTGCGCGCGGCACCGGCAATATAAAGCGTCGTCGGATGAAACTGCATAAATTCCAGATCGCTCAGCACAGCGCCGGCGCGATAGGCCATGGCCAATCCATCGGCCGTGGCACCGGCGGGATTGGTGGTTTCCCGCCACAGTTGACCTGCTCCGCCGGAAGCCAGGATTGTCCGCCGAGCCCATATACATTGCAAACCGTGTCTGGGGTGATAAGACAGCACTCCAAGGCAGCGGCCGCTGTCGGTCAGAAGATCGATGCAAAAACACTGTTCAAACACCTTGACGGCACGATTTTTTTTAACCTGCTCCGTCAGGGCCAGGGCCAGGGCTTTGCCAGTCGCATCGCCAAGAGCATGGGCGATGCGTCCCCGGCTGTGCCCGCCCTCTCTGCCGAGGGCGATCTTTCCGTCGGCCATATCAAAAGGCGTCGCCCACTGTCGTAACTGTTCGATCTGGGCGGGAGCTTTTTTGACCACCAACTCGACCACGTCCGTATCGCACAAACCACAGCCTGTTTTTAAGGTGTCGTCTATGTGCAAATCGACACGGTCGTCATCGGATAAAACCGCGGCGATACCCCCCTGAGCATAATAGGTGTTACTGTCGGTGAGCGTATCTTTGACCAGCACCAGCACCTGGCCCGCCTGGGCTGCGCCCAGCGCCGCCCGCAAACCCGCTACGCCGCCGCCGATAACCAGGCAGTCCGTGTATAAATGCCCCATAGCACGGGTGTCCATGCGAGCCAGATATCGACGTGTTTCAACTGCTGTGCGTATCACTTGTTTGTAGATAGCTCTTATTTGTAGTTTGTCGCGAATTCCCGATTATTTCAGTTCCACCGACCAGTAGGCGTGATCAAGAAACTGTTTCCACGAATGGTAGCGTCCATCACCAAGATTAATATTGATCACTGGCGACCGATTGGGCTTGGCCGGTTCTGCTATCAAGTGCATACGGGCCTGTTGGGGTGTTCTGCCGCCTTTTTTTACATTGCACTTGAGACAAGCGCAAACCAAATTTTCCCATGTCGGCTGTCCTCCCATATTCCGCGGTACTATGTGATCAAGGCTCAACTCGCTGGTTGGTAATCGTCGGCCACAGTACTGGCAGTGGTTGTTGTCCCGAGCGTAAATATTTCTCCGATTCAATGTTACTTCCCGCCGCGGCAGTCGATCGTAAAACAATAACCGGATAATCCGTGGTACCGCAACGCTCAGCCTTACAGTGTTAAGCCAATCGTGGTCATCCGGCTCAAATTTTTTCTTCAGTTCGGATATCTCCAGCCAGCCGGACAGGTCATAATTGCTGTACTGTCCATGATCGTGATCTATTACCTCAGCCATGTCTCGGCATAACAGAGACATCGCCCGTTTCAACCCGACCACGCGGATGGCCATATAGTGCTTATTGAGCACCAGCACCTGACAATCCAAAACCGATGGCGCCGCAATCATAACAAAAACCAGCCTTCTATCAACCGTCATCCTTTACTTTTTGCAACTGGCAACTCTCAAACCAACTCCGGCAGACAATAACCAGCAGCGATACGTCCTTTTAACATATCTGTTGTCATTAAACAAGTAAAATGCACAGCTATGGGCCTCCTATAAAGCCGGACCAAGCCCTGACGGTCTGCCAAAATGGCATATTTTTGCTAGTGTTTTCGCCTGTCGGACCAACAGCCGACAGATGCTCGGTTTTTACAACCACGGTAAATTAAGGGGGTTATGTTGTTTTTGTGGGTTTGGCACGCAAATTGCTCGTTAGAAAAGTGGCCATTGAAAAAAATGGTGGCTAAAAGATATTAAAAACGTTTCGTTGTGGCCACAACCGAAACACAGTTTTGAAAAAAGTTAAATTTAAGCCATACAGTAAGGAAAGGAGACGATAACAATGTTACCCGTAATAAGACATTTTGAAGGACGATTGGTTCCTGTGACGCGGCATCCCTGCAGGAACGGGTTGGCCCGTCTGTTTGACGACCTTTGGTCGGAGACAGTGATCTCCGATTCGAGTAATTTTGGGAATTTGGACCTTTACGAGGACCGTGGGGGTATCCACCTTGACGTGGAATTGCCCGGCTGCCAGCGCGATGATATTGAGCTGAGCCTGGAAGACGGCGCGATTCATCTGCAGGCCCAGCGTAAAGAGGAAAAGGAAAGCAAAGACGCAAACTACTATGTACGCGAACGGATTAGGGGACAGTGGTCTCGCTCGATCCAACTGCCCGAACCAGTAAACAAGGACAATATCGACGCTACTTTCAAGGACGGCATTTTAAGAATCGTCCTGGAAAAGCAGCAAAAGAATGAACCTCACAAAATCAAGATTTCATAGGGATGGTTTTGTTCCGGTTCCCCAAGCCGGAACTTGCCCCCGTGTACAATTGCGGAGTTCTATCTTCAGCCCGACCGTCACAGTTGTAAACCCCGGCTGTGACGGTTTTTTTGTTCGATCCGTCGCGTGTCTGGCCTGTTCTCCGCCGGTTGAAACTCAGGAATGGTTGTAACAACAACATTTTCATTAAACGGGCATATTTCCTGGCAAACGTCACAGCCATAAAGCCATTCGGCGGTTTGTTCTTTGAGTTTTCGTGGTATGCTGGTTTTCGATTCTATGGTCAGGTACGATATGCACTTTCGCCCTTCAAGTATATGTGGTTCCACCAGTGCGCCGGCAGGGCAAGCCTCCAGGCACCGCCGGCAGGAACCGCAACGATCGGCGACGGGCCTGTCATATTCCAGTTCCAGGTCGGTAAGTATCTCTCCGAGCACCAGCCACGAGCCAAACCGTTCGTTAATAAGCAGGCTGTTTTTACCGATCCAGCCCAAACCCGCACGGGCGGCGTGGGCTTTTTCCATCAGCGGGGCGGTATCTACAAAACACCGCAATTGAATTTTTTTTTCTGCGCTGCCGGCTGCCGAGCGTATTTGTTTAGCAAGCTGCCTGAGCCTGGCCCTGACCACATCATGATAATCTTTTCCCCATGCAAAGCGTGCCACTTTGCCCGATCGCTTACCAGTTGTTGTTTCGGCGGCAGGACGTGGCGTTGCCCCAGACGTTTTATTTTCACAACTGTGGTTTCCCGATGACGGAGTATAATAGTTCATCGCTGTGCATATAACGCTGCGAGCGCCGGGCATAAGTTTTCGCGGATCGAGCCGCCGGTCAGGATTAGTTTCCAGATAACGCATATCGCCCTGATACCCGCGAGCCAGGTATTCATAAAAAGCATCGCTGTACTCGACAGGTTCCGCAGGGGCGATTGCGACCAGGTCAAAACCCAATTGATATGCCCATTGTTTGATTTGGAAACTGTGGATCATTTTCGCCTTGGTTCATCGTGGATTCGCGGATATTCGGCCCGGCCATTATCCCGATTTAAATATCAAGGTTTGTCACTTCGAGGGCATGGTCTTCGATAAAGGCTCGACGATGGGCTACGTTATCGCCCATCAATATTGAAAACAGGCGGTCCGCCTCGGCGGCATCTTCCAGTTTTACGCGCAGGAGTGTTCTTCTTTCCGGATCCATTGTTGTCGCCCACAACTGCTCGGCATCCATCTCACCCAATCCCTTAAATCGTTTGATCTCAACTCCCCGGCTGCCTAATTCACGGATTCCTTTGACAATAGACTGGGGGTTGGACACATCCATTACCTTCTGGTCATTGTCGATCAGGGCAAATTTAGTTGGCACGCGCTCGCCGGCAACCGTCAGTTCCTCCCGCCGAAAGTAGTCTTTTGCGTCAATACTAAATTTAGTCAACTCCGGCCGCAGTTCGTTAAGCCGCTCTGCTTCGTGCATTTCCTGCGTTACCACCCGTATATGGCTATTATCATCGCCGTTTCCCCGGGCGGTTAATTCTGCGCAGCGCCTGGTAAAGTCCTCCCCGGCGTGATAAAACTCTCTTTGACCATCGACTACCACCTGATAAGCCGGAAGCCCCTGGGGCCCCCCAATATCATTAGCCATGAACTCATTGAAATCTATTCCACGATTACGCAAAACACGCAACTGATCGTCCACGTCGATGAGCATCCCCAATAGTTTTTCCATATCCGCGCCCTGTACAATTGTATCTTCCCGTCCGTTCTGACGTATATGAAGCCGTGTTCCCTTGAGGCCTTCAGCCGTTAGGAAGCTGTTCATTTCGTTTTCGTTGAGCAGGAACGTTTTCTTTTTCTTTCGGGAGATTTCGAACAAGGGCGGCTGGGCAATATAAACCGCTTCCCGTCGGATCAACTCCTTCATCTGGCGGAACAAAAATGTCAACAGAAGCGTTCTGATGTGCGCCCCATCGACATCGGCATCGGTCATGATTACAATTTTACCGTATCGGCGATTGTCAAAATTGAAGTCATCAGCGCCGATCCCGGTGCCCATCGCCGAAATAATGGTGCGAATTTCCTCGTGGCCGAGCATTTTGTCGATTCGGGCTTTTTCCACATTCAGAATTTTACCTTTCAGCGGCAGTATTGCCTGGAATCTGCGGTCACGCCCGCTCTTGGCCGAGCCGCCCGCCGAATCGCCCTCCACCAGGAACAGCTCGGTGGTCTCCACATCCTTACTCGAACAGTCACTCAATTTTCCCGGCAGATGTGCGCTACTGAGTGCTCCTTTGCGCCGGGTTAGTTCCTTGGCCTTTCGCGCGGCCTCACGCGCCAGGGCCGCCTGGATTCCTTTGCCGACCAGCACCGTAGCTACATTGGGGTTTTCCTCCAGGAACTGACCCAACATTTCGTTAACCGCCATCTCAACGAAACTGCCGACATTGGCGTTCATCAGACGCACTTTCGTCTGCGCCTCAAACTGTGGCTCGGCCAGCTTCACTGAAAGAACCGCCGTAAGCCCCTCTCGCACGTCATCACCGGTGGGTGGTTGTAAGCCTTTAAGTAAATTACTGTTGCGAGCGTAAGTATTGAGCGTTCGAGTCAACGCGGACCGAAACCCGCTAACATGCGTACCACCATCAAGATTATGAATATTGTTAGCAAAGGCCACCACGTTCTCGGTATAGCCGGAGGTGTACTGCATGGCAATTTCACACTCGAGCCGGTTTTGCTCGTCCTCTTTCTTGAAGTAGATGACGGGCTTGTGCAGCACCTCTTTACCATCATTAAGATGCTCGACAAAAGCTGTCAGTCCTTCATAAAACTGATATTTTTCTTCCTTTCCGACCCGTTCGTCTGTTAACGTTATTTGCAGTCCCGCGTTCAGGTATGCCAGCTCCCGTACCCGGTGTGCCAGCATATCAAACCGAAATTCCACTTCCGGAAATATTTCAGAATCGGGCTTAAATGTGGTGCGAGTGCCGCCGCGTTTGCTCGGTCCGACCTGACGCATTTCTCCTTTTTTGGTCCCGCGGGCAAATTCCATACGATAAAGTACTCCTTCGCGGCCTACTTCCACGTCCAGCCATTCCGACAGTGCGTTCACCACGGAGATGCCCACCCCGTGCAATCCACCCGAAACCCGATAGCTTTTATTGTCAAATTTACCTCCGGAATGCAGTATCGTATGAACCACTTCCAGGGCCGGCTTGCCGGTGCTTTTCTCTATATCGACTGGTATCCCACGCCCGTCATCTTCGACCGTACAACTGCCATCGGCATTGATCTGCACTTTGATACTGCTGCAGTATCCCGCCATCGCCTCATCAATGGAATTGTCCATCACTTCATTGACCAGATGATGCAATCCTCGTGTCTGGCGGTCGCCGATGTACATCTCCGGCCGCTTGCGTACCGCAGCCATGCCCTCCAGTACAGTAATCTGATCGGCGCCGTACTGCTCGGCAGTTGCGGTCGCTATAGTGGTTTTGGTCGTTTGCTCCTGTTGTGGTTTGGTTATCTCGTCCATTTGTTTTTTTTGTTGTCTCTTGAAAAGTAATTGATTGAGGAAATGTAAGTGAAATACAAATTCCTATACATTTTAATTGTAATTCGATATTTTATTTCCGTTTTCGTCCAAATGGTACCACCGTCCCCGCACCAGTTTGATTTGCCAAAGCGGCACGCCAGGGCAGACCTGACGCAATTGATCCAGCAGTCTTTCACGTATCAGCATATCCAGTTCCGCCAGATGTGGGGCGCTATCAACCAACACGCGTAGTCGGCCTGCTCGATAATCTTCCAGGCAACTATGCTCGACAAGCTCTTCCGGCAGCAACTCAACCCAGCCGCGCGCCAACTGTGCCAGTTTTTTCTGACGCGGGATGACCGCCCGACGCATAAACATATCCACGCTGGCTTTCAAAGACCGGGGCAGAGCTTCCCGCGGCCGCCATAGCTGCTGTTGTCGCCATAGCTGCTCAAGTTTACCTTTATCCCATTTCTCCATAGCTCGCATATAATGTCGGTTTTTAGCCCGTCGATTATCCTGTTTTTTACTTGCGCATAAAATCGTTCTTGTTTTGTCTTTACCCTTTCGTGCCGCCGGGCCTTTATCCTTCCTTTTTTACCTGTACCGACACCGGCATCAGCACATAAAGAAAATCCTTACCCGCTCGAATCACACCTGGTTTGCTCGCATCGATAAATTCCAAGATCACTTCCGGTTCTTCTATCACCCGCAGGGCTTCCAACATATATTGTGGATTAAATCCAACATCGAAGGCCTCTCCTTTATAGCTGACCGGCATCTTAACTTCAGCGTCACCTGCCTCCGGCGTACTCGAGCTTAGACACAAACTGTCCTCGGTAAAACTCAATAAAATCCCTTTGGATTGTTCGCTTGCCAGCAAAGCCGCACGCCGCACGCCGCTGTGCAACAATTCCGCCTCAACCTTTATTTTTCTCTCACAATTTTCAGGAATAACATCGGTATATTTAGGAAAACGACCCTGTACCAGATTGCTTATCACCTGAACCGTAGTAGTGCAGATGTATATCTGATTATCCATAAAACCAATTTGCGCCTTTTCCTCCGGATCGTTTAGTATCCGTTCCACCACCTGCATGGTCTTACCAGGCACTACCGCCATTTGTTCATCCTCCCCCGGAGCCGTAATCATCAGCCCATCCACTTTCGCCAAACGTCGTCCATCAGTAGCCACCATACGTAGTTTCTTACCATGCCGTTCCCATAAAACACCATTTATAGCGTAACGGGTACTTTCCTTGGCCGCAGCAAAACTTGTCAGGTGTATCATTCGTTTGAGCACGCCAGCCTGTATTTGCAACATCTGTTCCTGCGGAGTAATCTGTATTACCGGATAGTCGTCCGGATCGTGCCCATAAATACGAAATCGGCTGTCTTTACCTACTACCTGACATGTTGCGTCAGTCAGTTCCAGCTCGACTGTCTCGTCGGAGCTATCATGTAAAATAGCAGCCATGCGATCCGCTGGTACAACTGTACTGCCGGCTGTTTCCACCTGCACCTGTGGTATTGTGCATCGAATGGTGATTTCGCCGTCGGTAGCGGTGACAGTGACGATTTGTTTCTGTTGATCCGCTTGAATTTTGGCACATTGCAAGATGGGTTTTGGGGTTCTGATGGGCACTATCGATGAGGCTAATTGTATGGCTTCGTGCAATGCCGGGCGATTACATTTTACTTTCATTTGTAAATACCTCACAGTAAAGTGTTTATACTATATTAGTATTTTAATAAATTAATTTTAGTAGTATAAGTAATATGTCTTGTTACATCTGTTTGTTTTGGTGTCTGATGATTATAACCTGTATTCGGATAATAGGTTAGGAAAATCTTTTTTGTGGACAAGCTGTTTGGAGTTCCCTATGTTTTTTGTGAAATCCGGGCAGTTACCACGAGTTAAAACACTAAATTAACCTTTAATATGCGTGATTTTGTTAAAATTGTTCGAAGAAAGCACATGTTTTCAACAAGAATCACTCTACATTTCACTATGAAGTGACCCAAAAGTCACAAGGAAGTATCACTGTTTGATGTGGGTATTGTATCCTGAATGTTGGGTTATCGCTAGTTTTTTTTGGGAGGGGTATATATTTTATTGGGCGGTCCGGTTGTTGTGACGGTTAATGCAGATATGGCGTAACGTCAAAGTCACCCACCTTTGCCACATAAAGGTCTCTTCTGGTAAGCAGGTTAATATCGGGGGTGTTTTCAGTCTGGTCGTCTTTTTTGCCGGGATCTGTCGATTTGGCAGGGTCTATTGGCCGGACTATCGGCCGACATGGTTCACTTTGGTTAATTTCTGTGACTACCACGGTTTGGCCGTTGTTCAGGAGAACTTGCTCTCCAAGGGTGAAAGCCGGCATGGCAGTAGTGAAAGCCTGGTATATCTCGGGATCGAACCACTTGGCATAGCCGGGGTTTTTTAACCGCTTGAGGGCTACCACATTAGGGGCTACGGTCCCGTCGGGCAGGTGTCGAAAGCCGTCGTAACGGTCAACGACACAGGCGATTCGGCAAAACACGTGTATTTCGTCTCCGTGCAGGGGAAGGACCAGTTCGTCGGAGCCTGGCAGGGCCTTGCGTACAGGGAACCCGCTGCCATCGAAGTGCTGATGGTGGTTGAGGACTACCTGTGCGGAGAGGGCATCCAGTCCCCCGCGGCGCATTTCGACACCTATCTCGGTATGTTGCTGCCATAAAGGGTTACCGCGGTTCTGGGCGGTCAGATGGAAATTTCTCAGTTCCTCTGGCAATTGCAACTTGCCGATATCGTGCAAGAGACATCCTACTCCTAAATAGGTCAGGTCGGCGGCTATGCCGGCGGGCAGAGTTTGCCTGGCTCGCACGAGGTAGTTTTCCAATCGCATACCGACCAGCATAGCCAGCGACGCTACGATCGTGCTATGAAGAAAGAGGTCTTGCGATCCTCCCTGTAGTTCCGTGACGAAAAGTGACGTTGGGTTATGGTTCTGCATCAGCCGTTGGAACAGGCGGGTCATCTGGGTTACGTACAGACGGTAGTCGATTTTGTCTAATCCCTGGTCTTGGGCCTCGGTAAATTGCTCTTTTAATGATTTGTATAGTGTCTGCTGCTGCTCTACCAGTTGCGGGTCGAGTATCTCATCGAGGAAATCCAACCCGGGATATTGAATCCATATATGAGCGACATGTAGGGTCTGCAAGCGTTTTATGTACGTCTCATCCAGTTGGAAGCCGGCCTTTAGGAGGACATGCTCTAGTTTTTCCGGGTTAGCGACTGAACGCGCCAGTACCATACCCGCAGCAGCCTGTTCGATAGGGACTTTCAGCATAACAGAGCCTGTTATAGAGCCACTTGTTGGTGTTCTGTTTGATATACACGCAACATCCAGGCGCTTAACCGCCTAATATTAAACGACTTACAACAACGCTGGTAGCAAAAAAAGTTTTCCAGGTCAAATATTCCCCAAAAAGCTTTTTCACATAACGCGATTATCAGGGTGTATATAACATACTTATCGGCCGATCAATCCTTTTGCCTTGACTGCCGCGGCGAAGGAATAAGCCGCCGATGGACATGAGCAGCAGGCTTGAGGGTTCGGGTGTGAAGAAGATGTTTTCGATGACAGGGTCATAGCCGGCGACATTGACAAGCTGAATACTGAAAGCGGAATCGTCAAGCCATCTGCCGATAAGGATGTTGGTAACCTGGTTCCAGTAGTAGTCATCGTGGCACACAATCTCGATATGGGGGTCAGGTATCCAAACGGGCGGATCACCTATCGGTATATCTTCCACATCCTGATAGCTTCGAATTTCATCTATTCTTCCGCCACTGAATACCGCGCGCCCACCTGAAATAATATCAAATTCATGAACTTCACCACCCGAAAAATCCAGATGAGTATAACCTCCCATTCCAAGCCACCATATTCCGCCAGAATATTCAACCAATCGGGTAGTACCCTGAATAGTTGCCTGGCTATAATCATTCAGGTTTAAATCATGCCCCCCCCCTCCCGTCATCAAAAGAGTCTCCTCATCATGCAAACTCAAAACTGGAAAATATCCATCATCAATAGTATAAGTATAGTCCGCATTTGCGAAAACGGTACAACACAACAAAACCATTACTGCCGGAATTAAAGTTCTCATAGTTCACCTCGCTTTAGTAATTATTGTAATTCATTCGGAACAAAATGTCAAGATAAATGCTGGATTCCCGCTTTCGCGGGAATGACAGGTTTTTGTTCCCGCAACAGGAAGATTATAAATGATGCCTACCTCTGATGCGGCGAAGGAATAAGCCGCCGATGGATATGAGCAGCAGGCTTGAGGGTTCGGGTGTGAAGAAGATGTTTTCGATGACAGGGTCATAGCCGGCGACATTGACAAGCTGAATACTGAAAGCGGAATCGTCAAGCCATCTGCCGGTAAGGATGTTGGTAGTCTGGTCCCAGTAGTAGTCGTCATGGCAGACGATCTCGATATGGGGGTCGGGTATCCAAACGGGCGGATCATCACCTATCGGTATATCTTCCACATACTGATAGCTTCGAATTTCATCTATTCTTCCGCCACTGAATACCGCGCGGC
>CAZICK010000017.1:15076-19286 GCA_964537505.1 uncultured Pirellulales bacterium
ACATACTGATAGCTTCGAATTTCATCTATTCTTCCGCCACTGAATACCGCGCGGCCGGCAGAATGAATACTAAGTTCGTGAAGTTCACCACCTGAAAAATCCAGATGAGTATAACCACCCATGCTAAGAAACCATATTCCGCCAGAATATTTCACTAAAGCAGAAGTGCCCTGAATCGTTGCGTTACTCCAGTCAAATAAAGTTAACTCATCCCTCCCCCCCCCTGTCATTAAAAGCGATTCATAGTCATCTAATGTTAAGCCACCAAAAAAACCATCGGTGATTACATAATCGTAACCGCTGCTCACCGAGGCAATACAACATAACAAAAGCACTATAGTCAAAATTAAAATTCTCATAATACACCTCACTTTAATATCGATTGTAATTCATTTCGAACACAATGTCAAGACAAATATGCGCTTCGTTCGCGGTTATTCTTTCAATTGTTCGTATGCCTGTTCCAGCCAGTCATATAAGCCGTCGATAAACTCTTTCCATTCTTCTTCGCTGACTTCTTTTCGCAAATTCTCATCTTCCAGCCAGACTTTCTCAAGCCAGTCTATGGCTTCCTCGACCATCTTGATTTCTTCCCAAATAGTTATCACGTGTGGAGGTTTGGTTTCTAGTATGGTCTGCTCGGTCACGGGCGCAGCGGCCAAATCACCGCCGCCCATACCCATCATCATCCAGATATCACAATTGCGCCAGCACGCCTGCCACAGCCACTCATCGCAAAAAACGACAAGGTCAGCGAGATCTATCACCCCATCATCAATCAGATCGCATTTTTGATAGGTATCGCTCCAGTCTGGATCATCATCTTCTTTGAGCCACGCGTCGGCCATTGCCCAAAACTCCTCCAGATTCACAATCCCATCAGCACTCCAGTCAACAGCATTGTAAACATCCTCGCACGCCACCTCATCAGCACCCATATCGACATGATCGCCGACGATTCTGTCATCGCTGTCGATGTCATATTCACCGAAACCGTTGGGATCGACGACCGAGTCGTTGCCCGCGTCAACACAATGCGAACCGGGATCGAGATGGTAGTGGCCATACTGTGGATGGTCGTAAGAAAAGTTTGGATCGCAGGTGATATTATGACTGTACTGGTCGGGCGTGGAAGCATTGGGGTCCACGCCGTCCGGATCGTTCGGATCGGTAATACAGGAATATTGAGCGCAGCAATTGTCCATTTGCCCCAAACCACCATCGCTGTTGTTATGCCACAAAATACAGTTGTCAATATCAGGTGCGTTATCACCCGAAAACTTAATCCCCTCATTTTCATTGTGAACAATCGTATTGTTACGAATATCGGGTATAGACGACGGCTGATACAGGTCGATTCCATAGTAACCATCCCCATCGCAGCCATTCTCATAAACCATTGAGTTTGTAATCGTCGGCCTCGAGTTATAGCAATGAATTCCATTTCGTCCGTTCTTATAGACTCTGCAGTTTTCCACTCTAAGTGCAAAAGCTCCATATCTGTGGCGTATCCCATCATATCCATTTTCTCTTATAACACACCAGCTTACAGTAACATCTCCATACTCACAATAAATGCCATGTTCAGATGTGCTCGTTATCGAGCAATTTCTAACGGTAAAGTTACTATCATCCCCATATATGCCTCTTTGTTTGCCCTTCTCAATTACAAAGCCGTCAAGAACAGTTTCATCGCCCATTGTAACGACCCTATCGTTTATCTGCTTACCGGTGAGAATAGTCGCGTAGCGGGTGAAATCTCGCTGCTGGCGGCTGGTTTCGACGCCTTTGAAGCCGCCGTAAACTTCTACAGAGTCGTGGATTTCAAAGCTGTCGGTGGAGTCGTTGCCGGGGGAGTAAACTCCCCGTGCAACCCAGATTTCCGTGCCGCACTCGCCCGCCCGGCGTAGTGCGGATTGCAGGTTGGCGTAGGCGTTTTCCCAATCGACGCCTGTGTTTGTACCCGTAGCACGGGCATCGACATAAATAATCCCAGAAGCCCAGCAACATACCGGCGTAAGTATTTGAGTATAGGAAAAGGCTAAATCACTTTCCACCTCCGCCCTGACCAAAAGTTCCACTGCCGGCTCAGCCATCTCCGTAACTTCCACAACCAGTTCAAAACATTCCTCAGGGCCGCCGCCTGTCAAGTCACCAACATACCAGGTATATGTACGTGTAACATTATTATAGGTTCCTGTATTTGGATCTGCACTGACAGGAAGAGCTCCTGAGGGCAGATACATGGTTAATACAACATCATACTCATCATCTTCACCCGGTTCAATACAGACATTATAAACCACCTGGTCATCCGGTGCTGCACACGTATTCGGATCAGCCAAAATAACATAGTCAATACTTATCTCTAATCGATCAGGATATTTATATTGTGAACCGACCACCAGACCCCCCGGCCCATCAATACCGTCACCTGTTTTTTTGTCCGTAGGTTCACAGTCATCTGGATCCGATGTCCAGCTTAAGGGATCGTAAACTCTAATACTGGATTCACTACCCAATGTAGTACAATAAACAAGACCTGTATCGTTGTCAACATCAACACCCACAACATAATTATTTGTTCCTGTGTCCGTCCCTAAAATCCCGCCGTTTTCATTTGGATCAGGAACAGGCGTACGAATTAAATAGGAATGTTGTTGTCCTCCTGACTCATGATTATACCCCGCCGAATACAAATACTTCACCCCCTCCCCGTCATTATAAATCGCGATTCCAACAGCAATCCTTTCCTGACCTTCCCATTCAACATCAATTTCTCCGGCATAAACAATACTCGGCTCATTATTCTCACTATATACATCGTAATACTTAACCGTTGCATCATCTTCTTGACTTATGTATAATCGCATTTCTTCTTCATCTAAACATACACCTAATATTCCTTCTGTAACGCCTGTTATGTGGCAAACTGTTTCGTTGATAAATTCCTGGCTCACCGGATCATATTCGAAGACGTGAATATTCGGATCGTATCGCTCCGCACACAAAAGCCAGTTATATTCATGACAATACTCGATACCAGCAAGTTCTTCATCTATCTCGCTTTCAGTATGAATACACGCCATCGTCTTGGCATTTAGTATCTCAATAGTATTGGATCCATCATAGCTGCAAAAAAGTATATCATCAATTTCGTTAATGGCCAAATCGATGGCGCCGGTACCATGCCATGGCAAACTATCTGCATACTGAAGTTCTATCTCATCATATACAGTGTTATAAACCTGTATGGAACTTGTTGTATGTTTGGAAATAACATATACTGATTTTGCATCGAGTATTGATGAGATAGACAAAAGCCAGACAATTGTACAAAAAATTCGCGCATAATTTCGTCGGGAATTCATGGTATGCTCCTTTGTAAAACGAGCAGGTTAAGGTTGCTTAAACTGTATGTTGGCCTTTTATTCTTCTTTCCTTATGGGCATCTTTGCGGGATTTTTTCCTATCCCCGGCCCAAATTGCCTTGGCCATGTATAGACCGTATCATGGTCTGCCCGGCAAGTCAAGGAAAAATTTCTGATTTTCCCCGATATTTTCCCGCTTTTTCAGCCCAAAAATCGCAATTTTCCAATATTACGACAATGTATTGTTAGCCAATTGGGATTTTTTGCGGCCATAGCACCTAAATCCGGTGGTGGTTTATTTTAGCTGAGCGAGTTTTTGGCCGAGTTGGCGGGCCTGAGATATGGCGGTGGGGTGTTTGGCGATGGCGCCTTTCGTATTGATGCCTTCGAAGAGCAGATTGTCCCAGTATTCTATTTCCAGTGCGTCGAAGAACCATTTCATGGTGATTTTGGCGCCAGCAAACACCTTGCTTCCGTGGGTGGCGCCGACAGAGATGAATATGCCGCGGCGGGTAGGCCCGGCTGGTTTTGCCAGGCGTTCTTTGTGCACATATCGGCGAGCCCAGAACACCTGGCATCGATCTATCAGGGCTTTGGCCTGGGCACAGTGGGCCATGAAATATATAGGTGAGGCCAGGATCAGGCAATCCGTATCAAGGAGCTTAGGATACAAGAGCTGCATATCATCGTCGAGACGGCATGATCCGGCCTCCAGGCAGTGGTCGCAATGGGTGCATGGGTGGATATTCAATTGAGCTATCGGAAGTTTTTCCACCTGGCAAAGGTTATCCTGTGCAGATCGCAACATTTCATCAAGCAGGATATCTGTATTGCCGCCA
>CAZICK010000017.1:19386-50545 GCA_964537505.1 uncultured Pirellulales bacterium
TTCAGGGCGTTATTTTGGATTTGTCGAATCCGTTCCTTGGTCAGGTGTAATTTTGCGCCTGCTTGTTTGAGCGTCAACGGCATAAGCTGCTCATTCTCAAATGAAAATCGCATCTGGAGCACCGACATTTCGATCTCCGAGAGGCCAGCCAGATTATTGTTCATGATCGCATGTATTTCGTCAACCAATTCTTTTCGTGATTCCTGATAGCCCTGTTCGGTTTTGTCGTCTTTTTCCATCGAATCGTCCAATTGGGTGGGGAACAGGCTGCGGTACTTGTAGTCCTGTTTGGCGGTTCTGGAGAATCCCTTAAGTATCGCCCGGCAGGCGTAGGTGCTGAACTTGAAGCCGCGGGCGCAGTCGAACTTTTCCGCTGCTCGCAGCAGGGCCATACTGCCTTCACTGACCAAATCGGTGAACTCTATGCCGGGGTATTTTGCCTGCTTGACCATAGACAGGACCAGTCCCATATTGGCGGTCACTATCTTGCTGCGGCATTCCAGTTGGTCCTGATGTTCTTCCAGCAGTCGCTGTACATCTTTTTCTTTCCACTGTCCCTGCCGGAGCAGATTGCGACGATGTTTGCACATTTGATGGCGGATGTAGTTCATCTGAAGGAACAGGATCTGCTCTTCTTCTGTGCTCAGTGGGATGTTCGGTCGAGCCGTAACCTGATGTTTCATTATCGGTTCGATTGCGCTTTTCTGGGAGAAGCGTTCATCCGGCATATACGCTATTGGGGCGGCCAGTATATCTTCCAGTGCTCTTTTGTGAACGGGCGGAAGATTCAGCCTGTCGACCTTTGCCAACATGTGTTCTGAAATAGGTTTTATATGTACTCTTTTCATAATTACCAATTCCTTCCCATATCCCAGTAATGTTTTTTTATTCTTCCGTGTACGGCTATAGATACGAGTAGCAATATGCGTGCCAAATCGGTTAACAAGGCCGGGCAGATATTGGCAAGCGGTTTATTAATAAGGAGTTACATGGTTGTGTTTATAGTTTCTCCTTTTCAGGCTCAGGCGGGTGCCGAGAGTGTTTTTGTGATATAGTTGATACACTTGTTGTCGGTTTATTTTTCCGCGGTGGTGGGAACCCGGGTTTTTGGCGCAGTTATCGCACCTAATTTAATCATTATAATCGTTACAATCGATGTGTCTCATCCCTATAGTGTCTCATGGCTGCGTTAATGATACACTACAGATTGGCGGGAGCACAATATTTTTTTGTAATTCGTTGTATAGTAGGCAGATACGTAAGGTCACACTATTTCTGGAGATGTCTGGGCGAGGCAAAAGTGTCTCATCGTGTGTGTTGCGCTATATGCTTTCCCGCATGGGCAGCCTTACGGATTTTCGATAACACGTTGGAATTAATGGAGTTACGTCCGCAGTCGCACTGGGGGTGGTTTGGTATAGGCTTTGCAGGTGATGTAGTTCGTACAAGACGCGGGCGAGCCGCCTGCGGTACATGGCTTGGTTGAGTCGATTTCAAGAATAGGTATTGTTGATATGGGTGGTGTTATGAAAGATCATTGTAATGAGGCTATAAACAGGGCGCTTGAGTTGGTGCGTGAACTGATGATCCTGGCTGACGAGGGAGACATCTCACGTGAAGATGTTGGTTGCGGCGTTCTGTTCGGCACGGTGCGTGACTGTGCCTACAAGATACGAAATTTGGCCGAGTCGGAGATTGCCGAACATAAAAAGCGGGGGAAATGGCAGCAAGGCGATTGACAGGTTAGTGGTTTTTCGTTTGTCGCTGGAGTTGTTTTTCTGTCCACTGCTGTAGGGCAGGTTTGAGCCGAGGCGTCGGTTCGGCTTGTTGGGGATACATTTGTCGCTGTTGGTTGAGGTATGCCTGTTCGTTTCGCAGGGCCTTTTCAAAGGCCATGAGGGCCTCGTCGCGACGATCCATTTCGAGAAGCAGTTTGCCATAGTCGATTAACAGTTCCGATTTAACGGGGTAGCGTTTGAGGGCCTCCTGTGCGGCGGTAAGGGCTTTGGGCAAATACTGTTTGTTTTTCGGATGGTGGCATGCTGCTTTGTGGTACAAGTCGCTTAGCTGTTGGTAGTATTTGAAGTTGGCCGGGTCACGTCGGATCGCCTCGTGAAAATACCTTATAGAGGACTCTAACAGTGAATCGTTTTGGTACTGACTGTTTGTCCATTCCAGAGAACAGAGCATGGCCAGGAAGTAAGATCCCTCCGGATCGTGTTTGTTCGTGTCGGTTGCCTGCATTGCGTTCCATTGGGCCTGCTGCAGCCGGAACCAATATTCCCGCATGTCATTTTCAGTCTGATAGGATTGGGTTTTCTGTGCTGTCTGGGCCAGTTCGTCGGCCTTGGATGCCCAAAACTGCGCCTGTTGCATTTGCTGATATCCGGCGCTGACGGGAAACACCACCTTGATCCACAATCCCGCGACTACCGCCAGGGCTGTTGTTACTATTATTACTCGGCTGAGGCGGCTTTTGCCGATTTCCATTTGTGTTGTCGCAGGCAGGCCAAGGTTATCCGGCCGGCGCAACGTCATCGCCGTAGCTGCCAGGGCAAAGAAACACGTTCCCAGGCCCGGCTGAAAAATCGCAAAGTCGATGGTATTGTGCAAAAGGAAGCCTAACAGTCCGCAACCCAGTATTAGGGAGCCTATTGAGTGATGGTTGTTTATTTGTGCGGCGGCGTCGGTCCGGCAAAGGCCTTCTTTGTCCAGCAGTATGAAGCTTATGAGCCATACTATTGCCGGGACGATAAATGAGACCAGATAAACGCTGGGCTTTATATCACTGGCGATGCAGCTCAGATCGCTGACCGATATTCGTATCGAAACCACTGTCACGGCCAACGCCAGTCCCCATAGCCACCATTTGCCGAACGTATCTGCCGAGTCGATTTGCGTGGTGTCGCGGCGGTTGGTCTGCTCCATGGCGGTTGCGGGTTGTTGGGAGGCAGTGTCTCTGGGCCGAGCCAGATGTACGCAAACCGCCATGATTGCCCAGAGGAAACCGAACAGTCCCAGCAGACCCCATCCACACCAGATTGCCATGAGAAAGCAATGTGGATCTTTTACCACTTCCGGGGCTGCCGGTGAGATGTATTGGGTGTAATAAGTGCCGAAATTTTCCGGGCCGACGCCGCGGAGCCAATGGTCCGCAATCATCGCCCCGCCACTGTTCCAGTACTGCCATCTTACCCACATCGAATTACCCGGCAGTCGTCCGTAGTGGAGACCGTGGCCTGCTATCGCGACTATCGCCAATATTGCTAAAGCCACCGTGACGACAATTGTGGACCGCCAGTGCCGACGGAAAAATCGCCGCCCGCACCACAATATTACCAGCAGTCCCAGCGCCGCGGCCGATGCGCCTATACCGCCTTTGCTTTTGGTGATCAGCAATCCGGCGATTTGAACCAGGATCGCCAGGGTTCCAATGATTATAAGCCAATGGCGGCTGGACCATTTGATTTTGTCCAGTACTAAAGCCAGGGTTGCCATAATCGACAGGATAAATAAAGATGCCGCTGTATTACTTATCGCGAAGTATCCACCTACGTCCCGGCTTTTGATTCGATCGATATATTGCTGAGCATGGTAGGTGCCTGCTTCGATACCGTGTATTTGCAGAGATTCCTGGGGGTTTTCTTCAAACATTTTTATGGTGCTGGGTATGTCGTAAAAGTGCTGTTCGGCGCAGCGGTATGCCAATGAGATTCCGGTTGCCGCCACCACGCAAAGTATCAGTCGTTGTTTCCATGAAGTGTTGAGCAGTTGTACCAGCAGTATTGCCAGGACCATTTGGCTAAGCAGGTTCAACGCCGCAATAAGGGCGGTGTTTTTGTTCGAAGCGCCACTGACGGAGAAAATCCCGGCCGCGAGCATTACCAGCAGCGGCAGCACTAAGGCGGTTTTACGCCAGGTGATTGTTCCGCTGATTGCCCGGACTGCCAGCCATACCATCGCCGCGGTGGAGATCAGTGCGGCAAATACTACCATAGAAGTGACTTCGGCCCCGCCGATATCGGGAGTTGGCGGTGTTCTGGTCAGGCGCCAAACGAGGGGAAAGGATTCATTGATCTGACAGCGTCCGGCAATAAGGGCGCCACTCACCAGAAGCAGGATGTTGTCCGTTACTTCTATCAGTTTGTTCGGGGCAGGTTGTTTTGCTGTCTGGAGGGTTTTGTTGAGCACGATTTTCTCGAAAAATGTACGACTATACCTTTCCTGGATGTTCCAGGATGGCGATGATCAGCAATATCAGTAGGGTTTGTACGAACACCAATATCACGGCGGTACTGGAGAGTTGATGCAGAATGGTGGCGCCCAGTCCGGTACATGCTGTGGCCAGGTAGATCGTCAGGACCGCTTGTCGCCGTGTCATGCCTCGGCTGACCAGTCGGTGGGAGAAGTGCTGCTTGTCCCCGATAAAAAGGCTTTTGCCCTGCAGCAGGCGCAGGGTAGTGACGCTTAGGAAATCATACAGTGGTACCGCCAGTACGATCAACGGCATAAGGGTGTTGTACCATGCCGCCTCGGAACTATTCTGCTGATAATAAGTGGTTCGAATGGTCGCGGTTGCCAGCAGTAGTCCCACCAGCAGTGAGCCGGCGTCGCCCATAAATATTTTTGCCGGTGCGAAGTTGAATACCAGGAATCCACACAGGGTGCCGATCAGGATTATCAGCAGGCCGCTGACAAATACCTGTCCGCTGTTCCATGCGGCGCCCAGGGTCATTGCGGCGCAGATGACGGCGACACCCGCTGAAAGGCCGTCCATGTTGTCGAGAAAGTTAAAGGCGTTGATGATTACCACTATCCATAATACGGACAAAATGGTCGTCAGCCAAACATTCGGGATAAAAAAATCAAAGCGTACTCCGCCTACACCTGCCAGTAGTATGGCCGCGGTAAGTTGTACTGCCAGTTTGAGCTTTGGTCCCAGGTGGTGCTTATCGTCCATCAGTCCCATGATGTGTAGCAATCCGGCTGCGACGACCAGTGTCAAGGCCAATTCCGTTCGAGAGGCCAGTCCTGGTATATGTATCGCGAGAGTCTGCGGGAGGAAACCTGGAATTCCGTGTGCCTGCCACCACCAGACCAGGGCTGCTACTATGGCTATCGGTAGTATGGTTATCCAGAATATCACAATGCCGCCGCCCAGCGCTATCGGTTCGGTATGGGTGGTGTGATGGCCGCCGGGCTGATCGACAAACCCGCGTCGCAGCGCCCACCGTCGTATCAGCATAGTAAATATCAGTGAACTGACGAACGCCGCCAGTCCTGATGCGATTATGTATTTCGTTTCTGTGATGACAATTGCTCCATGAGTATCAGCCGTGTGCCATTTAGAAAATCGTTGTAGTCGCCGGAGGCGTAGTCCGGATAGGTAAAGGGCCACGTCTGCCATGAACCTTTATGGTAATGCAAAGTGGTTTCCGCGTACATCCCTCGGCCTATATATATACGATGCGCATAGTTTTTGGTAGTGGCCAGCACGAGCTTGCCGGGATCGATGTAGCCGGGATCGAGATTGATCGGCCTGGTGACCTGCAGTGTTTGTCCTGCGCTGCTTTGAGCGATTTTTTCTTCCAGGGCGTTGGTTTGATGTTTGATAGCGGCCAATTTTTCCGGGTCGATAAGCTCGGCGAAACTGACAAATTTGCGCTGGAGCGGCGTACCCATTTCCCCGGCGTAATAGTTCGTATGCGTAAAGAGCATTACGTCGCTTCGTAGGTCGATATCGCCCCATAGGGTTTGCATGTTTTCTTCGGCGCAGGTAAAAAGTGCTGCATCTTTACTGAGCATTCCCACGATCAGCTTGACTGGTTGCGGGTCTTTAGGCTGAGCCATGGACCATTTCCTTACGAAAGCTCGGCGTATAATTGTCTTACTATCGCCTCGATCCGTTGCGATGCGTCGGCTATCGGGATGGTTTGGCGGTCCGATTCGCGTCGCAGCTTGATCTCGATTTTTCCCTCGGCCAGCCCCTGCCTGCCGACCGTTACTCGAACAGGAATTCCAATCAGGTCGGCGTCTTTGAACTTAACGCCCGCCCGCTCAGGGCGGTTATCGAGCAGCACCTCGATATTGTTACTACCCAGTTGCCGGTATAGTTGTTCGGCTACCCGGGTTACTTCCGGGTCGTCCTGGTTTGCCGACATAATCAGCACCTCAAACGGAGCAATGGAGATCGGCCAAATGATGCCGTCGTCGTCGTGATGGAGTTCGATGGCCGAGGCTATAATGCGGGCAATGCCGATGCCGTAACAGCCCATCAGACAGGGATGTTCCTGTCCATCTTCGTCGAGGAACCTGGCGCCGAGCGTGTTGCTGTACTTGGCGCCCAGCTTGAAGACCTGACCTACCTCGATGCCGTGCCTGAACAACAGTTTTTTGCCGTTATAGGTGTCGCCTTCGACGACGTTGCGCAGGTCGGTGACAACCACCTTCCGACCTGTCAGCGGGAAGTCGCGGCCGGGCACAATGTTTCGCGTGTGATAATCGGTTTTATTGGCGCCGGTGATACCCACAGCCATATTCGCTACGGCGTGATCGATCAGCAGCTTGTCTATCTTTTCGATTATGCCCACCGGTCCGGCAAACCCCGTTGCAGCCCCGGTGACATTTCTGATAGTGGTTTCGTCGGCCAGCTCGATATATTTTCCTTCCATTGTCTGGGTGAGTTTTTCCTGGTTGACCTCGTGATCGCCCCGTACGAGAACTGTTATCATCTCGTCCCCGGCTGAGTATATCAAGGTTTTGATCATTTCTTGGGGTTTGGTTTTCAGGAAGCTGCACACCGCATCGATACTGCCGATATCAGGTGTGTGAACGTCCTGCGGCGGCGGCGCCTGACTGGAGAGAGCCTGTTTGGGCAATGGGTCTGCGGCCGCCTTCTGTAAATTGGCTGCGTAGGAACCATCTTCGGTATAGACGATCAGGTCTTCGCCGGTCTCGCACGGTACGGTGAACTGATGCGAACCAGACCCGCCCATTTGGCCTGATTCGGCCTGGACGATGATGTACTCCACTCCACAGCGGTTGAAGATGCGACAGTACGCGTCGTACATAGCCTGATAACCTTCCTGGAGGCTTTCGGGCGTAGCGTGAAAACTGTAGGCGTCCTTCATTATGAACTCACGGCTGCGTATAACGCCGAACCGGGGGCGAAACTCATCGCGATATTTCGTATTGATCTGGTAGAGGTTGAACGGCAGTTGTTTGTAAGATTTGATCTCTCCGGCGGCCAGGTTGGTCACCACCTCCTCGGCGGTCGGGGCGAGCACATTCCATCGGCCGTGACGATCCTTGAATCGTCCCAGCGTCTCGCCGTAATCTTCACTGCGTCCGGTCTGCTGCCACAGCTCGAACGGCTGAGCTATCGGCATGATAATTTCCTGGGCGCCGGCGGCGTTCATCTCCTCTCTGATAATAGCTATCACCTTGAGCACAGTACGACAGCCCAGCGTCATATATGTGTATGTTCCACTGGCCAGTTTGCGTATCAGACCGGCCCGTATCATCAGTTGATGGCTGGGAACCTCCGCGTCGGCGGGAATCTCCTTGACCGTCGGAATCAAATAATTACTCCAAATCATAAGTACGTATCCTCGTTGAGTAAGTTAAAAACACAAAATTAAGGTGTCGTTTTGGCGACAGCCAAATAACTCAAACTGACCTATTCTAACGCACCGTTCAGTTTGAAGGCAACAGGCATTAGTAGCCCTGAGATCGCCATTGTGCTCAGGCCTCGGCGGGGTTCTACCTCATCTACCGCGGTGTGCGGGAAAAGGCCTTGACGGCGTTTTTTCGGAGGTTGCTTTTCTGTCGGCCGATTTTTCCAGGGTTTTCATGGCCTTTTTCAGATCCGCCACTTTGAGCACGCCGGTGGTTTTTCCGCCGTGACTGCCCGCTGTCACATAACAATAATTTATATTGATATGTGCCTTGGATAGTTGGGCGGCGATTCCGGCCAGGGCGCCGGCCTTGTTGGGCAGCGTAACGCACAGGACTTCCGATTCATTGACTTGCATGTTGGTGCGGTTGAGAATCTCACGTGCCGCGGCAGTCTGTGTCACTACCAGCCGCAGTACGCCATGCTCGACCGAGTCCATCATAGTCATGGCGACAATGTTAATCTTCTCTCGAGCCAATTCGCCGAGCACCTGAGCCAGAACACCCGGTTTGTTGATAAGAAAGATCGAAAATTGAATAGTAGTGTACATAATTCACCTCGATATCAAAAAATAGCATAGGATTTCTTATTGCTGTTTCAGATAGTTGACAGCGGAGTCGTTATCTTCAAAAAATTTAAAAATGCTCTGCAGATTCGTTATTTTGAAAACCCGGTACAAGCCCGGATTAATGCCGCTGATGACCATTTTGCCGTCAACTTTGTCGAGCAGTTGGCGCATCTTCAACAAAACGCTGAACGTCTGAGAGCTTAGCATTTTGATAGTGGAGAAGTCCAGGACAAGCATTTGATGTTTGTGCTTTTCGATCAGTTCGTAAAGCTGTTTAGCGATTTTATCGACATGATAAGCGTCCAGGATCGACGGTTCCACGAAGCCGACGACCGTTACGCCGTCCTGTTGGGTCAGAACCAGATGTGATGTGTCAACCATAAGCTTGTCTCCAAAATAACAGATGAGTAAGCCAGTCGGGGCAATTCATCTGCTCGCTTATTTGTAGCCTTGCAGAGCTATTCGCAGGACTTTGTCAACATGACGAACAAATTCAAATTTCATTCCGCGGGTCACCTCCCGCGGCAGATCGATCAGGTCCTTGCGGTTTCTGTCAGGCAGAATCACGGTTTTTATGCCGGCCCTCTTGGCGGCCAGGAGTTTTTCCTTAACGCCTCCGATAGGCAGCACAGTACCGCGCAGCGTGATTTCACCGGTCATAGCGATGTCTGCCCGGACCGAATGATTCGCCAACATGGACGCCATCGAGATGTACATTGCCAATCCCGCCGACGGCCCGTCCTTTGGTACGGCGCCTGCCGGAACGTGTACATGGATGTCCTGTTTGCTGATGATTTCGTCGTTGCTCAGGATTCGGGCCAGTTGTGCCAGAGGACCGGTTCCTTTGCTTCTCTTGTCTTTGTTCAGGGCCAGGCTCTTGAGGGCGCTCAAAGCGGCCTGTGCGCTTTCCTTCATCACTTCGCCCAGTTGTCCGGTCAGAAGCAGTCGGCCCTTGCCCGGGATTGCCGTGGATTCCACGAACAGTATTTCACCGCCGACAGGCGTGTAGGCCAGTCCCGTAGCGACTCCGGGGACGCTGGTCCGCATAGCCAGTTCCGATTCGTACAAGGTCGGGCCCAGCAATTTGGCCAGAAGCCGCTCTGAGATGGTAGCGGTTTTTCTTTTGCCGGAAGCGATCTCGGCGGCGACGGCTCGACAGATAGCGGCAATCTGACGCTCCAACTCCCTGACGCCCGCTTCGCGGGTGTAGGAATCGATCAGTTTGACCAGGGCGTCCTCTTTGATATTCAGCGTTTTGTCGGTAAGGCCGTTTTCGGTCAATTGCCGTGGAACCAGATAACGCTGAGCGATCAGTAGTTTTTCGTTTGCGGTATAACCAGGCAGTGCCATTACTTCCAACCGGTCGCGCAGCGCCGGCGGAACCGTCCCCATATAGTTAGCTGTGCCGATAAACATCACACGCGACAGGTCAAACGGTTGATCGATGAAATGATCGGTAAACGAATAATTCTGTTCCAGATCGAGCACTTCCAGGAGGGCCGCGGCCGGATCGCCTCGAAAATCCTGACCGATTTTGTCAAGTTCGTCGAGCATAAAGACAGGATTGTGACTGCCGCATTTACGCAGTTCCTGCATAATACGGCCCGGCAGGGCGCCGATATAGGTGCGTCGGTGACCTCGGATGTCGGCTTCGTCTCTGATGCCGCCGAGCGAAATCCGTACGAATTTTCTGCCCATGGATCGAGCGATGCTTTTACCCAGTGAAGTTTTGCCCACCCCTGGCGGACCGACAAGGCACAGAATAGGGCTGCGGCCGGCGGGGTTGAGCTTACGAACGGCCAGAAATTCCAGGATACGTTTCTTGACCTTGGTCAGGTCGTAATGATCGGCGTTGAGAATTTTCCGGGCGCGGTTAAGGTCGAGTTTGTCCTCGGTACTTTTAGACCAGGGCAACTCGCAGAGCCACTCGATATAATTACGGCTCACACTGTATTCCGGACTCATAGTGGGAATCTTACTGAGCCGATCCAGTTCGCGCAGGGCCTCCTTTTCAACCTTTTCGGGCATTTTAGCCGTGGCGATAGCTTCCTTGAGTTCCTCGATCTCGACCGTTTTCTGATCGGCCTGGCCCAGTTCCTTCTGAATAGCCTTTAGCTGCTCCTGCAGGAAAAACTCACGCTGTGTTTTGTCGATCGACTGGCTTACCTTGTCCTGGATCTTGGCGCTCAGCTCCAATAGCTCCAGTTGACTGGCCAGCGCCACCGACAGCATTTGCAGCCTCTTGGTTATGTCGATAGTCTCGAGAATTTTTTGTTTCTGTATTACCGGGACGTTGATGTTCGCCGCCAGAAAATCCGCCAGTGCTCCGGGATCCTCGATATTGCTCAAGATGACATGCACCTCATCGGGGATATTTGGTGAAAGTTCCACCATCTGCTGGGCCATGTTGCGGACATTGGTCATCAGCGCGGTGAGATTTCTGCTGGGTTTGGTCTGGGTCTCGATAATCTCTATTTGCGCCCTGAAGAATGGATCGATAGCGAGCCATTTGATCACCCTGAACCGTATCAGCCCGTGGACCACCAGGGACTTTTGACCGTCCGGGAGCTTGAGTTTTTTTAGTACCGATACGACTGTTCCCACCGAATACAGGTCATCGAAGCCGGGATCGTTGGTTTCGGGGTTTTTCTGCGTGAGCACACCGATAATCTGGTCGGCTTCATTGAGTATTCCATTGCTCCAGCCGGCCCTGAGTGATCCGGACGCCTCCTTGGCCGTAAAGTCGGCCAGCAGACGCTGGCTTCGAGGCCGACCGACTGCCAGAGGAATAACCGTACCGGGAAAAACCGCCACGTTCCGTAACGCCAGTATCCCCAGTTCCTTGGGAATCCCCACTTCGTTCCTGTTTGTTTCGGTTTCGGAAGGATTCTGGCTGTGACCTTTAGGCGGCCCGTCCTTTTTGACACTTACGGTCGGCTGGCGTATCCCCACTATCTCAGCCGAGACATCGACATTTTCCAAATCGATATTGGTGGTATCAACTTGGTTGATAATGCTAATTTTTTTCTTCTTTTCAGCCATATAATGGGTTGGGTGCCGATTTCCCGGTCTAAAGGCCCTGTCTTGGCGGCCGAGAAGGGCTGTTGTACCGATCTTATTCACACTCTTACGCCTGGATTTTCACAATCTTTTTCCAGGCAAGACGCCAAGTTATTGCTTAACTTAACCGCTACCGGCGTCGATGTCAAACCATTCCCCAAAACCGAAGACTGGAACCGGATTCAGGAAACCCTCACCGATGACGCCAACATCACTGATAGACTGCTGCGCCGGACCGTGGCTTGTTAGACGCATCATAGATGTCAGCGTCGTTATTGGCCCGGATCCTGACGTTTTGCAGTAATGGCCCGCTGGCCGGTCTGGTTGCGAACGATTATTTCGACACCTTCTGTTGTCAGATTGGCCTTTTGAATGATTTCTTTCAGTTGATCGCCGGTTTCAATCCTGACCCCATTGACACTGACGATAATGTCACCGGTTTTCAGCCCGCTCTGCTGAGCTATGCTGCCTGGCGAAACTCCACTGATCACCAGGCCATGAAGGTTTTTGTCATAGCCGTACTCACGAGCCAGTAATGAACTCAAAGGCTGGACCGTAATACCCAGTTTAGGAGGTTCTTCTTGTGGAGGCCCCCCGAACGGGTCTGGAAACAGCGGAATCGGTACCATCCCCTCCGGCTCCCGCTGGGCATAGTCTGACGGTTGGGAGTTGTCCTTTTCCCGTACCACCGCCGCCGCCCGATCACCTAGTGTAACCGACAGGGTTGTCTCCCGTCCGTCTCGCCAGAGCGTGAATTTGGCCGTTTCTGCCGGCTTCAGCGTGGCTATATAGCTGCGGAAACGATAAGAATCCACTGTTTTTATGCCATTGACCGACAAAATGATGTCTTTGACTTTCATCCCCGCCTTATCCGCAGGATCATCCGATATCACCCCGGAAACTACAATACCGTCGATTGATTTTGGAATTTCTTTGATAAAATCGAGATTGTCTTGCAGAAATTGCCGCAGAGACCCACTGGGCAGCTTGCTATATTCCTCAGTCGGAATCTTGCGCAGGTCGTCTGTACTGATCATTTCTACACCCAGCCAACCTCGCCGAACCTGTTTCTCCGTAATCAATCGCTCAGCCACGAATTTGGCGAGATTGCTCGGTACGGCGAACCCGTAGCCGGCTGAGACACCGGTCGGGGTGTAAATGTTAGAAGTAATCCCGATAACTTCGCCATACAGATTGACCAGTGGCCCGCCACTGTTGCCCTGATTGATGTCGGCGTCGGTCTGAATGAAATCTTCATAGCCCCACGTCTCTAAGATGCCTGTTTGGCGACCTTTATAGCTGATGATCCCGGAAGTGACAGTCTGAGACAAGCCGAACGGACTGCCGATAGCCAGCACGAAATCGCCAACCTGAGCCTGATCGGAATCGCCGAATTGAGCCACCGGCAGATCCTCACCGTCAAGCTCGATACGTACCAGCGCCAAATCGGTGTCTGGATCGGTCAGCGTCTCAACCGCCTCGAAACGCCGTCCGTCTGCCAGAATAACTTCCGCCGTATCTGTCTCGGCTACCACATGGTTATTGGTGATAATATAACCACGTTTGTCGATAATGCAGCCGCTGCCCAGACTTACCATTGTCTGGTCGGCACGGCTCCGATCAAGCAGCTCAAACTGGATATGCTTGGAGACGCTGATGGAGACCACAGTGGGACGAACAATCTCCACCGCCCGGCGGTTGGCATTGTTGAGCTGGACGGCCGTGGCTTTTTCCTGCTCAGAAAGCGCCTCGCCCGTCTGTGCAACCGCGACCGGGCTGACCAAAACAAACGTCGCGATCAGGCAAAAGGCGCCAATAACGCTTAGCTTAGTTTTTTTATTGTTTCGCAAAAGATTATTCATTGTTTTTCAACTCCTTATACCTGTCCGGTATATGTGCACCGGTAAACCGTTTTACATGATTTTGTACGTAATATCTCTGGTAACAGTTCTGTTGTTTGCATAACGAGTTCCCAATGTAAAAATCGTGGTTTTCTTGCTCTCAAAGCATCCTATGGTGATTTTTCTGCTAGATCAAGGGATTTCAGCCACCGTTCAAACTGCTGTTGGTGCTGAGGATCCATGTGGTAGCTGCGCTGCTCATCGGGAAACTTTTTTTGTTGTATTTCACTGATGTACTGGGTCGCGGCCAGACGAATTTGCTCGCCGATCTCGGCATAACTCTTGCTAAAACGCGGCCTAATCGCTCCAGGAAGGCCCAAAACTTCATGCAGGACCAATACCTGACCGTCGCAATACGGTCCACTGCCGCAGCTTATAACCGGCAGATCGGTTCGTTCAGCTACCGCCTGGGCCGCGGTGGTGGTAACGCATTCCAGCAACAGTCCGCATGCCCCGGCTTTGACCATATCCAGGGCGTCCCGGACTAGTTGGCAAGCCTGCTCTACCGAGCGGGTCTGCACTACTTTGTCCGCTCGCAGTGCGGATTGAGGTCGGTGGCCCAGATGTGCCATTACCGGAATACCAGCGGCCGAGAGCCATTTTATCAGATCGAGATGCCTGTAATCGACCTCCAGTTTAACGGCGTCACAGCCCGCTTCGGACAGGAACCTGCCGCAATTGCTAAGGGCCTGTTCCGGGCTGACCTGATAGCTCAAAAAAGGCATATCACCTATCAGATACACGTTCGGAGCCCCCCGTCGTACCGCGGCGCTGAGAGTTACCATCACATCCATCGTGGCGGGCAGTGTCGTTTCGTGGCCCAGGATCACCTGGGCCAGTGAGTCGCCCACAATAATGCCGTCCACGCCCGCCTGCTGGAGCAGCACCGCCGTGGAATAGTCGTAGCAGCTCAGCATGGCGATCGGGCGCCGCTGCTGTTTGGATTGTTTGAGCGTCGCTAAGCTAACTTTTTGGGCCATTATGCTCTCTTTATTTGATTTTATCGGACTTTGTCCTCTTGACGACTGTTTCTATGGGTGTCTGTAAGGCGGGACTTGCCCAACCGGTTTTCCCACAAGGCAGGGCCTTATCCCACGGTTTTTCTAGTAGAATAATAGTCTTTTGAGCGGGAAGTTACAACTGATTTTATTCCCAACGGGTACGATAATTCCTGTCTGTCACCGCTATAGTGGTCCCGCTGTCCCCGGCCGGCTTCCTATCGGGTCGATATTTTCTTCAAGGTTAGTCTTGACAATAATTTACCTGGAGGGTAAATTTTCCCTGTGATGCCTGCATCTTTGTAAGGATTACCAGCGTTTCTGTAAATAGAAGAGTAAGGTGGAGCTTGTTCCACCGGTTTTTCTCGGCACTATCTTTTTTTAAGGAGTAATGGGCATGGCAGATTTTTTTGGTTTTCAAACAGGTGTATGGCCGATCAAGGCACTTTACGCCAGTTTGGCAGTAGCGGTTGTCGGTCTTGTCTTTACCATCTATCATGGCGGCGGCGACGCCGACAAAGGCAGTCGTAGTGTTTTTTTGAAATGCTATGACAAAGAATGTGGGAACGTCAAGGAATATTCGAGCGAAGAGTTTACGGAACTCACTAAAAACGAGACTTTGAAATATGCCGAGCAGTTGGCCCAGACCGATCCCCAAACAGCCGAGATTATGCGAACAATGGTGACAGATCGGGCCAAAGCCATGACGATGCCCGGCGCTATGATGGTCAGGATACCCAATTGGGGAGATATTAAGACCCCGCTTACGTGTTCCAAATGTAGCAAACAAACCATGCTTTTGGCCAAAAAATGCCCAAAGTGCAGTACCGTCTTCGTCCAATATGACCAGAACCTGGCCTATACCGATAAATGTCCCAACTGTGGTTATAGCAGGGCGAAAGAGCGAGAGGATCAAAAGGGCAAGAAAGGCAAGAAAGAACAAATATGAACTGGCCGATTGTCTTTCCGGGTCAAGACAGTCTGTTATGAGCGCCGCCAAAGAGCCAAAAAGACCGAGGAGGCAGTGACCTGTACGCTTATTCCGGGCAGGAAAGCTGTCGGAGTTAAGCATACTCGAAAAAACAGCGTCTTGTGTCCAGTTGAACGTTATGTCCATACTGAATGAAGGGTTTAGTTTGTGATGTTATGCAGTCGCGTAGTCTTTTTTTAAGGGTGGCCGATTTTGGCCGATTTTGGCGTTTTGTATGGCAGGTTTTGATCTGTCGGATAGCTGTACCGCGTCAGGGCCCGGCGGTGATGTCTCGGGATCGTCTTTTGGTTCAAATGTTTGAGATCGGCACCAAAAGTGTTCCGGTGGTGATGATCACCGGTGCCTTTGTGGCTATGACTTTGGCGATCCAGAGCTATTCGCAGTTGAAGAACCTCGGTATGGAGGATCGGCTCGGAAGTCTGATCAATATATCGGTGGTGAAGGAGTTGGGGCCGGTTTTAGCCGCTTTCATGTTAGCCGGACGGGTCGGTGGGGCGATGACGGCCGAATTGGGCACTATGAAGGTAACCGAGCAGATCGACGCCATTCGTGCTATGGGCTCCGATCCGGTTCGGTTCCTGGTTTGGCCGCGGTTCCTGGCATGTGTGCTGTTGACTCCCTTTTTGACTATTTACGCGGACGTGATGGGTGTACTGGGCGGTTACGTAATTAGTGTTTGGCACTTTGGCATCAACAGTGAGTCATATTGGAGTTTTAGTGCCGAGATTGTTGAAAAGTGGGATATAATGGTCGGTATCGGCAAGGGGGTTTTTTTCGGAGCGGGCATTGCTTTGATCAGTTGTTATAAAGGCTTTAACTGTACCCGCGGCGCCCACGGCGTAGGCAGGGCCTGTACCGAGGCTTTTGTGCAAAGTTTTATCGCTATTTTGGTGCTCAATTTTATGCTGGCGGTTATCAGCCGTGCCATTTACGAAACGTTTTGGGGTATCAAGGTACTCATATAACAACAAATGCCGGGGACAGAAGTGATCAGCCAGCCAAGACGGAAATCCCGATAAACGGTAACAATCAGACATGAACGCTCGGAACAACAAAATGCTGTTCGAACTGCAAGAGGTAAGCAAGTCTTTTGGTAAAGTAAAGGTGCTTCAGCAGATTGATTTTGGCATAGAAGCGGGCCAAACCACGGTGGTCATTGGTCCCAGCGGATGCGGCAAAACGGTAATGCTCAAGCATTTGATTATGCTGCTTCGTCCGGACCGTGGCCGGGTTTTCTTTGATGGGGGGCGGATCGACAATCTTACGGAAAACAAATTGGTGGATGTGCGACGCCGCTGTGGATTTTTGTTTCAGGGCGGAGCCTTGTTCGATTCTCAGACAGTGGCCGAAAACGTGGCTTTTCCGCTTTGGCAGCACTCGAAACTGTCGGTTCAGCAAATTGCCCGGCTGGTGGAAGAAAAACTCGAATTGGTTGGTATGAGCCAGATGGGAAAACGATACCCGTCGGAACTCTCCGGGGGCCAGCAGAAGCGCGTAGCTTTGGCGCGCGCAATTGCCCTTTCGCCAGAGGTCATTCTTTACGATGAGCCTACCACGGGACTGGACCCTATTCGGGCGGATACCATCAACGAACTGATCATCAAACTGCAGCGTGAGCTGCAGATCACCTCTATTGTGGTGACGCACGATATGCACAGCACTTATAGAATAGCAGATCGCATTGTGATGCTCAGCCAGGGGCGTATCATTGTGGACGGTACAACCGAACAGATTCGCAACAGTACCGACAAAGCAGTGCAACGTTTCGTTCATGGACACGGTGAAGGTCTTGACGGTGACAGTCAGCCGACTACTCTCGACGACGAAAAGGAACAGAATCATGAAAGAAAATAGGCGCAATATTATTGTGGGGATTTTCGTAATTGCCGGACTGGTCATTGCGGGTTGGATGGTCTTTCAGTTCGGCGATTTGCCGGCTTTTGTCAGTCGTTATGACGCTTGTGAAGTTGCTGTTTTCTTTCCTGAAGCGCCGGGAATACAAGAAAACACTGCTGTATTGTTTCGCGGCTATCGGGTGGGCAAAGTTATTCAGGTCGATCCACCGAGGCTGCTGGACGACCTCGCTAATCCCGATCTACAGTTTTATCAAATCAAAGTAATAGCCGCGATCTCCAAAGACTATCGCATACCAGCCAATGTGGTGCCCCAAATACATCGCCGGGGGCTTGGCGGCAGTTCCGTAGAGCTTGTCCTGACCGAATCGGCCGCACTGCAAATGCTTTCCAGTGGTGCCAAGCTTCAAGGCGTCGTTTCCGAAACCAGTGAGTTCATCACGGAAAAAACCCAACACCAACTGGACCAGCTTATCGGGTCACTGACCGGCCTGAGTGATCAGTTCCAGCGCCAACTGATCCCCTTACCGCCTGATGTGGTCGATCATGGCGATCCGGACGAAGTACACGCCAATATCACCACTGCTGTAATGCGCCTCGATAAAACTCTAAAACACCTCGATATCTTCCTGGGTGATGTGGAAAACCAACAAAACTTCAAACAGGGCCTGGCCGATTTCGCCGACCTGTCAAAGGATCTCCGAAGTGCCATCACAAAGATCGAACATACTACCGTCGAAGCACGCAAACTCATCGAACAAGTCTCCGGCACGGTGGGAAATATAGATGACCTGGCAGGTAAGGTGACCACCACTTTTGAGCGAACCTCCGTCAACATCCAGAATACCGCCGACCAATTGGCCGCCACGCTCAAACATCTGGACGTCATCCTCGTCAATATCTCCGCCGGCAAAGGAACCATTGGACAAGCCTTTAATGATCCCCGCTTGTATGAAGCTCTCACTGACACCTGCACCAGCCTTACCCTCGCTGTCGAAAAACTGCAATCTCTGCTCACAAAAGTAGAGGAAAAAGGCCTGAAAAAGGTATGGAGCAAGTAAAACCGAAATAACCGGCATGCCCGAGGCGTTTATACCTGTTGGGCTCGTCCACGTGTCTATTCGATAATCAATGATCTTCCCGTCATCTCGTTCGGCTGATCCAGCCCCATAATATGTAACGCCGTGGGAGCCACATCGGCCAGGCAGCCGTCCTCTCGCAGTTTGCAGTTTTTGTACTTTTTATCGAAAACGATAAGTGGTACCGGCCAGGTGGTATGTGCCGTATGTGGTCCGTTCGTGGTCACATCATACATCAACTCCAGGTTACCGTGATCGGCCGTGACGATAGCGGACCCACCCATCTGCTCAATCTTGTCCAGCAGTTTGCCGACACAAACATCGACTGTTTCAGCGGCCTTGATCGCGGCGGCCATAATACCCGTATGACCAACCATATCCGGATTAGCGAAATTAACCACCATTACATCATATTTGTCCGAGGCGAGTCTCTCCAGGACCTTATCGGTTACTTCAAATGCGGACATCTCCGGCTTGAGATCGTACGTGCGTACCTTGGGCGAAGGAACGATCTGACGATCTTCACCTTTATACGGCGATTCGGTGTAGTCATTAAAAAAGAAAGTTACATGCGCGTACTTCTCGGTTTCCGCACAGCGGAACTGCTTCAAACCAAGCTGCGACCAGTAAGCACCCACAATATTTTTCATCTTGGGCGGTTTGGGAAACGCCACCGGCGCCGGTATCGTGGCGTCATATTCGGTCAGACAAACATAGTAAAGATTCAACATCTCGCCCCGATCAAAGGCGCTGAAATTGGGATCGACAAACGCGCGGGTGATCTCCCGCGGTCGATCTCCGCGAAAATTGAAGAAAATCACCGCGTCACCATCTTCGATCAATGCCAAAGGTTGTGAATCATCACCGACGATCAACACCGGTTCCACAAACTCGTCCGTAACATCGTTGTCATAGCTTGCCTGGATGGCCTGTTCGACAGATGCCGCTTTCCTGCCTTTGCCGTAGCGGAAACATTGATACGCCTTTTCGACCCGCTCCCATCGCTGGTCGCGATCCATCCCATAAAATCGCCCCATAACCGTCGCGATCTGACCAACCCCGATTTCTTTCATCTTCTGCTCGACCTGCATCAGGAAACCTTTACCGCTGTTGGGCGGCGTATCGCGACCGTCGGTCAGGGCGTGCAGATAGATACGATCAAAGTTGTTGCGCTTGGCCAATTCCAACAAACCATACAAATGCTCCAAAAGCGAATGCACCCCCGCATTGCTGACCAGGCCGATCAAATGAAGCTTACCGTGATTTTTCCGGCAATGTTCCAGGGCGTTAAGCAGTATCTCGTTCTTAAAAAAACTGCCTTCCCGAACCGCCCGGGTCAGCCGCATCGACTCCTGGTGCACAATTCGGCCGGCCCCGATATTCTGATGGCCTACCTCGCTATTGCCCATCGTGCCTTTAGGTAAGCCCACTTCTTCGCCACTGGTTGCGATCAAACAATGAGCATATTCCCGACGCAGACGCTCGTCCACGGGAATATCAGCCAGCCGGGTGGCATCATATTGCTGGAGTTCTGGATCGCTGTTGTAACCCCAGCCATCACGAATAATTAACACAAAAGGTCTGACACGACACTTTGTGCCCGGTTTTTGTTTGGCAGATGACATATTCTGACTCCTGTGGCGGTATCTATGGGAAATTAATTACACAAACTGACCGATTCTGGCGAATCGCACAAACCGGTCCGTCGGAAGCTGGTAACTTCCTACATTACAACACGTTATCTCTATTTATTCCGCTAACGACCAATGGCTCAGACAGGTCGTTCTGGTCAGGTTTTCTCGTATATTCCGGCATGTTGTCAGAAAAAAACATGAATTTTCTGACTTCCTTGCCAAACAACCCTCTCCACGGTTGGTTCGGATGGCTCAATGGGATATACTACAATATAAGGCTGATAAGGGACACATTTTTTTTATGCACGCAAACAGATCACAACATAACTTACTTATCCGGTCGTCCAGAGAAAACCGATCTGCCGATTGGTTTACCCATTGCTTGTTGCCTGCCTTATTGACCGCGTTTTTGTTGTTGGCCGTCCGGGTCAATCGCTTGCCCGCTTTTCTGATTGCCGATGATGTGATTTCAGGAACTGTTGCGACGATTTTACAACAGGCCGATGATGCCATGGCTCAGAAGTTATGGTACGAGGCTAAGGACGATCTCGAACAGGCACTTTTGCAGTCTGATCCGACTGCGCACGAGTCCATCCGCAAACGTCTCCAATGGTGTCATGCCAATACATCTCTGGAACAACGCTATGGCGACCAAAGTGTAGCGCAGCACATCCGCGCGGTCGAACCTGCCCACGCCCAAACCATACTGACGCGAACATTACAGTTGATCGATGAAAATTACTATGAGGAATTTGACGTAAAAGAGATATTGGAGAAGGCACTGCTGCAATTGCAGGCGGTAACCGAAAACCCGTTCGTCTATCATCAGTTTGCGGTTGACGATCGGGTTTTGGCTCCGTTGCAGGAACGTATAAAATCGTTACTTCGGGATCTGCCGGCCAGCGAACCTTGCCGACCCATTATGTTGCTCACCATAGCTCAGTCGTTATGTAACCTCAGCGAAGAAGCAGGATTAGGCGCATCGTGGCCCACGCTGGAGTTGGCGTATGCCTTCGCTGACAGCCTCGACCCATATTCTTATTTACTCTCGCCCCGTCAGTGTAGTGTTATGTACGACCAGTTGGAAGGGCATTATGTAGGTACAGGTCTCGACTTGATTTTTACAGATCGCTTTCCGCTCGTTTTTGACGTGGTCCCGGATAGTCCCGCACAAAAATGCGGTATTGTCCCCGGCGATATCCTGATCGAAGCGGACGGAGTGGATTGCAGGTCGAAAACCCCTGAACAGATCGGTAAACTGCTTATCGGTCAGGTCCAAACAAACGTAACCGTTACCATAAAACGTGATGACGAAGAAAAACCTTTATCCATGACTATAACCCGCCGGTTGATCGATGCCCCAAGCGTCAGATACGTAATGTTGTTAGAGCCGATGATAGGCTTCTTGCGGGTCGTCAGCTTCGATCAGGATACCGCCCTGGAAATGCAACATGCCGTTGACGACCTGAAATCACGCGGGGCAAAATCTTTGGTGATCGATCTGCGCAGCAATGGGGGCGGAATTATGTCTTCAGCCATCGATGCGGTAAGATTGTTTATCGATCGCGGAACTATCGTTACAGTGTGTACCTCGAATGAGAAGACAAGATACGTTGCCGGCGGCGACGGCTTCTCCTGCGAAACAAAAACAAAACATGGTACCGCGACAGGTTTGGCATGTTACAAAATGCCACTGGTGCTTCTGGTCGATGAGAAAACCGCCAGCGCCTCCGAAATTTTTACCGCCGCTCTCCAGGACCACCATCGGGCTGTAGTCGTTGGAACAAACACCCTGGGTAAAAATGTGGTCCAGACAATCTTCAGCCTCAAACCCAGCGCCGCCGCTCTTTGCATCACCACCGCCAGATACCTTCCTCCCAGCGAAAAAGACTTTCATCAGCGTGGCCTGGTCCCGGATATTCTGGTCGAAAACGACCTGTTTGGCGCCGAGAGCAACGTTTCGATGAAAACATACCTCACGCCGGAAAACCCCACCCTCAAAGAAGCGATTAAACAAGTCAAACTGCTGTAAACAAACTCATGCCCCAGGCCGATCCCTTTTGCGGATTTGCTTGATTACCTGGGTAATCTCTTAAGGGGTTTTTTGCATAACCCCAGATATTTACAGAGGTTATACCAATTTTGATTGTACTTGCACTGTCGGGGTCTGATCGGTCTGTAAGATGGGATTGACATACTCCTATATATGTTATAGGATTGCCGACTCCTGTCCTCGGCGAGGGCAGCCGGCCCTGGAAAAAGCCGTTATAGCAGCAGTCTTCGCATACGGCTAAATTTAAGAAATGAGGCTTTGCAAGAGTTTTGCAAAGGTCCAATAAGAATATAAGAGGTTTATTTTATGTCTTATGATTGTGTAGTTCTCGTTAAGCAGGTACCGGATACCAAAGCGGTCACCGGTAAGGCTATGAATGATGATGGCACAGTCAATCGTTCAGCGCTGCCGGCGATTTTCAATCCGGAGGACCTTAACGCCCTGGAGATGGCTTTGCAGATCAAGCAATCCAGGGGCGGAACCGTTACGGTAATGACCATGGGCCTGCCCAAGGCTTGCGATGTGTTGCGCCAGGCGCTTTATCGTGGCGCCGATCGGGTGATATTGATTACCGACCGCCGGGCCGCGGCCAGTGATACGCTGGCTACCAGCTATATTCTCAGTTGTGCGGTAAAAAAACTGGCGAAGTACGACATTGTCCTGTGTGGCAGGCAGGCCATCGACGGCGACACCGCTCAGGTCGGGCCTCAGTTGGCAGAAAAACTAAACCTGCCACAGATCACCTATGTTGAAGAACTCCTGCAGTTGAAGGACGATAACATAACGGTCAAACGGAGCATCGGAGCCGGTTGGGAAAAAATACAGGCCCGGTTACCCGTGTTGATGACCGTGACCGAATCGGCTAATGTTCCTCGTCCGCCGGGGGTAAAACGTCTGATGCGTTATAAGAAAGCACGCAGCCAAAACGAGCTGGGCGGCTCGAACGCCGGCGACAAAAAAATCGCCGACCTGAAACAAAAAGGGCTGCTGATCGAAGAATGGAACCTCGACGATATCAATGCCGATCTGGAATGGTGCGGACGGGACGGCAGTCCCACGAAGGTAAATCGTATTCAAAGCGTGATCCTTACCGCCAGTGAGTTCAAAAACATAGAACCAACGGACCAGGGCATACGTCAGATGGTCCACGAACTAATTGAAGATCATACGATAGGATGACTGAATGAGTACATGAGTAGGAATAGTGGCGTTTGGTCATTTGGAGCGACGATGATAGAAGTCAACAGAAAAGGTGAAGTATGGGTTTTTGCCGAACAGCGACAGGGCAGACTTAACGAAGTATCGTTGGAACTGCTCGGCAAAGGACGCCAACTGGCTGATAAGGTTTCGGTCAGGCTTGCGGCGGTACTGCCTGGCTGCGATGTTGAGTCGCTGGTCGGCGAACTGGCCGCTTACGGAACCGATAAAGTGTATCTGGCTCAGAACCCGCTGCTGGAGGATTATCAAACCAACAGTTATGCCAAGGTATTGTGCCGACTTATCGCCAAACACAAACCGCAAATTGTTCTTTACGGTGCTACGCCGATCGGTCGTGATCTGGCGCCGCGGGTGGCTTCGGCCATGTGGGCGGGACTCACCGCCGACTGCACCGATCTGCGAATCGAAGATTTCGAAATTGCCAGGACTAAACAACACCACAAAAATCTGCTGCAACAGATAAGGCCCGCCTTTGGCGGTAATATTATCGCTACGATCGTCAACTATGATCGCTGGCCGCAGATGGCGACGGTACGAGAAGGGGTTATGCCTCTGCCCAGCCGTAACGGCAAATTGAAAGCCGAGATAGTAAATGAAACCATCGAAATAACGCCGGAAGACCTGCCGTTGAAGGTACTGGATCGTCATTATGCCCCCAAAAAGGTCAACCTTAAGGCCTCGCGTATCATTGTCGCCGGCGGTGCGGGCGTGGGCGGCAGGGACAAATTCCGCTTGATTTGGGACTTGGCCGGCGCCCTGGGCGGCGCTCCGGGAGCATCGCGCGCGGCGGTGGACCTCGGATTTATCGATCACGAGCATCAGGTCGGCCAAACCGGAACAACTGTACGGCCGGCATTGTATATTGCGGTGGGAATCAGCGGCGCTATCCAACATTGCGCCGGCATGGCGCAATCGGCCAAGATCGTGGCGGTCAATAATGATCCAGACGCTCCCATTTTCCAGGTAGCCCATTATGGTATCGTCGGAGACCTCAACGATGTGGTTCCGAGACTGATCAAGGCCATCAAAACCAAAAGCTGAAGACAGGAAAGAATTGTTATGGCGAATTTCTATACCGATAACGATGACATCAGATTCTTGTTTCGATATTACAAGATGACCGAGTTGGCCGAAATTATGGAAGCCGATTTCTCGGCCGGTCGGGAATATGACTGGGCTCCGGAAAACGCCGACGATGCCGTGGACAACTATGAACAAATACTTGATACCGTCGGCCAACTGAGCGGCGATTATATTGCCCCGCGGGCTGAAAATGTTGACCTTCAGGGAAACACCCTTGAGGAAGACGGTTCGGTAACCCGCCCGGTCGGTATGCAGGAAAACATCCAGCGCCTGGCCGAGGCTCAGGTGATGGGGTTTACTCTGCCGTACCGTTTCGGCGGACTGAACTGTCCCAATCTGATCTATACTATAAGCAATGAAATTGTCTCTCGCGGCGATGCGGCCCTGATGAACATTTACGGGTTGCAGGGAATTGCCGAGACGATAAATGCTTTTGCCGATGAGGAGATAAAACAGCAGTATCTGCCCGGCTTTGCCCAGGGCACTTCCACCGGGGCGATGGTACTGACCGAGCCGGACGCCGGCAGTGATTTGCAGGCGATCAAACTGCGAGCCTGGCAGGACGAGCGGCAACGGTGGTATCTGCACGGGGTTAAACGTTTTATCACGAACGGTTGCGGTAATGTGTTGCTGGTTCTGGCCCGTAGCGAATCCGACCGCGGCGGCGGTCTGGGATTGAGTCTTTTTGTCTGCGAGAACGACTCGACCGTCAAAATTCGACGTTTGGAAAACAAACTCGGCATTCACGGTTCGCCTACGTGCGAGATGTTTTTTGATAACACGCCCTGCCAACTGATCGGAGAGCGGCAGCGCGGCCTGGTCAGCTACGTAATGAGTCTGATGAACGGGGCAAGGGTGGGCATTGCGGCACAGTCGCTGGGTATCGCTGAGGCGGCTTTTAGGGTGGCCCGTGATTATGCCGCCAGTCGCAGACAGTTCGGCACGGCAATTGAAGCGTTCCCTGCGGTGCGGGATATGCTGGTGGAAATGAAAATCGACCTTGAAGCGGCTCGGACGCTTACTTATGAAACCTGCTGGATGGTCGATCACGAGAACGGTATGCTCAGAAAGATCGAGTCGGGCCAGGTGACAGACGAGGCCGAACTGAAACAACTCAAAAACCTGTCGAAACAATACAAACGGCTCTCTGCCATGCTCACGCCCATGAGCAAATATTACGCCAGCGAAATGTGCAACCGCATCGCCTACGATGCCGTCCAGGTGCTCGGCGGCAGCGGTTACATGAAGGACTATTCGGTCGAACGCCACAGTCGCGATGCCCGCATTACCACGATCTATGAAGGGACCAGCCAATTGCAGATCATTGCCGCGGTACGCGGGGTGTGCAACGGCACAGCGGAAAAATATCTCCTCGAACACGAAGAGTATCATTATGGGCCCGAGGTTCGGGACCTGTTGGAAACACTCCGGCAGGGACGGGACCAACTGGTCGAAGCGATCAAGTTTGTCAAGGCTCAGCCTGGCACCGAATACATGGACCTCTATGGACGCAAGCTCGTCGATGCGGCGATCATGTTGATCGTGGGGCATCTTTTCCTGCAGCAAAGTGTGGCCGAGCCGGCCTGGCAGGATGATTTTACCGCTACGCCTGATGATAACGAAACGTCTCCGGACAAGTTGCCCGCTGAGACCGATAACAATAAAGAAACCGTCAAATGTCTCGACCCATATCGGACGGTACGCCGGCACAAATCGGTGGTAGCCGGCCGTTACATCACCGGCAAGGCCGGGGAGATAACCATGCTATGCCGGGAGATTATGCGGGGTGACCGTTCCAGTATGACCGATTACGAAGTGCTCGTCGGTCCGGTGCCTGTCGCGTAAAATGGCAAATGGGGTAATCGCCGGCATTTGGTTTATGTCCTGCCTTTTGGTAACCGAATATAATGCTAGCTGTTGGATTATGCGGGCTGTCTTTGTAATCGGCCACAGCCAGATCGATGGCAGCGGTGTTACAAATCCGACAACTGGAACGTTAACCGGATTTATATCAGCCTTTTACAGGGTCGTGAAAAACCTTTTGACGCTGGGAGGAAACAGACAAATGAGTAAGCGGAATTTCGTAGTGGGGTCTGAATGTAATAAACTGCTCGAAGAAGCAGTTCAAAAAAAACTCATGGCAACCATTACCAATAAGCATGACAACAAATACCAGTTGCACAAGTCAAGTTTTCTCGATTCAAGTGGCAATTGTATTGTGTTGACCGTGCCAGGCAACCATTTGGCCGACGGCTGCCCGGTCGAAATAGTGCCCGGACAGGAAATAGCTGTTTCCTTCAAGAAAGGCTATAGCAAATGTCTGTTCTGTACGCGGGTGGCTGCGTTGCGGCAGTTCGAACTGGAACCGGGCTTGCTTATACCTGCGGTAGCGATATATCGTCCGGACCAGATCGAAAGGATTCAGCGACGGGCTTATAATCGAGCTGCGCCGCCTGCGGATATGTCGATTGCTGTAACCTTCCGGCCGGCTAATGATTCCGACAAGCAGTCTGCCAAAGGCAATAAGAACCAATACCACGGCGTGCTGGCCGATATGTCCGCCGGTGGAATCGGATTGATGATGCGCCACACGACTGGTGAAACTTTGCCGGACCTGCCGATAAACACCCAATATGAAATGGAGTTTACGCCACTGCCCGGCCAGGAGCCGCTGCAACTACAGGTTCGGTTCCGTCAAACCTGCAAAGCACCCGACGGCCACAACGTCCGGTTCGGCTTTCAGATAGTCGGTCTGGAGATGACACAAACCGGGCGCGACACCCTGCGCCGCATCGGCCGTGTCGTCCATGTCTTCGAACGGCAACAGCATATTTCTCAACATCCATATTTGATAGGATAAACCTGTTATACGCATTACATATCATCATAATCGAATGGGGTTTTTCCATGACGGCGACGCAATTCGGTTTGCATTTGTCTGAGTTGACAGCTTACCGTGCTGACGAACTCACCATGTTTCATCTGTTTGACCTGTTCAGCAGGGATGCCTTTGCCGTAGCTGACGTATATTCGCCCCGTATTCGGCAGGGATTGCTGACGCGGCCACACCTCGAACGCCCCGTCAACCACCACCGGAATAGTTAAAGCTCCCGACCGGCGGGCAATCAGTTCAAAACCGCCTTTGATCGGCTCGATACGGCCGTCGGCGCTGCGGGTACCTTCCGGAAATAAAATTACGGCCCGGCCGGCTTTCAAACGGTTGATGATCTCCTTGATGGCACGTACATCCGCCTGATCCCGCTGGACAGGAAAGGCGCTCAATGACCGGATATAGGCGCCGAACAAGCGGTTCTTAAACAGACTATCCCGCGCCACAAAATCCACTTCCCGCGGAAGTGTTACCGTACAGAAGATCGGGTCCAGGTAGCTTTGATGATTGCTCAACAGCAGTACCGGCCCTTCGTCCGGCACATTTTCCCGGCCGAACGCCCGCAGACCAAACAGCATACCAGACAGCAACCTCGCGAAACGTTGAGTAAACAGGTAGTGATATTTTAGTATAAATGTTTTTTGCTTGTCGGCCATAACGCATCCTAACAGGCAAGGGAAAAACTAACCGGTTATTTTATGTATCAGGGACTCAACCACCTGATCGACGGACATCCCGGTGGTGTCGATTACAATCGCATCAGCCGGGGCTTTTAGAGGCCCGGCCTGCCGGGTGGCGTCACGACGGTCACGCAACTGCTGAGCGGCGAGAATTTGCTCATAGCTGATGTCGTTTTCTTCTCGGCAGCCGGGGGCTTCGCCACGGGCCCCCTGGGTTTGTTGTTTCTGCTGCTGCAATTGTTCCAAACGACGCCGAGCACGGCATTGGGGCGTGGCGTCCAGGTAAAACTTGAATTTAGCTTCGGGAAAAACCACCGTTCCCTGATCCCGTCCTTCGGTAACCAACGAACCAACCTGCCCCGCTATCCGCTGCTGCCGGGCCACCAACTGCTGGCGTACACCGGGAAGCTTGGCTAATTTGTGAGCCTGATCGGTTACTTTCGGCTCTCGTATAGCCTCGGTAACTTCCCGGCCGTCCAGCAGGACACGGGTTTGACCACACTGCCAGGTCAGTTCAACCTGACATTGCCGTACCATTTCGGTCAGAGCCGCCTGATCATCCAGCGGTATCGCTTGTTCCAGGGCCGCCAGGGTTACCGCCCGATACATAGCTCCCGTATCGAGATAAGCTATCCTGAGCTTCTCGGCCACCTTTGCCGCCACGGTGCTCTTACCAGCCCCTGCCGGCCCGTCGATCGTTATGATTACTTTGTCTTCCAAGAGACGTCCTTTTTTCAGTATCTACACACACATGATGCCAACATCGTATGTACATCTTTATATAACAACGAACAGAATTTTCCAGAAGAATCTGCTTGTCCCTCCTCGGACATGGCTTTGGTCCCACATTACATCACGATCGGGCGCATGCCAGTCATGAGACCTGTATCACACATCGTAGCCAATGCCGGAAAAAAATTGCAAACTCGGAAAGTTTTGCAAAAATAACACTTGCATTCTGCACCAGCTTCAGCCACTGTATATGGCTGAATATTTACCACCGACTTCAGAGTAGTCCTTTATCATAGGAGATTGACATGCAAATCCATATTATTCGTCGTTTTTATTTGCCCGCTTTGGTTGCCTGCATGGCAGCGGCACCTTCTGTTCAAGCCGTAGATTCTACTTCGCAGCTTTTGGAAAAGGCACAATCGCAGTTGAAGGAAATCTATGAAAGCTGGCAGTTCAGCGCCAAGTCAGTGGCGGCCAGATGGCTCAAGGACAGTTCCGGGTACACCATGTTGGAGCCTGCTTCACAGGGTGGCCGACGGGAATTAGTGAAGTACGATTGCGCCACCGGTGAACGGACTGTCCTGATCTCACGATCGCAGCTTCTTATACCGGGCGGGTCCAAACCACTGGAAATCGAAAACTACGAAATATCGCCGGATGGCGACCGGTTCCTGCTGGAGACGAACGGACGAGAATTGGCTGATGGGCAAGGACGCGCCGCCGACTACTGGATACTTGAGCGTAAGTCCGGAAAGTTGCGGGAGATTGTCACGGCTGTCGAGCCTGGACGCGTAGTAGGTGGTTTCTCTCCCGACGGCCGGCACATCTTATACCAACAGCAAAAGAACCTCTATGTGTACGACCTGAACAGCAACCGTACGACGACACTGACTACAGACGGCCTCACCGATACGATCGAGAACGCCGGCGGCGATTGGGACCACCGAGGCGAGTCGGCCTGGAGTCCGGATAGCCGGCGGGTTGCCTATGTGCAAGTCGATTATCGTGCCGTTGGCTTAAGGCCGGTGATAGACCACATCGAGCCGACATATCCTAAAGTTCGGTATGTCCGCTTCGCCAGAATTGGCACGCCCATCCCGACCCTACGAGTGGGTGTCGCGGACATCGAAACCGGATTGACACAATGGATTGCCGTTCCAGGCGAACCGGGCAGTTGTTACATCCCTTGGCTGCGTTGGGCCGGGAGTTCCGACGAGCTGATGCTGGAGAAGCAGTCTCGTGGGCGGGACGCACGAGACTTCCTGCTCGCCAATGTCCATACCGGCGAAGTGACGTGTACCTACCGTGAGACCGATCCAGCCTGGATCGACGCTAGCCGCGGGGAAAATCTCGGATTGGAATTCATCCGCCAGGGCAGTGCCTTCGTGCTGCTAAGTGAAAAGGACGGCTGGCGTCACGCCTATGTCCTCTCGCGTAACGGCTCGACGCAAACGCTTCTGACGCCCGATCCAAGCGATATTATTGAACGCATCCAGGTGGACGAACCGGCCGGCTGGTTCTACTACATCGCCTCACCGCAGAACGCGACCCAGCGGTATCTGTACCGTGTCAGGCTGGACGGAACCGGCAAAACAGAACGGATCAGCCCGCCAGACCAACCCGGTACGCACAGCTACGACTTCTCACCAGACGCTCGCTGGGCGTTCCACACCTATTCGACTTACGATTCACCACCGGTGATCGAGCTGGTAGAGTTGCCGGAACATCGCCTCGTACGCGTACTCGAAGACAACCAGGCCCTGCGTACCAAAGTGACGCCGTTGATCACGCGACCGACAGAGTTCTTCCAACTCGACATCGGCCACGGAGTGGTCATGGACGCAATGATGCTCAAACCTCGAGAGTTCGATCAGACGAAAAAGTATCCCGTTTTTATCTACGTGTACGGCGAACCACATGGCCAGACAGTACTGGATAACTGGGGCGCCAGCAGCGCCACGTTCCACCGCATGATTGCCGACCTCGGATATCTCGTGGTCTCTATTGACAACCGCGGCACCCCCGCACCGAAAGGAGCCGCCTGGCGGCAAGTCATTTACGGCAGTCTCGGACCGCTCTCGACAGAAGAGCAGGCCGCGGGACTCAAGGAGTTGGGACGAACGCGATCCTATGTCGATCTGTCACGCGTCGGCATCTGGGGATGGAGCGGAGGCGGCTCGAACACCTTGAATGCGATGTTCCGCCAGCCCGATCTCTACCACGTCGGCATCGCCGTGGCGCCAAAACCACAGCCGAATCTATACAATGCGTGGTTCCAGGAAATTTTCATGCGGACACCCGAACTGAATCCTGACGGATACGCTCAATCCGCGCCAATCAACTTCGCCGAAGGACTCAAGGGAAACCTGCTGATCATACACGGTACCGGAGAAACCAACACGCACATACAAATCACAGAAGGATTGGTGGATCGCCTTATAGAATTGGGCAAGCGGTTCGATTACATGACATATCCCAACTGTGATCACGGCCTCAGTGAAGGCCGGGGCACGTCCTTGCATGTGCGCACACTAATAACGCGATATCTACTCGAACACCTGCCACCCGGACCTCGCTAGCCGCAAAGCTGTGCTCTTTTCCCCCCATGCGGCCCTTGCCGCGTTGATGGCCAATTCACGCTCAACCTGTACACCCCCAAATTCTGCATGGAAACCAAGCAACAGCAATGAGTTACGTCATTTGCTGAAAAATAATAAAAAAAAACTTGCAAAAAAAATGTGATT
>CAZICK010000018.1:0-50521 GCA_964537505.1 uncultured Pirellulales bacterium
CACTTACATCAATTCCAGCAACGTAAAATAAGCACTTACATCAATTCCCCACAACGAAAAATAAGGAGTTACATCAATCCCCCGCCACCAAAAACAAGCACTGTAGTTGTCATGCCCGACTTGATCGGGCATCCAGTACAACAATTTCCCGCTACCAAAAATAAGGAGTTATGTTCATTTCCGCCGAACGAAAAATAAAGACTTACATCAATTTTCCGCTACCAAAAATAAGCACTTACGACAGGGTCAATCTCACCCGAACCGCAAGCTGCCGCTCGGCCGTCAAGGGGCATCTCGATTGTAATCAGACAAAAAAACAGGCGGGAAGTTATTTATTTACGCACATTTTCGTTATTTTTTCACTTTTTTGGGTTATATCTCCACGGCTGCCCAACCGCATTTTCAGCATTGGCAGGACGCGTTTTCAGTATCGCCGGGGCGATTTCGGTGCTCTCACTCCACCTGTTTTCAGGGCGTCCCATGACGATCAAATTGGCCTTACTCCACCTGCAACAAAAACTTATGGCAAAAAAATCAAGATAATCTCTGGAAAAAACCGATCAAGCCATTATAATCACGTTTGTGCTGAATGCACGCATTGAAAGTTGCCGGAGATGGCTTTATGGATAGCCCGGTGAGTCTAAGCCCAAGGGCGGTCATACGCAAGGACGCTGATATGCTCGATCAAGGACGGTTGTTAAGAGTTGTGTTTGTGCTCATGGCGGCGATGACCGTCGGCGCGATGGTTTTGTTGGCACTGGAGGGCAAACCCATAAAGCCCACGGCCTTCAGTTTGGCCGGCGAACCACAGTTGAATCCGGTTCATACGGCCTTGGCAACCCAGGCGGGGATTAAACCGGGCCGATGGCATTGTTTCGAGGTTTTGTACGAGCGGCATGACAGTCCGGCTGTGGCGATGTCATATCACTTCGTGATCGGCAATGGCGAGAACAAACAGGATGGCCAAATATATTCTACACACCATTGGGACAAACAACTCGCCTGTTCCAATACGCCCGACGCGGAACATACTATCAGGATTTGTCTTATCAGCAAATCCGCTGAGCCGGGCAGTACTCCCAGGCAAAAAAGACGACTAAACGCATTGGTCAAATATCTGGTGGAACAATGCCAGATTGAGCCGAAAATCAATCGGAAAGACCAATAATTTCTTACAGATACCCGTATCGGCCCGGGAAATCATTTATTTTAACCCTTTTAATTATAAGCAGTTATGTGTTTTTTGGTTATTTCTGCTGTTTGTTTGCTTCAATATGCTTGAAAAAAGACGATGATGATGTATAATCGGTGGACGGGCTGCTTGGTGTTGTGGCACTGAGTAGGACGTTCAGGCGGTGGCTGGTGATGGGCCAGGCGATGGTGATGGCTGGTGCGGTGTTGGCGGCGGCGCCTTGGCCGGCGATGGTGGCTGTGGCGGTTGTGTTTTGCGGGAAAGCGCGAAATTTTTATGCAATAATACTATAATAGCTTTTTGTTTTATCCGCGTTTTTCCCTCCGTCCGAACTTCATCGATCCACTTTGCCGCCTGTGAGATGGTGACCAGCGAAGCTGGAAAAGCCCAAATGGTACGAAACCCCACACCCAGTAGTTTCGTCAGGTTTTCGATCAGCCTGCCATGCCGATGATGTGTAATGTGTGTTCTGTTAAGCAGGATGAGTTTTGGTCTGTTAGAGGCTGGTAGTATTAAGGAGTGTGGTGCAAAGGTGTTGGAGTCGATTCGAACGCGAAATTTAATTTTTGGATCCGAGGAAACGCCGTCTTATGAGGGCTACGAAGTGATCCGACGTCTTGGCGTGGGCGCCGGGAGTGTTATCTATGCGGTCAGAAGCAAGAAGACCGATGAGATATTTGCCTTGAAGCATGTAATGCGTCTGAATGGTCAGGATAAACGTATGATTGCCCAGGTGGAAAACGAACACCATATAGCCAACCAGGTCAATCATCCTTATGTCCGCAGTGTTTACGAGATTAAACGTTTTAAGCGGTTTTTTCAGACTCGTGAGGTTTTTCTTCTGATGGAGTACTGTCCGGGCGTGAGTCTGGAGCAGAGTCCGCGTCGGTCGATTATAGATTTGCTTTTGATTTTTCGCATGGTTGCTGACGGTCTGAGCGGTATGCATAGTTGTGGTTTGCTGCATTGTGACATAAAGCCCAACAATATAATCATAGCGGAAAACGGCAGTATTCGGATCATTGATCTGGGTCAGAGTTGTCCGATCGGAACGATTAAGCCCAGAATCCAAGGTACGCCTGATTATATTGCCCCGGAACAGGTCAAGCGTAAGCCTCTAAGCAAACAGACCGACGTTTTTAATCTCGGTGCGAGCATATATTGGGCCTTTACCGGCAGCCATATTCCTACGCTGATACCCAAGAAAGCCGACCGTGTTGAAATAGCCAAACCCAGCAACGTAGGGTCTCCCCTGAGTCCACATGAGATTAAACCCAAGATACCCGTGGGGGTTTCAAACCTTATTATGGAATGCGTTGATGAAAAACCGTGGAACCGGCCATCGGATATGCCTACCTTAATTTCCCGTTTGGATTTGTTGATTCACATGATAGCCGGTGGTAAACCGACTACGAATTCAGACTGATGACTACCAAGGAAATTATCGCTGTTCTTGAACAAGCAGTGCGGGCCAATCGTGAGGACCGCTGCCGTGAGGGGAATCTCATTCACCTGAAAGGCCCCGGCGAAGTCGTAATGACGGGCGATCTGCACGGCAATGAGCGTAATTTTGAAAAACTTGTCCGCTTTGCTCGACTGGAGAGCAATCCAAGCCGTCATCTTATCCTTCATGAACTTTTGCATAGTGCCAATTCTGATACTCCCGGTCAGTGCCATTCGTATCTGCTGGTTGCCCGTGTTGCCCAGTTGAAGGCACGGTTTCCTCATCAGGTCCATTGTCTGCTGGGTAATCACGCCATGGCACAGGTCACGCGTGATGAAGTGCTCAAGGGCGGACAAGCGATGGTCCGTGCGCTTAACGCCGGTTTGTTCGCCGCGTTCGGTTCGAACTCACAGATGGTTGCACAAGCGATTGATCAGTTCATATTTTCATTGCCGATTGCTGCCAAGAGCGACAATCGAGTTTGGATGTCCCATTCACTGCCTTCGTCGCGTCATCTGGACGATTTCGATAACGGTATCTTTGAGAAAGAGCTTTCGCTGGAAGATATGCTGTCTGATTCGTCACTGCATGCTTTGATCTGGGATCGTGTCCACAACAAAAAGTGCCTGGAGAGGCTTGGCCGGATGTGGGATGTGGATATGTTTATCGTGGGTCATCAGCCCCAGGGGCAGGGCTATGGCCGAAATCATAAGCGGATGATTATCCTGGCCTGCGATCATAGTCACGGTTGTTTCCTGCCGTTTGAGTTGTGTCGAACATACGAGCCGGATGAACTGTTTGCGCAGATCAAGGCCCTGGCGGCAATAGCGTAATACTCAACCGGGCCGGACAAATTGAGTAAAGATAAAACGGGAAGACCCGATCATTATGAGTGCAACTGACATAGAGACACTTTTGCGGCAGTTGGTTCAAGCCGATCATGCCAGCGATTTAATTATAACGGTGGGACAACCGCCGCAATTGCGGATTTGCAATGAGCTGACACCGCTTAATGATGTCTGCCTGAGTCCCGATGACACAGAGCGGTTGTGCCTGTCTCTTTTGGATAAGGAACAGACACAGAGATTTCTTCGTGACAAGGAGTTAGACATTTCTTATGCGATTGAAGGGTCTGGTCGGTTCCGGATAAATATGTATCGTCAGCAGAGATGCCTGGCAATGGCGGCACGTGTAATTCGTGATCGTATTCCCGATTTTGAAGAGTTGCGACTGCCCGATGTAATTCGGAAATTCGCTACTTTTCAGCGAGGTCTTGTGTTGATTACCGGTCCCATCGGCAGTGGTAAAACGACCACAGTAGCAGCTATGGTGAATTACATAAACAGGACGCGCAAATGCCATATTGTTTGTATAGAAGATCCTATCGAATACGCCCATTCTCATATTTTGGCAACAGTTGATCAACGTGAAGTCGGTATCGACACAAAATCTTTTGCCGAGGCACTTCGTCGCGTTTTGCGTCAGTCTATGGATGTGGTGGTAATAGGAGAAATACGTGATCGCATTTCCGCCCAGGCGGCATTGACCCTGGCGGAGACGGGACATCTGACTTTGGCAACCCTTCATACGAACGGCACGGTCGCGTCGGTCAATCGTTTGGTCGATATGTTTCCTCCTGAACAGATATGTCAGATCAGAACCCAACTGGCCGCCTTTCTGGCAGGTGTAATCTGGCAGCAGTTATTGCCTTCGGCCAACGATAAAGGACTTGTGGTTGCATGTGAGATAATGAAGGCGACCACCGGTATCCGGTCTATGATAAGGCACGGTAAAATGCACGAGATATACAGTGCTATTGAGTCCGGTAAACAATACGAAATGTGGACAATGAAACAAGCCATGGAACAATTGGTACAAGATGGATTGATCGATGTCGAATGGCTCGATAAAGGTTCAGGTATTCACGCTTACTAAAGGTGTAATTCTGCTGTTGATGTGTATTATTTTCGTCTGATACCCAATTTTGGTATAAGAATTCCGATATATTTTCACAACTCCTTAAGTTGTAATGGTTTACAGGTTATGTTTATCTATATTGCCTAAATTGCCCAGATGGACGGCCCATATTGGCCGCATTTATTTGCCTGGTGAAAAAAATTTGCAAAATAGTCTTGACAACAGGCTTAAAGGGCGGTAAAATGGGGGTACTAAAGGAGATGTAGGTGCTGGAAGGAAGGTGAAGGATGCGAGGGAAATGTTTCCACTCTTCCAACCGCTTTCATATTGTTTGGTTGTTTGCGCGCCTTTCTGGTATCATGTGTTGTGGTTTGATTTTGGCTTAGTAATGGCGATTTGGGTTGCTTGATTTTGGAGTTTCTTTCCAGGTATGGCCTCGACTGAACTAAAGAGTTTCAAGTACACGGCGCGTACTTTGTCTGGTAATCGTGAAGAAGGTATTAGGCGTGCCGGTTCGGAAAGCGAGATTTTTTCCTGGCTGCACAGTAAGAGTCTTATTCCTGTGGAAGTGAGGAAGATAGAGACTGTCGCCAAGAAAAAAAGCCGTTCCAAAAAGGGCATCCGTGTCAAGTCGATGGATATAGCGGCGTTTTGCTGGCAATTAACAACGATGGTGGAAGGTGGAGTTACCACCGCTAGCGCATTGGACATAATTGCCAAAGATATTGACAATAAGCAGTTTGGCCAGATTATTACGGAGATTTCAGAACGTCTAAAAAGAGGCGAGTCTTTTTCGAACAGTGTTGCTGAGTATCCCAAGACGTTCAACAGTTTGTTTTGTGCTATGATTATGGTCAGTGAGACAGGCGGTTCTTTGCCGACGGTGTTGCAGAGATTAGCGAAGTACTACGACGAACGTGACAAATTGGCTCGAAAGGTTAAAAGTGCCCTGGCCTATCCTGTTTTTTGTCTTGTGGTAATAGTAGCTGTTCTTACGATCATTATGGTCAAAGTGGTTCCTATGTTTAAGGTCATGTTCGAGCAGATCGAAGGTGGGATGCCGGCCATGACCGAGAGTTTGATAGCTGTTTCCGATGTGTTTGTGGGAAATATTGTGTATATTATGGTGGCGGCGCCCCTGGCGGCCATCGGCTTACTGCTTTATGCCAAAACCAGCAGTGGGCTTTCCATGTTTTCACGGTTTGTCCTGGCTCTGCCGTTATTTGGCAAGATTATTTCTCAGGCTTTTGTTGCGGTATTTTGCCGGACGGCCGGCACCCTGCTGGCGGCTGGTGTTTCGATAGTCGATTCGCTCGATATTCTGTCGAAAACGACCGGGAACGTGGTGATAAGGTCCGCCATAACGACCGCCAGGGAATGTGTTATCGCAGGGTCCAGTGTTTCGGCAGGTCTGGCCGCGACAGGTTTTTTTCCCAATATGCTGACCAGCATGATTACGGTTGGAGAAGAAAGCGGTTCTCTGCCGACTATTTTGGATAGGACCAGCGATTATTACGACCGAAAAGTCGGATCGACTATAACAACCATGACGGCTCTTTTGGAGCCCCTGATGATTGTAACTGTTGGAGTGATAGTTTTGGTGATTGTGATAGCGTTGTATATGCCTATTTTTAGTGCTTCTGGAGTGCCAATGTAACATTTTGGTGAATGTTGGTGAAGTGGAGGGTTGACTTTGGATGGCCGGTGAAAACCGGAGGTTTTTGCCTTTGTTGTGTTTAAAATGTTGTATGTGATAGAGTAGTATCACGGGAAGTTTTTGTGTGTTTTTTAATTAGTAAGGAGATGTGGTTATGAAGAACAGAAGAATTGGTTTTACTTTGGTAGAATTGATGGTTGTGGTACTGATTGTGGGTATCCTGGCGGCAGTGGCTATCCCGATCATGCGTGGCCGGATTGACTCAGCTAAGTGGACGGAAGGTAAGGCGATGGCCGGTACCATCGCTACTAACCTGCGTGCATGGGCTGCGGAACACGGTGGAGATTACTCGAGCGTACCCGGGGCTGGAGATAAGTATGGTGTCGGTGCGCCAACTCTTGCGGAGATGGAGTTCCAAATTGGCGAGGGTGGAGATCTTGACGGCACTTATTTCAGTGAAAGTGATTATACCTGGGAAACGACCTGGGATCCGTCGAACAATAAGGTTACGTTCTGGATCCAAGTTGATAAGGCCGGAGGCATCAATAAACCTGATTGGTGGAAGCTTGACAGTTTAGGAACCTGGACCAATCCGGATTCTGGCGTGCCTTCGATCTAATGATAGTTGTGTAGTTTATGGATTACACGCACGGGGTTGCGAGCGGCGGGATGATGTCCCGGCGCCCGTGACCCTTCGTGCGTCCGATTGTCGCGAGCGGTGGGTTACCGCAGGCCTCGGCGGCGGAAGACGAGCTGTCGTGGCTTAGTGACATGCGAGGTTAATCTGTCAGGCAATGGGGCCGATGTGTTCCATTGCTTGGCGTGCGTATGGGGAAAGAGGAAATGTTGAGGAAAATGTGCACCAATCGGCGTGTGGGTACTGGGGGATTAACGCTGATCGAAGCCATTGCTGCTATGGTTGTTCTTGGAATTGGGGTGGCAGGAACAATGATGTATCAATGTGAGGCCGCCAGGCAAACCCGATTAGCGCAGGTACAAATCACCGCTACCCGGATTGCGCAACTATTTCTTGAAGACTGGAAGGCAAATGGCGCCTGTTCCGACTACGATCCACGGGATCCCCAGATGCAGACAGACCTGCAAATGAGTATTGCACTTCTGTCTGAGGATTTTGACGAATCGGGTAACAAGTATAGTGAATATCGGCTTGTGTGCGATGGTGTGCCGTTGCATATAAGTCTTGCGCGTTCTACGGGTCTTTCCTCTGTGATACCTTACCACATCGAGATATCAGCAACTGTTCGATGGCGTATGGATTATTCAGACGGTCCTATTCGAGAGACGGACCCGTCAGTTGTTTTAGCCGCCTATGCCAGGGGCGATGAGGCTATTGCCGGATAGGAAGATGGCGGATTTGAGAATTTAAGGACGAAACGAGTGCCATAGTGTTTTATGAGGCGAAAAAACGCGGTTTTGGCTTTACTCTGGTTGAGTTGATAATGGCGATGCTGGTGTCGTTGGTTCTGATACTAGTAGTCGGAATAGTGCTTGCCGGCGGCCAACGGAGTTGGAATCGGACTTATAATTCGGCCAATAAGCGGATAAAATCCGACGCTTTGGGTGCGGCAGCGGTTTTTAGTTCCATTGGTCGCAAGTCGGATCGCGGCAGTTATATACTTAATGATTCCGGAGACGTTGAGTTTCGGTATTGGTCATACGCCCGTGATGGTCGTTCTCGCCACGAACCAAGAGCGACCCCCACTCATTTTGCTAACTTCATATTTGATGAGGGCGCAGAGCAATTAAAAGTTGATTACGGGAAGCTATATCCCAGCAGGCGTCTTGAGTCCACACAGGTACTGGCCGAGAATGTCACCGGTTGTCTATTTACTCACAGCCTGAAAAGCCAGGGAAATAATGTCGTACCCGGACAGGGTTGCATAAGGATGGTTCTAACGCTTACCGATCCTGAGGACGGTGAGGCTGTGACCGTCAAGAGTGCGGTTTTGTTGCGTAATTGAAAGTTGTGTTATGAGCAAGATCAAACAACCATCTCAGACAAAAACGAGAGGCTCCGTGCTCGTACTTGCGGTGGTGGGGATACTTGTTCTTACACTTTTGGGTCTTAGTCTGCTGAGAATAGCGTTTGGGGCCAGGCTGCATGCAATAAGGGTGAAACAGCAGGCTGTAGCACTGCTTACCGCGGAAGCGGGTTACGAACGTGCTCTTGTTCAGATGGGCCAGGAGAAGGATTTGGTTACCGCCATAAGCAATGCTCCCGGTGGTGTCATACGCGGAACCGTAGATTTTAAAAACAGTAAGGCCGATTATGAAATCAGGGCTTATACCTTTTTTGGCGCTCGACCCATCTATCGGGTTAAATCGGGAGGGCGTTGCGGGCGGTCCGGCAGGATCATAGATGTTCTGGTATCTCAGAACGTTAGCGGCGCATGGGAAATGAACGAATGCAGGGCTCCCAATAGCCCCCAGACCACCCGCCAAGTACCTTTTTATTCCGGTGATATTATCGATATGCCATTGCATATAAATTGTCAAGATAAACCCGACGATGTATTCCGTGACATCGGCATATCCGGCAATCCAAGGTTTTTACGTCCCGTATCAATGGGTGAGTCTCGCTATGATCGTCGCGACAGGAATAAATACGAAGGTGTAGATGGTCTTTTTGAAGGCGGGATTTACTTTAATCAACCCGATCGTAAGATTGCCGATCATGAAAGCCTGGTGGCGAAAGTTGCGCGTTTCAAGTCAGATTCGTCTTTCGTGTATAAGCCGTACCAAGAGGCTACCGTCAGCGATGCTGTGCCTGCTGTTCAGCTTGAGTTTTATGTTGATGGTGATAGTGGTAAAGGTATGGTCAAGGTGTTCGAGAATTGTACCGTGAAACTCACTTCCGGCGGCAAATGGGACTACAAAGTCGGTAGTGGCGATGCCCCATACGAAAAGGCTCCCATTTACGCCTATCATTACGTCAGAAGGAGCGAAAGAAGGGGAAGGGTCTATGAGATCGAGGATACGTATGTCAGGCAGAGTCTCGGCAAAGACAAGTCCGAACCGGGAGGCCAGATATATGTCAAGGGTAACGTAATAATAGGCGGTCAAGTTCCCAGTGTGCTCAAGGGCAGGCTGACTGTGGTGGCAACCGGTAATATCTGGATTGCCAATTCTGTTCAGTATGACAATACCGGGACATCCCGTTTGTCTGCCGAAGATTTACCCACAGACGATAATCCCAGCGCTTTGGGTTTGATTTCCTGCGATGGTGTGGTCAAGGTGATCGATCCTGGTCTTAGTGCTGCGGGTGGTACTGGGCCGCCCGACATGAAAAATGCAGGGCTGATGTATAGAGAGGCAGGACTTCTCGATCAACTCGGTTCCGAATCGTACGAGAGAGTGTTGCCTGAACCTATGGTAGTTGAAGCAGCCATAATTGCCGGTGGAGGCGGATGGGGGATGGAAAATGCCGAATCAAGAAAGGTACGAGCCGATATGCAACCGTCTCATTTGGTCGTTCATGGCTCCATTACCGAAGCTGTGAGGGGTGTGGTCGGACCAGATTATCACAAATGTTATTATTTCGACCAAAGATTGTCTAATGGGCTCCCGCCCGGTGACATCTGGCTATATACGAAATATGTTCCCATTCCCGGCGGCTGGAGTGACTATCGGGCGGATAGCGCCCACTAGCCCAGACAATTCATCAATCTTCCCAATCGTATTTATAACTGCTTGTAAATGCAAGTTTTTGCTATCAAAAAGCCGATGTTGGTCCAATAGTAAGAACTAATGATTGGAGTTTTCCGTAGTACGGATGTGTGATAGTTTTGTAAAGATGTACAGCGGGATTGGAGGATTTTGATCTGGAGCTGTTGCTTAGTGGCAAGCAAGAAGTATTTGGGCTTGATATAGGTACATCCTCGGTTAAGGTTGTCCAATTACGTAAAGATAGTGATGGCTATGTGGTTTCCGCCGCTGCCAGGGCTGATGTTTTCCAGACCAATTCAGGTGATGCCAATCAAAAAAGACTTGATGTTGTGTCCGCCATTCGCGAATGCGTGAAATCGTCGCATATTCGTAGCAGATATGCTATTTGTGGAGTTTGTGGTCCAGATGTTGCTGTGCGTAGTTTCAGTTTTCTCTCGTTGCCCGATGTGGAGATTTCCCACGCCGTCGTTCTCGAGGCTGAGCAGGTCTGTCCATTTGAGACGGACCAGAGCGTTGTTGACTATCAGGTGATTGCCAACGTTGCCGCGAGAAGTTCGTTACATGGCAATCAAACCCCTATTCGCGAGGATGATGGTGTAACTTCGGGCATATTGGTTGCGGCCACCAATGAGGTAATAATAAGAAGAAGGCAGTTGATCAAAGAAGCGAAGCTTCATTGTGTTTTTATGGATGTGAATAGTTTGGCGTTGTTGAATTGGCTTCTTGAAAACGAAGAACTTTTACCTGGACAGACGATAGCGGTTTTGGATATTGGCAATTCGTTTACAAGTCTAGCCGTAATACGACACAACGGCCTGCCTTTTATTCGTGATATAGCATACGCAGGTAATGATATTATCAATCATATAGCGATTGAACATAAGATGTCCGTTCAGGATGTGCGTAGCATTCTTTATGGCGGCAAGGCTGTGGGTCAGCATCTTGCTGATGTCGGCGCCAGTTTTAAAAAGGCCTGCAACAAATTAGTTACCAACATTACACAAACATTGCGATATTACATGGTTCAAGAAACAGTTCATGTTGACAAGATATACATCTGCGGTGGTTTTTCTCAGGCCCATGGGCTTATCGAGTTACTTGACAGCCAATTGCCTTCAGATGTGCAGTTATGGCATCCGTTTATGAAGGTTCGTTGTCAAGCCGGAATGCCTGGTATGCATGTTCTTGAGGAGCACGGTTCGTCAATGGCCGTGGCCGCGGGACTGGCGATGAGGATGATTTAGTGCGATTTCGCTTGCGCGGCTCTATGTGTCGCACTTTTTGTTATGTGTTGCTTATACGCTAACATTTAGGCAGATGTATATTATGCGGTAGTGTTATTTTTTGTTTTTAGTTGAAGGTGGTAGAGATGTTCACCATTGACCTGCTGAAAGATCACGGTGTTCCCATAAAGAGCAAACCGGGCGGCACATTCCTGGTTGCCGTTTCTTTTATTGTTCCGGTTGCCCTGACGGCGGTTGTACTGGGTAATTACCTGCATGATCGCATCCTTATAGTTCACAACAGGAATGCCACCGCAAGGCTTGAAGATGAAATCGAAGATTTAACGTCGCAACTGGAGTTGCGAAAATCAAGCATTGAGCAGAGAGACAAGATCAATGGCTGTCATAATGAGCTTGCCGACATTCTTCGCCAGTATATTCAGTGGACTGGGGTTTTGAGGCTTCTGGTAGAGAATATACATGAGAAAATGGCTTTGGAGAAACTTGAAGCCATGGCGGTGGAGAAGCCGGTGGATGTGCCGATTAAATCTACTGCGGCACAGACGAAAAAAGACAGTTCCGGCAAAGCGAGTTTATCAGAGATAGAGGACATGTCCAAATCTTCTGTTAAGAAGACAAAGAAAATTCTTAAGATCGAAAGATCTTTACGTGTAGGTCTTTCCGTTAAATTGCAAGACGATGTCGACGGTGATGATCTGCTTAGGAATCTTATATTCGAATTGGAGAATTCTAATTTGCCCAGAGGGAAAATCGGAGAAGCTAATCCCGGTCCCTCCGGTACGACAGATGATATTGTTAATTATTCAATTACTTGTCTTTTCGAGACAAATGAAAGTTAATTATGGATTCGGCTTATAAAAGATATTTTAAGGCAGTGGCATTGATATGGACAGGTTGTTTTGGGTTGCTGGCCCTGGTATATGTTTTTGCTTTCCTGCCGCAGAAGGAAGTTTTTGCTCAAACCGGGATCGACCTTGCCAAGGTGCAGGAGAAGTATGTTACTGTCAAAGACGCTGCCAGTGAGAAGGAGCAGGAGCGATTAAAAAGCGAAATCAAAAATCTTGAAATTAAATTGGACGATTTCGTGGTGGATGTCAATAATGTTAACAGTGCTATATTGAGCATAAATCAGATCATTAAAGAAATAGAAGTGGGTGTGTTTACTCAAGTAAGAACCGTTAAACCAGGTGAGCGGTATGAGAAGATACCCGGCTGTCAGAGTCTGGGAAGGGTTTCCTGCCGAATAACTTTTACAGGAAGTTTCAACCAGTTTGCGAAGATTATTAACATTCTGGAACGGCACAAGCCAATTGTTTTTGTGGACAAATTTGAGGTAGCAAAATCATTGAAGGGTAACGACCATAGGGTAGATATGACCTGGACTATTTTTGTCAGGGAGCCTGTCGAGGTAAATGCAGGGGAAGTCAAACAGTCATAAGAATCAGATTCGGATTTTTTAAGAGTTGTTCTTACAAATAGAAACGAAAGTGTGAGATGAGAATCATTGCTATAGCTAATCAGAAAGGCGGTTGTGGAAAAACGACTACGGCGGTCAATCTGTCCGCTGCCCTTGCGCTGAAGGGTAGTCGGGTTCTGTTGATAGACCTTGATCCGCAGGCTCACGCAACCCTGGGGCTGGGATATGGTCCCGAAGAGCTTGGGGTCAGCATTTATGATGTTCTGATAGATAATCATACTCCACTTGCCACAGCCGTGGTGAGCACATACGTTAAGGGACTGGACCTGGTGCCCAGCAATATACTTCTTTCAGGGGCCGAACTTGAATTATCTTTAATAGCCGGCAGAGAGTTCGTGCTGCGTAGGAGAATCAACGCTCTGAACATTGATTACGATTTTTGTATTATTGATTGTTCGCCTTCTTTGGGAATACTGACTTTGAATGCTTTGGTTGCCAGTACTGATGTAGTAGTGCCGGTCCAGGCGCACTACTATGCCATGGAAGGGCTAAAGCAATTGCTCGAGACCATTGATATTATCAAACAGCGTTTTTCTCCGTACAGCGCTAATATTTTGGGTTTGTTGTTGACCTTTGTTGAAACGAGAGCTCTTCTGAGTAAAGAAGTTCAGCAGCAGATGAGGGAATTCTTTGGTGATAAGGTTTTCGATGCCGTTGTTCATACCAGCATCCGATTGGCTGAGGCGCCTGGCGCCGGTGAAGCGGTTGTGACTTATGACTCAAAATGTAAAAGTGCCATTGAATATATGGCATTGGCCAACGAGGTAATCTATGGCAAAGCGAAAAGGCGGATTGCACAAGAAAGTCTCATCAATCTTTGACGGAGTACCGATACCGCAAGATTCTGCTTCGCGGCCGGTCCATTCCTCAGATGATGAGGGGTCTGAGTCATTGCAGCATCGCTCGACGCCTTCATCGTCGAGCGAGAATCAGCCCCGAATGTATTCGGGCGAGACTCTGGGCGGAAGGGCTTCAGGCGATGGTCGCGGTGCTGGTTTTACCGGGAGGTTAAAAAAAAAGCTTTTTACCCCCTCGGCCGGCGTCAGCGCCGGCCGACAGAAGTTTATGGTGATATTGATGCTGGTTTTGGCGGCTGTGTTCGTGGTTAAGATTTACCCGTTGTTCAAATCGTCGCCGACCCCAAAAGGGCCGTCAAAACCGCAAACAACAAAATCACAGGTTAGAATTGCCCAGGGAGCTTCCGTTGTGAAAGATGCGGTAAGTACAAAAGATACGGGAGTTGTAGAAATTGCGGAGATCGATTGGCAGCGGCCCGAGGTTTATCCTGCCCAACTGCGTGACGTGATGTATGTCAAAGAAGACAATGTTATAGAGGTCGGTGAATCCAAGGCGGATATTTTTGTTGTGGAAAGTATTCTGGCGGGCAAGACCAAGCGTTCCGCCGTTATCGGAATTAGACGTGGAGGAAACCCTGAGAATGTCGAACAAAGTAGAATACTAAAGGAAGGAGAAAGTGCCTTTGGCGCTACCGTAGTAACAATAAGTACCGAAAAGGACAGTGTTGAATTAGAAAAAGTGGACGGCGAGCGATGGTGGGTTAAATGTCTTTCCAGTCAGGAATGAAGAATTGTGGAAACTGGATCAACAGGGATGTGTCTGATTTGCCGATAATAGTCAAGGACAATGATATTTGAACATGAACTGCAGAGGGAGTATGGTTATGATGAAAGGCCTGCAGCTTTCGATAATTTGTGGATTGTTGTGTATTTTCGCCTGGGCGCTGCCGGTCTGGGGCGCCTACGATGATGTGGACCTGGTGGTCTCGGCCTCTGTAACGGATTATATAGTCACAGTCAACAGTCCTCTGAGCATTCAGGTCATAGTGGCCAACGTTGGCACCAGTTCACTCACGTCAGATTCGACCAACGAGATCGCGTTGTATCTTGTGACCGATTCAAGCAAGCCGGACGAACGGTTGGATATCGAGTCCGATACGGTTCCGGAAGCGGGCGGAACCAGAACGATAACCCTTTCTTTGACAACTCCCGATGCGCCGGGTATCTACTACCTTTATGCTGCCGTTGACAGCTATGACATTATTGAAGAAAGCGACGAGCAGAACAATCACAGTGATATTATAACCCTGGAGACTATTGATTCACCGGGTGAGTCCGGTTCTCTGCCCGATCTGCGAGTTACCAGCATCTATATCAACGAGGGTCCGGTAGTAGTGGTTGGCGACAGGATGTCTCTGAATGTTGCGGTGGAGAACGCAGGTGACGGCAGTACCGTGGTGGTTGCCGGTGACGCTCTATCCGGTCGTTTCGATGTGGCATTGTACAGCTATTATCTGAGCCATAATACCAAGCAAATGGAACCGATTGGACGGATGGATTTGTACTTTGATTATTCGCTTGATTTCGAGGATCCTGACGGCTTGGCTGGAAAGTTTTCTAAAGACCCGGACGATCCTAATGAAGCGGATGTATATAGCAGCGACCCTCTTGCTTTATATCTGCGCCAGCAATTCTCCATGACTACGGTGGACCTGCTGGACAGCTACGATGATAACGAAGAAGACTTTCCCCCTTCCATCCACTTGCAAATTGCTTTACAGGAGGAACTCAACTATATTATCAGTGGAGATAGTATCTACGATGTGGATCGCTTTTCAGCGGTGGATTTGCCGATTACTATGTTTGATCTGATTAACAGGGATCTGCAGGGTGAGAATCTGATTTTGCTTAACCGCCTGCTGCTGGAGCTTGCTTATGGGGGTGAATTAAGAAGCTGCCTCTACGATTCCCTGAATTCCGGCAGTACGATTAACGCCGGCAGGAGCTTTCCCGTGCCGGAGCTTGCGGGCACCTATTACTATGTGGCTGTGGCTAATAAGGGAGGTCTGGTTCATGAATCTGACGAAGCGAATAACTGGGGGAATATCGTGGAGGTGAAGGTTATCGGCGCCCAGCCCGATCTGGTAGTTACGTCCACCGCTATCGCGAAGCGGGAGGGTGATACTATTTATGTGACGGCCTTCGTGGAGAACATTGGTGGGGCCGACAACAATGGAGGGCAAGCATTGTTATACCTGTTTACCGATCCGGTTTTTGGACCTGTTCTCGGCGGCCAGGTGGTAGATCAGCAGGAATTGAGCGACACCATTGTTCCCGGCGGAATGGATATGCTACACTTATCCTTTGATGTTCCAGATCCCCTGCAGACTTACTATCTTGCCTTGCTGGTGGAGACCGATGACGACATCGAGTTTGACGAGACAAACAACTGGGGCGAAACCGTGATTTTGCAATTGCCGGATCTGGCTATCACCGCCATGGAAATTATGGAAAGCGTCAGTGATGATGTTTTGCAGGTCATGGTCCGGATCCAGAATGTCAACCAGGCCGATATAGATGAAGACTTTACTGTGGAGTTGTTCCATCTTTCCGATGCCACCGAAGATACCAGCGGTAAGGAAGCGGTAATTTCTCAATCGGTATCGTCCCTGGCCGCAGGTGAGAGTAAAATACTGATCATGACATTTACCTATGAGGATATCTACGATACAGGCTATTTTGTGGCGGTTGCCGATTTCAATGAATTTATTGCCGAGGCCGATGAGTCAAATAATTGGGGTGAACTTGCAGTCTCGGGTGTTGTCGCTGTTGCCGATGTGGGCATAGAGCTTCGCAAAATGACGATCAAAGCCGACAAGAACAGATCGGCGTCATGGGACTCCTTTACCATCTCCGGTACCATTGATGCTACCGCGGAAGAATTGATCGAAACTGAAGCGATAACTGTCAGTTTGGCTACGCAGGGGGACATCATCTATACTGAAACTATAGATATTAGCCAGGGAAGCCTAGTTGCTCCGGATAGCCAGAATTCCGACGGAAGTCCCGAGATACCCACAAGTTTTTCTGATAACTGGAAGAACTTTTCCGGTTTGCTGGGTGCCGGTGGTACTATTAACGGCAGAGTTACAAGCAAATCACAGGGTGACCGTCTGACCTTCCGGTATAAGAGCACTCGTCCCGACGGAATAACTTCGTTGGCGTTGGACCTCAGAGAAAGCTGGCAAAGGAAAACAGGCACCTTCCTGGTAGAAGCGAGAAAAATCGATCTGGCCGGCCTATATAGTCCGGTGACCGCAGAGATTAGCTTTGGCGGTTATCTTGGTCGTGCCACTGTTGATGAGACTGTAATCAACGGTCGAAAGCCCGTTCCCATGCTTCTGTTGTCAGGCGTTGCCGATACTCTGCGTGTAGATAGTGCGGTCATAAGCGGAGAAGGTCGTTCTCTTTCCATCAATGGCGCCATTGCCGCGGCGGCGGTACTTTCCACTGATCTATCCGATAAAGAAGTGACTATCACATGTGGAACGCAGATTTTCACTATACCCATTGGGAGTTTTAGCACGTCGGGCCGACCTGGCGCCCATAAATTTACCTGCCAAAAAGTGGTAATTGGCCAAGATACCCAGATTACCGCTGTTATAGACATGGATTCGGCGAATTTCAAAATATCAATCAAAAATTCAGATGAGGAGATAAATAGGCCGATAACAGAGTGGAGATTTGGTGTTTCGTTTGAAGGCTTTGCTGCCGAAACCCTGATAAATTGATGTGACAAGACAATATAAATCTGGAGACGGATATGTCATTATGAAGACTGACGCCAGGAGAAACCCTGCGAGTAGTATCCCGTTATTTGCGTTCGCATTGACGATTCTTTCGGCATTGATTGTGGCTGCTGTGGCCCAGGAAACCACCACCAGCTCTGTGGGCAAACCCGAAGAGTTTTCGCTCGAAGAGCGAATGAAGCAGCCCATCACACATAAATGTACCAATGTCTCTATCGATCTGGTCCTGCTGCAGTTGGCCGAATTGGCCAATGTCGATATTATCAAGAGCAAGGATGTCACGGGTGACGTAACTTTCAAGGCTACGAATGTACCTTTAGACGAGCTTTTGAGCAGTGTTTTGGCCGCTTATGGGTGGGGATATATCCAAACCGAAAACATGATCAGAGTCGTGCCCATTAGAGAGATTCAGGAGATTGAAAAAGAAGAACGTGCAGCCGAGGAAAGAAAAGCTACACTGCCGGTTGTAGAAAAAATTGTCACAAAAACCTATACAATTAACTTCGTCGATCCTGCCGAAGTTGTCAAAGCCTTGAAAACCTTTGTTTCCAAGGAATATGGCGCCGTGCTGCTAATTCCCGGATCCGGCAATATAATGGTTACAGACAGAGAGAGCCGTATCGAAGGCATGGATAAGTTTATAGAGAAAATCGACTGTGTGACCCCTCAGGTGTTAATTGAAGTGCAAATTTATGACATAACGCACAAGAACCAGCTTGATTTGGGAATAGATTGGAATGTTGGTCGAAATACGGTTTTTGATTCTGAGGGGAATCCCATCGACGGCAGATTAAACCCCTTTGCCGTTGCCGGTTTTGCAGGAGGTGAAAAAGTTACCGAGACCACTATGGAAGCGATGATTCGCTTTGGTATGTTGGACGAGTCTTTTAATATGGACGCTTTGATAGAGGCCCAGGAAGAAATACTTGATGCCGTACTTCTTGCCAATCCCAGACTGCAGGTTCTTAATGGCCAGCTTGGCAGCTTTAAGGGGGTTACGGAAGTCCCTTATCAACAAGAAACTACGACTTCCATGGGCGGCGCTATGGCCTCCACGTCGTTTAAGGATGTTGGTGTCAGCCTTGATGTTACACCCTATATTACCAGTGAGGGAGAGATGGTGCGGTTGCACGTGTTACCCGAGTTCGGCGTTTTGGTACGTAAAGTGGAAGAAGGCCCGCCAACCGTCGATACCCGCAGGGTGGAAACAACCTTGTTGGTAAAGAATGGCCAGACGATTGTGATGGGTGGATTACGCAAGAAGGAAACCCGCAAAACAGTTCAAAAGATACCGTTGCTCGGCGATATACCGCTTTTGGGGGCGCTATTTCGTACCGAAGGCAGCGCGGATGTCTATAGTGAACTGGTCATTTTCATAACTCCCAAAGTTATAAAGGAACCGGCACTTTCGGTACTCTCAAAATCGGAGATTCAGGATCTGAAGGAGGCGACAATAGAGTCTTTTCGGAAGCCTTCAGAAGCCCAACCGGAACGTTTTGTATCCGAGCCCGAGCCGTCCGAACCTGAAGCCGGGAAAACCATAAAAGATAAAGACGATACCATCGAAGGTCCGGAATCTTTGGTTCCGGCGGATAAACCCTCTCAGCCTGCTGAGGAGTTCAAGCAAACTGTTCCTGAGCCGAAGGAACAACCTACCGTTGAGCCGAAACAGCCCGAACCCGAACAACCCGAATCTCAAAAAGATACAGAAACAACAAAAAATGGCGGTAAGGCTGACGATATAATTAAGAAAATCGACGATCTCCTGGAACAACGATAAGTCTGCAATTCTCCATATAATCGTCGCAGGTCTTGGCTCCATTATTGGTTCTGCCTTGTGCCGTGGTAGGTGGTCAGGACATACTCAAATTCCACTTGCGACAGCGGCTCCAATTGTAGCGTAAACTTTACGGTGTCCTTGTCCACTTTTTCATATTTGCCAAATTCGCCGCTCTTGGTCAGGTCCCAATAGCTGGTCTCAAAGCCGCGTTTTATCTCGACCTCGACTGGAACTTCGCGGGTGTTCTTGACCTTGACGGCGAACGTGCGAATCTCGTCCCAGCCGGAAACATCACCTTTGCGGTCGAACTGGTAGTTATCAGTGCGATAATCCATCAGTTTCGGTTCTACCACCACGTTACCAACCTCGCCCAGATTCAGCTCCACGTCTTCATCGACTGGGATGTATTTGAAGCTCGATTGGCCTTCGTAAGACAGGTCGCCGGCCGGATTGACCGAACGATACACCTTGAGCGCCCCGCCGGGGATGGGGGTCTGGCCGAGTTTGTGTTTCTCGTCGTTTTTGAAGCTCAGAAAACGTACCACGGAATTGCCGTAGCGGGCCTGTTCATATTTATAAAGGTTCACCACCGGCACCTCATCGACTTCGAAACTGGGCAGCCGTTTCGACCAGCCGTTGGAAATGGTTTCGGTGCCCTCGATCGTATAGAGAAAATACTCGCTCAACCCTTCCTTCTTGATCTCCTTTGGCTTGGAAGGCAAATCTGCAAGGAAGCCTGCAGCTAGCGAAGAAGACCTCGCTAATTCTTCTCCTGCGACACCGCCGCGTTCTCTGCTTAAGTCATCGATAATCATACCGGGGCGGCCGTAGGGGTATTGTTGACGGGCAAGCTGGGCGATTTCATCCAGTATATGCACTTTGCCGACGATCAGGCGGGTTTGGGCGTTTTCGTAGTCCTCGCCGGAGTTGTTGGTCACCCGTACGTAACCCTGCAGGCGCATGGTCTTTTCATCAGGGGTGAGTGTACCCATATAAAACGCCCGCCACGACAGCCCGCTGGTAAGGTAGGAGATTTCGACCGGGACCTTGCCGCTCAGGCCGCTTTGGATGTTCCACAGTCCCAGGTCTCTGACCCGTGGCGGAAAAGTCAAATCGAAGATGTCGATTTTGTCGGCTTGTTCTTTCGCCAGCATCTCCAGGCTGGTCGGGTCGATCAGCGTATTGGCCCACGAGAACTGGAGCTTATTGAGGCCTTTCTTGAGCGTCAGTGCCCGGCTTTCCCGCGCCAGGGTCAGATCGGCCGAGTTATAGATCGTAAGCTGAACCGTATCCCGCGTCGGCAGCGTCACCAAATCCACTTTCGCCCAAGCGCTTACGCCCAGAGCGACAACTGCTATAAATGTAAATATCAAACGTTTCATTTTACGTATCCTTTCGTTTGCTTTTGTGACGGCGACATGCCCGGTAAGTACCTGGGCGCATCGACTGGATACATTCAACTATCGGTTTACCTCATCCTGCCTTGTGCCGTGGTAGGTGGTCAGGACATACTCAAATTCCACTTGCGACAGCGGCTCCAATTGTAGCGTAAACTTTACGGTGTCCTTGTCCACTTTTTCATATTTGCCAAATTCGCCGCTCTTGGTCAGGTCCCAATAGCTGGTCTCAAAGCCGCGTTTTATCTCGACCTCGACTGGAACTTCGCGGGTGTTCTTGACCTTGACGGCGAACGTGCGAATCTCGTCCCAGCCGGAAACATCACCTTTGCGGTCGAACTGGTAGTTATCAGTGCGATAATCCATCAGTTTCGGTTCTACCACCACGTTACCAACCTCGCCCAGATTCAGCTCCACGTCTTCATCGACTGGGATGTATTTGAAGCTCGATTGGCCTTCGTAAGACAGGTCGCCGGCCGGATTGACCGAACGATACACCTTGAGCGCCCCGCCGGGGATGGGGGTCTGGCCGAGTTTGTGTTTCTCGTCGTTTTTGAAGCTCAGAAAACGTACCACGGAATTGCCGTAGCGGGCCTGTTCATATTTATAAAGGTTCACCACCGGCACCTCATCGACTTCGAAACTGGGCAGCCGTTTCGACCAGCCGTTGGAAATGGTTTCGGTGCCCTCGATCGTATAGAGAAAATACTCGCTCAACCCTTCCTTCTTGATCTCCTTTGGCTTGGAAGGCAAATCTGCAAGGAAGCCTGCAGCTAGCGAAGAAGACCTCGCTAATTCTTCTCCTGCGACACCGCCGCGTTCTCTGCTTAAGTCATCGATAATCATACCGGGGCGGCCGTAGGGGTATTGTTGACGGGCAAGCTGGGCGATTTCATCCAGTATATGCACTTTGCCGACGATCAGGCGGGTTTGGGCGTTTTCGTAGTCCTCGCCGGAGTTGTTGGTCACCCGTACGTAACCCTGCAGGCGCATGGTCTTTTCATCAGGGGTGAGTGTACCCATATAAAACGCCCGCCACGACAGCCCGCTGGTAAGGTAGGAGATTTCGACCGGGACCTTGCCGCTCAGGCCGCTTTGGATGTTCCACAGTCCCAGGTCTCTGACCCGTGGCGGAAAAGTCAAATCGAAGATGTCGATTTTGTCGGCTTGTTCTTTCGCCAGCATCTCCAGGCTGGTCGGGTCGATCAGCGTATTGGCCCACGAGAACTGGAGCTTATTGAGGCCTTTCTTGAGCGTCAGTGCCCGGCTTTCCCGCGCCAGGGTCAGATCGGCCGAGTTATAGATCGTAAGCTGAACCGTATCCCGCGTCGGCAGCGTCACCAAATCCACTTTCGCCCAAGCGCTTACGCCCAGAGCGACAACTGCTATAAATGTAAATATCAAACGTTTCATTTTACGTATCCTTTCGTTTATTGAATTTCGAGTTTTTGGGGCGAACATAGAAGGCTGCCCGTATTGAAAACGTGCCACACAACTACCTGTTTTTACTGTGGTCGAAGATTGAGGCGATGGTAGTGCATTTCCAGGTTTTCGGTGGCCGGACCGTCGTCGGTCCGCGCGGGCAGTTTGATCTCGAATTTCAACGTATTGGCGTCTTTGCGTTCATAGTCCATATTACAGTCGATCATTTTCCATTCGTCCGGGATACTCTCAATCACCGTCAGCACGGCAGGGGAGTCCTTGAAGTTTTCGATCTTGGCAGTGATCACTTCGTCTATGTCGTAAAGGACAATGCGATCTCTTTTATTGTTGTAGCGGATGTTGATTCTGTTCTCTTTCATTTTCCGCTGGGTCACGACGATATCGCGACTGTCGCCGATGTACAATTCCATCTCTTCGCCGACCGGCACCAGGGCCGTATGATCTTCACCGAGAAAGATAGTGCTTTCGCTGCCATCGTCCTGAAACAGTCTGGCCTTGCCGGACCACAGGGCGAATTTACCCAGACTACTTTGGGAGTTGTTTACAATTCGATAGCTTACCGGGATACCGACGTTTTTGTCGGGCACATTTTCCGGGTCCCACGGCAGGGTCCGGGCGTCGAAGGTCCAAACCTTTGTGATAGGGACCTTTGGCTCGTTGAAAAACAGCAGTTGCTTGGTTTCTTCGTGGCGGATGTCCCGTTCAAAAGCCTCTCCGTAGTCCAGCAATATGTGAGCCTGGTCGAAATCTTCACCGGAAAAGTTCCGCAGCACCAGGAAGCTTTTCAGGTCCACCTGGGTTTCAGGCTTGTCGGCGATGGCCTTGTAGGTGATCAACCGGTCGATATTGCTCAGCAGATAACTGATGCGAACGGTTTCCTCCCAGGCGTCGGCGCTGTTGATCTCCCAAACCAGAGCCGCTTCATCCGGCGGATAGCTTACGTTTAGCAGCGTCACCTTATCTGGATGGTCAATTACCCGCAGCCGAATCGAATCGACATCAATACTAACGCCTTTCCATGAAAAGTCCACCGTATTGACGCCTTGCTGGAGCGTCAGGACTCGCTGTTCTTCGATCAGCGTGGCCTGCGGGTTATCCAGGCGGACAATCGTTGCCGCCCGCTCGGGCAGTGCGACCATTTTGATCCGTCCCTGAGCAGCGGTAGCGAAACACAATACCGCTGCCAAAAAAAGCATGGCCCATTTAGATTTTGTTTTTTTGTTCATAACTTGACTCCTGTGTTAGAATTCCTTTAATTTCGTTATTTTGCCATTCCAGCGAGCGACCAACGGGAGCGGCCCTTTGCCAATCATCTGTAGCAGAAAAAGTGGCTATGCCACTTCCTTTCAAATCAAAAAGTTTTACTGTTTATTGACTAAAGGGAACCTCTAAAAATTCATTTTTACTACGAACGGCTGCAATTTCCGTCAGCATCGTTATCGGCCAAAAATCGTCCTCAACGTAGTTGAAACTACGCCTGCGGCGATTTTTGACCTCTGCCTCGCTGACGAAAATTTCGCTCGTTCTCGTGACAAAAGCAATTTTTAGAGGCTCCCTAAACGCTTCTTCCCGTTTTCCATGGTATGTTCTTACTTTATAAGTAAATATCTGCTTAGTTCGTCGGCCAACTTCCAGAGTAAACCGGGCACGGGTGGCATCATGCTTTTGGTAAACAACTTCCCCACCGGTAATCTCCAGGGTCCAATACGCGGTGTCGAATCCGCGGGTGACCTCGACTTTCACCGGCAGGGTGCGAGTATTGTTGACGGTTACCTGCCAGTGGCGCAGCTCATCCCAGCCGTTGATATCGCCTCTACTGTCAAAAACATAATTTTCTGTCTGCAGGTCAATTAGTTTCGGCTCGATCTTTACCTCTTGCGCAGCGGGCAGTTGCAGTTCCACATCTTCATCCACCGGAATATACTTTATATTAGACCCACCCACGTAGGAAAGGTTCCCCTGGTCATTGATCTGCCGATATATCTTCACATTACCGTCGGGGATAGGCGTTGCCCCCAGTTTGTGTTCCTCGTCGTTGGTGAACGATACAAACCTTATCGTCTCCCCGCCCCAGCGATCTTCATCGTATTTATACAGGCTTTCAACAGGGATATCAGCCACCTCAAATGACGGCAGCCGTTTGCCCCAACCATTGGGTATCGTCTCAGTGCCCTCAATCGTATAAAGAAAATACTCGCTCAGCCCTTCCTTCTTGATCTCCTTGAGTTTTGCACTAGGCGCCCCCTTAAACATTGGTAGTGGGTGAGATTTATCTACCTCCAGCTCTGACCAGGGTTGGTCGCCTAAGTAATAGTTGTCCATGAGGCCCATTCCCTTTCGGCCATAAGGAAACTCTCGTCGGGCCAATTGGGCGATCTCGTCGAGCAGATGCATTTTACCGACAATCAGGCGGGTCTGGGCGTTTTCGTAATCCTCGCCGCTGTTGTTGCTCACCCGCACGTAGCCCTGCAGTCTTACAGTCTTTTCATCTTCGGCCAGGGTTCCCATATAGAACGCCCGCCAATTGATGCCGGAAGTGAAATATGTTATCTCGAACGGCACCTGCCCGCTAACCTGCGATTTGATCAGCCATCGGCCCAGTTGTTGTAACCTGGGTGGAAAGGTTAGTTGTTCGACATGAATTTTATCAGTGTGTTTTTGCGGCTCCAAACTCAGCGAGGTCGGGTCAATCAGCGTATTGGCCCACATAAATTGCAGCCAGTTCCAGCCTTTTTTCATCGTCAGGTTCCGCCGCTCCCGCACCAGCGTCAGATCGGCCGAGTTGTAAATTGTAATCTGTACGTTTTCCCGCCGGGGCAGCGTTACCAGCTCGATGTTACTGGCCGGGGCAAACGGTGGTTTTCCAGGTATTGTGGTGACCAATTCCGCTGTTTTATCGCTCGCACTGTGCGAGGCCATGTCAGGCTTTGCTGATGCACCCTCAACGTTTCTTTTTATATCGGTAACCGGTAAATCCTCTTTTGTTGATCGCTCTTCTACAACAAATAACCTGTCGGGCGTTTTTTCGGCTTTGGCAAATATTTTTTCAGTAGTAGCGGGAGTTTCGGCGGTTTCAATTGATTTTGAGGTATGTGATCTCCTGAGCGATGGGACAAACAGCAGTCCGCCTGCTAAAAATATCACGGCTGCTGCTGCGGCTATCCAGGGTGGCCTGCGAAAATACGATATTTTTACAGGCGGCTTCTGAGCGGCCTGGGTGATAGTACGCGAAATAAGCTCTTCGGTAGCACAGGGCTGGTCCTGCAATAAATCCAGGGCGGTAAACTTTTGTTTTATTTGTTCGAGTCGTTCACGGCATGGGGCGCATTTTGCTAAATGATCGGCCGTTTTTTTGCTTTGCCTCGTGGAGGCGAGCTTAAACTGATACTTGATAAGTTGGTCTTTGGTAAGGTGTTTTTTCATTTTATCGTTCCTCCCTGAAAATCCGGGAGCAGATCAGCCAACGTCTTTAGGGCGCGAAATATATGGGTCTTTACGGTACCGAGCGAACATCCCATCGCCTGGGCCACCTCTTTGTAGGTAAGTCCCTGGTAGTAGCTTAGGATAAGCGCCGTCCGCTGCCTGTAGGGAAGTTGCGTGAGAGCTTGTTGGACCCGGGTTTTTTGTTCGGTCAAAACAGCGGTTTGAAAAGGGTTTGTGGATTTTTCAGCTTCAAGTGCTGTGCCTGATTCTAAAATCCCACAGTCGGGGCAATCGTTATTTTGGTTCAGTGAGATCATTTTGGGTTGTCTGCTTTGTTTTCGCATGCCGTCAATAGCGACGTTAGCCGCGATTGAAAAAAGCCACGATTTAAATCGCCCTCGGCCCTCAAAGGTCTCTGCCTTTTGATGGACCTTTCTGAAGGTCTCCTGAAAAAAGTCCTCCGCCTGTTGTCGATCACGGCTCATTCGTATCAGATAGCCAAGCAGAGAATCGGCATATCGGCACACAAGTTCGCCGAAAGCTGTCGCATCGCCCTGGCGATGGGCATCAATTAAAGCTTCGTCACTACGGGCCATCTAGCCAATTTACTCCTTCTATGGTTGTGACGACTGACAAAACCAAGTAGTTGACACGAAACAATAATATTCTTGTTTTGCCATTTCTGCCTCCCACAACATCTTATTTTATAAGCAGTTGCAGCATTTTTAATTGTCTTGACACGATACCGACCAGGAAATTGCAAAACGGCTTCACAGCCATATTTTTTATTTATCATGCACTTGTTATTATATCATTTTCAGGCGACAAGCAAGACAAAAACCCCGAACCCTCGGCATTCTGTAAGCCTTTATTTTTCAAAGAGTTACGCTTTTTTGTATCCCCAAATTAAAACCGCCGTGTTATAATTTATAACTCCATTATACACAAAGGCTTACGTTGAGAAGGAGGATTTAGCCATACATCGATGGCGGTAAAGCGGTTTTTTCTATTGCAAGTTTTTGCGTCTTGTTTATAATGAGCGACTTATATATTAAGATGCGCGCAGGTAATTTAGCGTTCTATTGTCCGGCGCATTATTGTACAGAGACGTATTGTCTAAAGGAGACGACAAGAAATGGAAGTTTCAAAATGGGAAATTTCAATGCTTTTGTCGGATACAGAGCCGTTGAGCGGAGATCAGTTTTTAAAATTGTGCCATGAGGTACACCAGAGCGAGAGCAAACGGATAGAGTTTGCCGATCTGCTGCACAAAAGAGTTAAGAAGGATGGTACCTCGCTGGCCGAGGATAGTGTAATGTCTTTGAAAGTGGCTCAGGGACTTTCTGTTTTGGGCAAATATGCCGAGGCGATCGATTGGCTTGACAAGGCAGGTTCTGGTAAACAGCAATCTTATCTCAAGGCGTGCTGCCTGCGTGAATTGGGCCAATATGACCAGGCTGTAAGTGAATTTGAACAAGCCGAGAGCAAGGGGCACGACAGCTTTGATGTGGCGGTGTCAATAGTGGGTTGTATTCGTCTGATGGGGAATCTGGAAGAAGCCCAAAAAAGGCTCAAGCGCATTTCCCGGATCGGAGATATCCGCTCAGAATACCATTTTCAACTTGGCCGACTGAACGAGGCACAAGGCCTTTATGGGGAAGCCATCGATGAGTATGAACGTGCGGTCGCTCTGGATGGTGATCATCTGGAGGCGTTGTTTCGTCTGGCGTATATGCACGACCTTTACAGCGACGAGGGAAAAGCCATTGAGTATTATCAACAGTGCATTAACAGGAACCTCGCACCGGTAAGTGCGTTACTGAATCTGGCGGTACTCCACGAAGACAGGGAAGATTATTATTCGGCTCTCAGTTGTGTCAAAAAAGTGCTCAGAGCGTTTCCGAATCATAAACGGGCCAGGATGTACTTAAAAGACATCGAATCCAGTGTGACCATGTATTATGATGAGGATCAGGAGCGCCGTGTTGACCGCCGTAATAAAGTTCTGGAGATACCGATATCCGATTTTGAGTTGTCGGTTCGAAGCCGCAATTGCCTCAAGAAAATGAACATCAAAACTCTTGGCGATCTGCTGCGGGTGACCGAAACAGAATTACTGGCGTACAAAAACTTCGGTGAAACCAGTCTGCAGGAGATAAAAACTATCCTGACCTCCAAGGGGCTGCGTCTGGGCCAGATGCTGGAAGAACATAAAACCACCACAAGTGACGATTCTGACCAGCTTCAGCCAGCGGAGGAGCAAAATGAAGTTTTGAGTATATCGGTAAACCAATTGCAAATGTCAGTTCGATCCCGCAAGTGCCTGGAGCACCTGAACATTGAGAATATCGGCGATCTTACCAGATGTACGGAGGCGGAGCTTTTAGGCTGTAAAAATTTCGGCATGACCAGTCTGAATGAAATAAAACAGGCCCTGAGAAAATATGGCCAGTCACTACGCCGACTCGAAGATTGATAATGCGTTTCAAGAACATCATGAAAAAATCGTCATTCCGACCGGGTCGATGTATTGGCGGGTGGCCCGGCGGAACGTGGCAATCGCCGGGTGTTGGGGCAATGAGATCGGGAGACAGGCCGTTGCAGCCGGTGTCTATCGATGCGGGTGTTTTTGCGGACGGCAAGTCAGTTGGAACCGAGTTGTCAGCAAGCCCGTTACCGAGGCGAATTCTGGTGTTGTTGCGAGCGCATTGATGAATCCAACATCGCTGATAGTCACGGTGAGGTTTTAGGTTTTTTATGTTCGCCTTTACCGTGACAGCACAAAACAATAAGAACATGGCCCGTTGCGGCCGATTACAGACCCCGCACGGCCTGGTCGAGACGCCGGTTTTTATGCCGGTAGGTACGCGAGGAACGGTTAAAGGTATTTTACCGCGGCAGTTGCGTGAAGCCGGCGTGCAGATGATATTGGCCAATACGTACCACCTGCTTCTGCGGCCTGGAGCACAGGTGGTCCGAGACCTGGGAGGACTGCATCGGTTTATGGGCTGGGACGGTCCGATACTGACCGACAGCGGCGGCTTTCAGGTGTTTTCACTGAAGTCGCTCAGGCGTATCGGCCGCGACGAAGTGGAATTTGCCTCGCATATTGACGGTGCGCGAGTAAGACTTGGCCCCGGAGTTGCTACGCGAGTACAGAACCAACTGGGCGCTGATATAGTCATGGCGTTCGATGAATGTGTGGAATTGCCGTGCTCACGGGAACGAATGCAGGATGTGGTGGACCGAACGATTCGATGGGCTGGTCAGTCGAAGGCGGCACACGAGCGAGACGACCAGTGGATGTTTGGTATCGTCCAGGGCGGCACCGATAAACAGTTGAGAAGTTACTGTTGTGAAAAGTTAATAGAGTTGGATTTTCCCGGCTATGCCATTGGCGGCCTGAGCGTAGGTGAAAGCCACGAACAGATGATCGAGACAGTGGCGTTTACCGCCCCGCTGTTGCCGCAAGAGGGGCCGCGTTACCTTATGGGCGTAGGTACTCCTCGCGATCTGGTGGCGGCTATTGGAGCTGGTATAGATATGTTCGACTGCGTTATGCCGACGCGAAATGCCCGGCATTCCAGCGCGTTTACCCGCAGTGGAACGCTCAAGCTGAGAAACGAGCAATATAAATTACAAACCGCCCCGCTGGATGAAGAGTGTGATTGTTATACCTGCCGGAACTTTTCCCGCGGTTATCTGCGGCATTTGTTCATGGTGGATGACAAACAGCCGGAGATAGCCGGGCCTGTTTTGGTTTCGCTGCACAATATCGCGTTTTTCCAGTGGCTGATGGCCCAGGCCCGAGCGGCCGTTAGTGAAAATCGCTACGAAGACTGGGCCCGACAGTGGGCCGATTATGACATAGACAGAAAAAATAACAACGATGTTTGATTTTTACGGAAGGAATATCAATGGAAGATTTTTTACTATTAGCACAGGGTGAACCGGCGCCGGGCGCAGAATCGGCTACGGAAGGCGCCGCGACAAACCACAATGAAAGCATAACCAAACAGGACTCGACAAATGATAACGGCACGGCCAAACAGCCGCCCAGGGGAGGTCTGTTTGATTCCAGTTTCGTCTGGGTAATGCTGCTGATGTTTGCGGTGATCTATTTTGTGATGATGCGTCCCCAGAAAAAGAAACAGCAGCAACATAAAGACATGCTGGGTAATCTGAAAAAGAATGACCGGGTACGGACCATCGGCGGTATTATCGGGACCATTGTCGATGTTCGCGACGACGAGGTGGTGCTCAAGATCGATGAATCGACCAATACCAAGATACATCTGGTGCGAAGTGCTGTCAGCACCGTTTTTAGCGAAGAGCAGGGAGATCAAAGGAGATAATAAACCAGGAGATCGGCAGGTGCGGTTCTGGGGCAACTACCCCAGGGTGTCTCTGCGAACCAACAGTTTTTGAACAGGCAAAAATTAATGGCAACAATTGGTAAAAATCAGAAGTAAAAGGCGATTTTATGAACAAGAATCTATTTTGGAAATTCAGTTTTGTGGGTTTATTGATAGTAATGTGCATTTTGAGCGTTTATCCTCCCGGGAAGAAGCTCAAGCTGGGAATCGATCTGGCCGGTGGTACGAGTCTGCTTTACCGGATTGACACTACCGATCTGAACGATTGGGAAAAACGTGAGATCGCTCAGACGATGATTCGCATTTTACAGCAGCGTATCGATCCGGGTAACAAACGCAATCTTGTTTGGCGTCCGAACGGTAATGACTGTATCGAAATCCAGATGCCGCTGGCTGAGCAGGCAACCATAGATCTCCGCAAAGCGTATCAGACAAAATGTGATGCCGTGGAGAATCAGAACCTGAATATGCGTTTGGTACGTCAGGCGCTGGTCAAGCCGGCTGGTATGAGTCAGGCTGATTATCAGGATAAGCGCCAGAGGGAGTTTGACAAACTCGCCGGCGGTTCTGAGGGCAACAGTCGTCTGGAGTTGCTGAAGAAACTGGGCGAGGCCCAGGATGCCCTGACGGAAGGCAAGGCCCGGCGCGAAGCGGCACTGGAAGCTGAAAAAAAACTGAGCGACAAACTCGACGAAGCTAAAATCAACCTGGCCGGTGTCGATGCCCTATATCAGCAATGGAATCAGTTGGACGATCCGAACCGGACCATACAAACAGATCGCCTGACAAAAGGAGACGACAACAACAAAACCCTGGTCCTGGAATACATCAAAACGCGTCAGGAACTGGGCCAGGCACGTAAGGCCATTAGCCAGAAAGAGGAAGGTCTCGAGGACAAGAAGAAACAGGCACTGATGGACCTGGAGAACGCCAATATTGACCTGACCCGGCTGGAAAAATTTCTCGATAAAACAAAAAAACGTACGGAAGAAATAGAACAGTTTAAAAGCGGTCATCCCGAAGCGGAGGTGTTGATCGACGAGTTGGTCGCGGCCTACGATGCTTACGCTAAAATAGCCGGCCGGCTCGATGATCCCGAAGATCTCAAACGTCAGTTGCAAGGCTCGGGTGTGTTGGAATTTCGCATTCTGCCGCAGGTGACCGAGACCGACCGTAAGTTATCAGAGGGCGAAATCAAGAACTTTATGGATCGGCTGGAACAATATGGTCCCAAAAAAGCCAGTGACGAAAATTATGTTTGGGAAAAAATCAAAAACCCCGATGAGTTCAAAACCAGCGGCACCATTACCGGGGTTTTCGCAGAGGAGCGGTATGTTCTGACATCGAACCAGCCGGATGAGGCTTTGCTGCATGTGACCGCCGGCGATGTCTGGCGGCTGGAAAAGGCCCGGATTGGTACCGACAGCCTCGGCGGCTGGGCGGTAAACTTTAATTTTAATGAGATCGGGGCGAATCTCTTCTGGAAACTGACCAAAAATAATATTGATCGGCCTTTATGCATCCTTCTGGATGACGAGGCCATTTCAGCTCCTAACATTAATTCTGCGATTCGCGAGTCGGGACAGATCACCGGCCAATTCAATCAGTTAGAGGCGCAAGACCTGGTCGATAAGCTGAACGCCGGTTCACTGCCGGCGAGACTGGGTGACGAGCCAATCAGCGTCAACACGATCGGTCCGACAATGGGTCGTGACAACCTTCGGTCTAGTCTCATCGCCGGCAAATACAGTCTGATAGTGGTGGTTGTTTTTATGATACTCTACTATCATATCGCGGGTTCTCTTTCGGCTTTGGCTCTGGTTTTGAACCTGCTGATAGTTATCGGTGTTATGGCTTTCAGCCGGGCTACGTTTACTATGCCGGGTATCGCCGGGCTGATCCTGACTATCGGCATGGCGGTCGATGCCAACGTGCTGATTTTCGAGCGCATTCGTGAAGAACAGGCCCGCGGCTCTTCTCTGCGAATAGCGATCAAAAACGGTTTCGATCGCGCGTTCCGCACCATTTTTGACTCCAACGCCACGACTGTTCTTGTCGCTTTGATTTTGTGGATTTTTGCCTCCGAAGAGGTCAAGGGCTTTGCCCTGACATTGATGATCGGTCTTGTCAGCAACTTATTCACCGCCGTGTTTGTGACTCGTATGGTATTCGATTTTCTGACCAGCCGCGGAATTATCAAGAACAATTTGTCCATGCTGCATATTATCGAAAACCCCAAAATCGATTGGCTGGGCAAACGGACCATATTCTGGACCATCTCCGCTCTGCTGGTACTGGGCAGTTGGGTGGTCTTTCTGGCCCGCGACGAAACCAATCCCAAGTACGCAATCGAATTCACCGGCGGTACCAGTATTCACGTAATACTTACTGAAAAAGGCGTCAACGAGTGGCTGACGGACCAGGACAAACAACTCACCGCCGAGGACCAGGCTTTGGTCCTGCGCGAAAAAATAGAGCAGGCGGTCCGTAACGAAACGGACAATCCTCTGTTAATGGCGGCGGGGGTTCAGCGTATCGGCCCTGCCGAACAGCATAGGTTCGAGATCGTCACCACCGAAACCAACCGGGTTGAAGTAACCCTTAAGTTGGACGAGAAAAATAAAATGACCGCAGTGGAAATCCAGGACGCACTTCGCCTGGCTGCGGCGAATCTCGGAGACCGGCGCATGGAATCTGCAACCGTACAGGAACAAGCCTCCGCAGGCACCTTTCTCATAGAAACCAAACAGACCGCCCTCGATAAGATCAACAGCGTTTTGGAGCAGGCTTTGCCGATATCCAAATATAACTATACGGAGACAAAGAAAACCAATAGAATTGTCAGTGATGCAATATTTAGTGCCTTGGGTGATAAACTCGATGTGCTTGCCGACCTGGCGCCGACTTACGTGGCTGGCGAGCCGATTACGGATGAGTTGATCAGTCAAAAACCATACCTGAGTGAATTTACGGGCGGGTTGTACCTGAAATATAATTTCGGCAGCGACCGAACCGAAACGCTGGACCGACTCCAAAGACGCCTGACACAAAGTCGCTTCAAGAGTGAATTCGAACAGTTCGGCCATGAGGAAGCCCATTTGTTCGCTCCCGACAACAACAGCGAGGGACCGGACGACATGTTGCAGGGGATCGAACTGGCGGTGATCTCAAAGGACGTTGTCTATGAAGGCAGCAGGGACGAGCCGTGGACCAAATTCGAAGCCAACGAAACCGAGCGGTTTACACAACTGTTACAGTGGCAGACTTCTCTGCCGCAGGTGACGCAGATCGATCCTTCGGTGGGCCATAAGAGTATGAACGACACCTTGATCGCGATTGTTGTTTCAATGCTGGCAATTATCGTCTATATCTGGATGCGTTTTGGTGACGCGCGGTTCGGCATGGCGGCGGTCGTGGCGTTGATACACGACGTTAGTATCACGATGGGATTGGTGGCGGCCTCGGCGTGGCTGGCCAAAACTTCGGTGGGTAATCTGCTGTTGATCAGTGACTTCAAGATCGATCTGCCGATGATCGCCGCGTTCCTGACTGTAATCGGTTATTCACTGAACGACACCATTGTAATATTCGACCGTATTCGTGAGAATCGTGGCAAGTTAGCTACGCTCTCGTCAAATATCATCAACAGTAGTATCAATCAGACCCTCTCCCGAACCTTACTGACCGGGACGACTACTCTGTTTGTGCTGGTGATCATGTACATCTGGGGCGGAGCAGGTCTGCGAGGCTTTAATTATGTGTTGATTATCGGTATAGTGATAGGTACTTACTCCTCGGTCGGAATTGCCGCCCCGTTGCTGTACATGTACGGCACGAAAGCGGGAGCAGACGTTACAGATAAATCGTCTAATAATAGTAAATGACCGCAAGGTTGAGGGAGGATCCGTTTATGAAAAACGACATAAAAATAGGTGTTGTGCTGGGTATTGTGATAGTAGCGGTAGCGATATATTTCTTTGTCTCCGGCAATGATCAATCCGATTCTCGTTCTCCTGACACCAACCTGTCGCCAGGTGAACGACCGTCGGTTGTGGAACCGGAACCTGCTTTGCCCGTCGGGCAGAAAAGTGTATCTCCAGCCCTTGACAAACTGCCTGTTATCGAAGCGCCGCAGGTGGAGCCGCCAAAACCACCGACCGTAGAGCGACCAAAGCCGCAGTCCGAACCTGAGCTGGCCAAGCCGCAACCCCGATACCACATAGTAGCCAAGGGTGAAAACCTCTACAAAATATCCGAACAGTATTACGGCCACGGTCAGCACGCCAAGGTGATTCTCAACGCCAATCGGAACATTATCACCGATCCTGACAAACTTCAGCCGGGGTGGAAACTGAGAATTCCCTACCCGGAAGATATTATCGGTCGCTGACCGGGCCGGAGAGGTTAGTCATATCTTTTGGCGAAGGCTATGTTCCTGGTCCGCTGGGGCGGTACGGCATACTCACACGCGGCTTACCAGTGTTGGCAGGCAAGTATGTCTGAGCTTTGTAAAACCGCGCCACTGGCGAGCGAACCGGGGAAGTTAATCACCTCTTTTGACTCATGCGGAGATTTTGCCGAGTTATCACCATAGAGCGACAAGGCTTGATGGTTGGTTTGTTGGAGTGTTGTATGAGTCCAGTGCAAATCGCTGCCGCGACAGTTGAAACTTCTGTTAGCAGGAGGCAATCTCTGACTATCAAGCGTTGCCATGGTTTGGGCAATGTTGTTTGTCTGCTGCCGGTGCTGGCCAGGCTCAGAGATCAGGGCTATACAATTAGAATGGTTATTCGCCCGGAATGGCTTCATACATTTTCAATGCTGATGCCCGAGATTTACTGGACAGATCGGACTGAAGATGATGCCGTTGATTTGGATGAACTGACCAGTTCCCTTCAACCGACCGAACACCGAACCGATGAATTGGGCCGACTGCTGGGGCTGAATCCGCCTTTTCGGTCCCCTCATCTGGTTGTCCCGGAGGCATGGACGGAACCGTTCGACAGCTTGGCCGGGAGTATCGTTTTTGCGCCGGAAGGAGGCCATCCTTCCCGAACCTGGCCCACGGAAAAAGCTGCCATGCTCAGGGAATATCTCCAGGACGAAAAACTGGTGTTGATTGGTATCGATCCTCAGCCGGAAATACCATGCGACCAGGACCTGCGCGGACAGTTAGAGTTGCACGAGTTGTTGGGTGTTTTGACAGTTGCCGATACGGTGGTGACCATGGATTCCGGTGTATTGCACTTGGCGGCGGCGTTGGGTACGCCTGCCGTGGCTATCTTTGGCGGGGTAGATCCGGATTTCAGAGTTCGCCAGGACCAGCGTGTGGTGGCCATGCAGACATCTCTCGATTGTTGTCCATGCAACAAAAACGAAATTTGTTCCGGCAGATTCCCTTGTGTCCGCAGCGCCGAGCCTGGCGATGTGATATATGCTATTCAAATGGCCCGAAAGACCGAGAAACGATTGCTATATGCCGTACCGGCAAAAAAAAACGGCCAAAACGCACATACTTAACCAGGAGCAGTATGGTAATAAATCAGCGATCTCGGGCTATGGCTTGATAAACCTTGTATGTCTGATTCGCACATTTTTCCCAGGTAAAATTTGCGGCATGGGTCAGACACTCCTGTCGTTTTTCGGGATTGTCAATATCGTTCTCCAGGGCGGCGGTTATTGTGGCGGCGATATCTTCTACACTGTAGGGGTCGAACAATCGGCACACCTGACCGGCGACTTCCGGAATGGCCGAGGCATTCGAACACACCGCCGGGGTGCCGCAGGCCATTGCTTCCAGGGGAGCCAGGCCGAACCCTTCGTACAAACTGGGGTGAACTACCAACGTAGCCAGGTTATATAGATGAGGCAAATCTTCGTTGCCTACCGAACACAGGAATCTCACCTGATTTTCGATTTTCAGTTTGTTTGCCTGAGCAAGCAGCTTTTGGGTATCGGCGGTAATCGGACCGGTCAGGATCAGGGGAAAGTTTTTTCGCAGACTATCGGGCAATTCGGCCAGGGCCTGCAAAAGACGCCCCAGGTTCTTATGAGGCTTATGATTACCGGTATAGAGCATAAATTTTTTCGGCAGATGATACTTTTCGCCGGTACGTTTCAAAAGTTGATCGTCCCGGACAGGGCAGAATTCCCGGGAATGCCCCTGACTGATAACCACAATTTTTTCCGGCGGAATTTTCAGGTGCTCAACAATATCTTTTTTGGTATTTTGCGATATGGTGATAATCCGCCGGGCACGGCGGGCATTTTGACGGGTGACAAACTTAAAGTAAGCGCGTTTAGCCGGTGAACAGTATCCCGGCAAAACCAGTGGATACAGATCATGAATGGTTACCACTAACGGTATCCGCCGCATACCCAAAGGCGAATCGAAATGCGGATAATGATATACGCACGCGTCGTCGCGAACTCCCAAAAACTCTATATGATGGCGAATGGACAAACAACCGCAATGCACCGGTCGGTAATCTATCTGGGCGGTACCTGCTTGGCTGGGATGTTCTTGTTGTAAGTGCTGTATAATTTCCTGCTGAGGTACGCTCCATGGATTATGGTATATCCGCCATTGTGTTTCAGGATGATCCCGAACCAGTATCCAGATCAACTGGGAGACATACGGCCAACTTCCACCGGGCAGATGAGCAAAACGCAGATCATAGCTTATCTTCATAACCACCACAAGTGCCGCTGGGGTGGCCCCCCGATTTTCAGACCTTACGTTTCCGTTCCTTACAGCGGCAATTCAAAACTACCTTTCGGGCGCAACCCTACCGGTTTGCCCAGTATCTCAGCCAAAACAATAGCTTGAACCAGACCGTCCTTTTGCTGCAAGATCGTTTGTAAACGTTCGGTCGATGTCAATTGGGCGTACGATCCTTGACTTGCCGCTGCCCTTTTGCGATCCAACATGGCACCTTCTCTTGTCGATAGCATTTGTTTCCCGGCCAAGGTCTTAGTGGAAGTTCGCTTTGCCATGGCGGCTTCCGGCGCAGACGTAGCAGTTTGGATCGCTGCCGCCGCGGCAGCGGAGGCAGGTCTTTGAACTGGTTTTCCGGCAGGAACCTGTTGCACTTTGAACTGGGGCTTGGGCCGGGGCGCCGCCGGAGGTGGGACAGATGTCCTTTGAGGCCGCCCGGGCCCAGGAACACTCGTTGGGAAACGGCCCGGAGACTCCACACGACGCGGCGATTCTTGACGAGTCTGACTCGGACGAGGCTCCTGTTGGCGAGTCTGAGCCGATTGTGTTTTGCGCGCATAGCTTGGTAGCGGCTTAGTTCGTTTGGAAGGCTGTTCCTGCTGCCGAGGAATTTGGGGCTCTTGCGGTTTCTTCCCGGGCCCCTTGCCTTTGAACAGACCGCTCAATACATACAGGCCAAACACGATGATCGGTACTATCAGTTGGCGCAAACGACCTGATTCGTCCTCCTGTTGCGGCTGGGCCATTGCTAATAATGTCAAAATCTTTGACAACATTACATCATTGCTCCGAACTGTCAACTAATCTTACTTCTTGATTGGATTATCTTCATCACTTCGACCGATCGATTCTCTCATACCGGTATCGGCCCTGATGTTTTTCATGCGATAATAATCCATAATACCCAGGTTGCCGCTGCGGAACGCGTCGGCCATTGCCTTGGGCACTTCCGCCTCGGCAAGCACGACCTTGGCCTGGTTTTCCTGTACCAGGGCTTTCATTTCCTGTTCACGGGCTACCGCCATGGCACGGCGGCCTTCCGCCTCAGCCTGACGCATCTGCTTGTCGGCCTCGGCCCGTTCGGTTTCCAGCAGAGCGCCAACATTGGCAACATCGCGAACACTGGCCACGCTGACATCGGCAATGTCGATAGAGACAATTTCAAATGCCGTCTGGGCGTCGAGTCCGCTGGAAAGCACTTTTTTGGAGATACGGTCGGGATTTTCCAGCACGTCTTTATATGTTGTCGAGGAGCCGATGGCACTTACGATACCCTGACCTACGCGGGCGATGATGGTATCTTCGGTCGCTCCACGCACCAGTTGGTTGATATTGGAACGAACGGTTACGCGGGCCTTAACCAACAGTCTGATACCGTCCTTGGCCACCGCGTCCAGCATACCGGTTGAAGACGACTCGGAGATTGGGCAATCGATGATCTTGGGCTTGACGGTAGTCTGTACCGCATCGAGAATATCCCGGCCGGCCAGGTCGATAGCACGAGCCACATCCAATGTCAGAGCGATCTTGGCCCGGTGAGACACGATCATAGCCTTGACCAGATCTATTACATGGCCGCCGGCAAAGTGATGCGCCTGCAGTTCGGCAAAGTTCAGGGGCAGGTTAGCTTTGTGTGCAATAATAAGGGCGCTAACACATGTCATCATGTCTCCGGGATCGCGGCGGACCAAAAAAACGCTTTCCAACGCACGGGTCGAAAGAGCTTCAATCCCAGCCTGCACCGCTGAAATACGGGCGCTGACTATCAGTTGCGACGGGACTCTTCGTAGCGACATGCCGATCAGATCAAAAAACGTTACCCTCGCGCCGCTGGACAGCGCCTGAATATATATTTTTATGAAACTGCCGAAAACGAAAACTATCGTCAAACAAATAATACCAAGAATAATTACGCCCACCCACGCCAGTGGTTTCATACCTGCTGCTAACATAATCATATCCATTGTAACGCACTCCTGTTTTATTAAGGTCAAAAATTACCCACAACTTCTGTTACGTCTTTTCTTGTTCATTAACTACTATACTGTTGCCTTCCAGGTTAACGACAATAATATCAACTCCCAGCCCAATCATCTCTCCTTCTGCCACTACACTGTAGCGTTCTCCTTCAATTTCCGCTATCCCTGACGGCCTCAGGGGCGTGACGGTCTTACCGGTTTTCCCCATCAGTTTGCTGTAATCTCCATCACTGACCCCGGCGCTGCCGCGTTCGGAGACGGTTTCTGTTTCCGGCTTCAATATCATCCTGCGACCAACCGGCGTCCTGGGAAACACTTTCAGACCGAGAACAATTGTTACCGGCACTAAAACGGCCGTAATGGCCAAAAAAACCACACCCGTGTCCGCGCTCTCTCCAAAGGCCATGACAATAGCGCCTATGATGGCCCCTGTGGACAAAATGGCTAATATCCCTCCGGAGGGAAGCAGCACTTCCATGAAGGCCAGTACAATACCCAAGATCAATAACAGAACCGCGTATGTCAACATTTACTTATACCTATCCCATTTGCCTATCTACTCATTCACTCATTCACTTCCTTAACTACTATACTGTTTCCTACAATATTGACAACCTTAATTTTTCTCTCACTTTCTATCATTTCTCCTCGTGATACCACATTAAGGCGTTCCCTGCCGAATCGGCCGAGGCCCGAGGGGCGCAACGGACTCAGACTGATACCCTCGTCTCCCACTACTACCGGTGGCTCCGGAGCGGGGGCTGCCTGCCTGCCGGAACGTACCTCGACCGAGTCCTGCGGCCTTGACAGGATCAGTCTGTTGGCCACGGGAATATGCGGCAGATAGCGGGCGATAAAATACGCGCCCACAAGGAAGCCCGCGAACCCTCCCAGCAGACCATACAAATTATGCTCAAATTCCCGCCAGTCAGGTTCCGAAACGGGCAGCGGAAACTCGTCCGGCCTGTTGGTCACCATCATCGCCGCCAAAGCGAAGATCATCATCAGAGTACCGCTAATACCGGCAATTCCAAATCCAGGTATCACAAACAATTCCAGCAGAAGCAATCCCATCCCGATCACGAACACCGCGATCTCCCACCAGTTAGCCATCCCGATAAGGAATTTGCTGCCAAACAGAATCAGCAATGCCGCCACCGCCACCGCGCCCGGCAGCCCCAGACCGGGACTGTTAAGCTCAGCGTAAATCCCCAAAAGAGCGACCATAAGTAAAACGCCGCTTACCGCCGGGCTGGTCAGCCAGCGGACCAGCTCTTCAGACCAGTTGGTCTCCATGATCTCTGGCGGACGCGAAAAACTCACCTTGTCGCGATCTTCCAGAAACGCCAATACCTCCCCACGAACACGTTCATCCAGTCCCTCCACCACCACGCGGGCCAGGCCGTATTCAAGAGCTTTGTCCGCAGAAAGAGTAAGCAACTGATCCTTGCTGACAACGCATTTTTTAGCTTCCAGATCGTAATTGTAGTCGTCACGGGGCAAATCATTAGTCTCAAAATATTCATTTTTACCTGTTCGCAGGTTCTTCACCTGATACACTTCAATATCAATGCTCACCATGGCCTTGCACAGGGCGATCGGATAACCGTTGGTCTTGGCCGCGTCCTCGAAATAGCTGCGCAGCGGGCTTTCCATCTTTTCCCGTTCCACCCCTTCGAGTTTGCCGCCCATCATGATCGGAGCGCAATCGCCGATCTGCGTGTTCGACTTCATTATAATGTCCTGACAGGCCACGCTGATCAGAGCACCGGCGGAAATCGCTTTAGTCCGCACATACGCCACGGTATGAGCCTTTTTGGCCACTTCATGCATAAAGTAGTTCCATATCTCAATGGCGCTATCGACCCGACCGCCGAATGTGTCTATCTCGTAAATAATATAGGTCGCTCCCCCAGCCAGGGCTGTCTCTGTCCGCCGCTTGATCGATTCATACAACCCCTCGTCCACCATCTCCGAACAAACTATAAAAACCGCTTTGTCAGACTTATCCGCAAACGCATCCTCTTTTACTATTGCCGGATCAGATTCTTCTTCAATTCCTCCCTCAATGGTTTGCTTTTCAGTCTTTATTTGTTCGGTTGTCTCTGGTTTTGGAGTCAGTTTCACAAGATTTACATCCAGCACACGTGCCAATTCATCTTCGTCCCCGGCCAGATACTTCACCAAAGCGATCTCCTGCGCCTTTCGTCCGCTCAGCAGCAGCACCTCATCTGCCCCAACCAGCGGACCACCCCCAGCCATCTGCCAGGGCTGATCGCTGCGCTGTACGAGTTGCTCAAAACCGGCCTGGTCCACCAGCTTTTTTTCACTACCACGAACTATCTCATACAAAATCGTTTGTTTGCGCACCATTGCCTCTGCCAGCAGTAGATCATGGCCGCCGGCGCGGGCAAAATTGGTTATCATATTTACCACACTCTGCTCATCGACCAGCGATGAACTGATCTCCTGACCCTCCATGCTTTTGGTTTTTGTGGGACCTGTCACCTGGCCCAGTTGGGCGAACTCGTCCGCCACGATCTCACGGCATGCAAAAACCGCCAGCATACTCATACCGGTAGCTTCCTTGGGTACAAACGCTGCCGTGCGAATCTTCTTTTTGGTCGCCAGCCGGGCGATATCGCGGGCCAGATCGGAGAAACTCTCAAATGAACCGCCCTGACTGGTAAAACGAAATATGACAGTGGCAATACCTTCCTCCACCGCCCGATCGATCTGACCTCTGACATTTTGGAGATTCTCACGAGAGAACCCAAACTGCCGAACACCGGTTTGCGAACCTATATTGATAATAGTAGCACTATTGTCAGCCCTAACCTTTTCCGTCACACTCTCCACCGCACCGCCCGTTGCGCCATCCGCCACACTGTCCGTCACGCCGTCCGTCACGCCGGCTTGAGGCCAAAAAAACAGGCAAACAACTGCCAGAATCCCAATAAACAGTAATTTCCGCGATCTTTCCATCATAAATGACTTCCTGAAAAATCCTCCGGTTTGACCGATCTTGCTCATACCCTCAAAAAAACACACAAATTTTCCCTGCTCAGCGTATTCTAACTACGGTTACCACCTATAGCAAGGAGATTATGACGGTTATTCATATACTTCTAACTCCTTAGAACACCTGGTTTTACAGCAAAAACAATTTGCTAAAAAGCACATTCTGGGCTTAAACAAATGAGTTAACTTTCGCGGTTTTTCGACCCAATTTTAACTCAACAGGCGTGCTGATCAAACATGGTGAACGTGTTAAGGCAATACCCAGGACACACTATTGGCGATTAACTTCTGAAAAGGCTTCTTCTTATATGAGTCTGGCCAGTGGGCCGGCAAAATAACGGCGACACGGCCACTTCCATAATTTTTAGTCCACACCGACGGATACTCAATATCAGTGCCTTTTTGTTTTGCCACGGCTAAAAGTCGGCAATCTTTTGTCAGCGGCGTAGATTGATAAAGTTCGCTGTGTGTTTCGAATGTATCGGGTAGCGTACTTGTAACAGGATGATCTTTATCTGTCACTCTCACATCCAGCATTATATCGACATCATCATGTTTAATAAATACCGCGCCATATAGCTCTCGAATATCCTGCCATTCAGGAAACGAATAATACGAAGCATGTACAGCCACTACACCGGCGCCATTTCGAACTTTTTCAAGCAGTGTGGTTTTTTGAGCATCGGTTAAAACGCCATCAGCAGATTCGAAGCAGTGATTCATAATTATCACATCAAAATTTGAGCTATCCAGGAAACTGCCGTCGGTTACAACTTCGATATCTATGTTGAGATATTTCGGCAGAAATTCAGTCATGATCTCGGCAAAGGCGTCAAAATCATGTGCAAATCCACCTACCCATAAAACAGCTTTGCGTTTTCCGCTCCTGGGGGGTGTGCCGCATCCGCCGGATGCCAATATGCCCCCTACGGTTCCGGCAATAGCGAAGGAACTGTTTCGTAAAAAATCGCGGCGTGAAATATTGAACCCATTCATAGTCTTTTCCTTTATTCTACGGCACTGCCGATCCTGTGTTTACCGTGGCAATCGGTACAGACAGGATATCGATCGAACCCGGCAAGTTTGGAATCAGAGATTTTGTGCTTTTTGTGACATTCCATACATGCCCGGTCAACCTGATCACGGGTATATGTAATATCGGGCTTAGTGGCTCCGATATCTTCATCATTGGCATGTCCGGCACTTATACCATGACACTTTATGCAGGTAACACCCTCGCTAAAATGAGTCTTACTGATCGTTTCACCTACAAAGGTGATATGGCATACATAACAGGCCGCATTAACGCTCATGGGATCGATCTGGCCGGAAGGCTGGGCAAAATCCGAGTGGGACGTTTCAGTTTCAACAGGCTTTTTGCACGAACATGAATGAAAAAAAAGCGGCAAGCCAATACTTGAAATCGCCAAGAGCAATTTTCTTGTCATACTGTTTCCCAGTGCTTTAACCAGTGATACTCCGGTGTAATATGATCGCGGTAGTTTCGAGTGCATTTATCAATAGCCGCTATATCGGCATCTGTCATGGGCTTATCTTTTTCGTAGGAACCTTTTACATTTTCTTCAAGCTGTTCAGAGATATTTACGCCGGGAATAACCGCGGATATACGAGATTCTTTCAACATTGTTTTCAGCAGGATATGTGCCTTCGGATCGACCTTGCCCTCGATTTCTTGTGGCTTTAGGCCGAAAGTCGTTCCAGCGCCAAAGGGCTTTAGGCCAATGACCCCCACATCTTTTTTCTTTGCAAGTTCAAGCAAGCTGGCTCCGCCAAATTCTTTGGTCAGGAAAAGATACGGAAAGATTATCACGGAAAACTGAGGATACTCATTCAATACCCGGCGGAACACTTTTGGGTTATGAGCCGAGATACCCAAATAACGAACCTTGCCGGCCTTCTTGACCTCTTCAAAAACATCAACTACCATATCCAGTACCTTATGGCTTACCATATACATAGTGGCAAGATTCGTTTGACCCTCACCCCACGTTGCCCCAACAGGCCGCCACATATCCAGATAATCGGTCTTATAGCCCTTTAGGCGATCATCAATGGATTTGAGCATACCTTCTTTAGAAAGTTCTTTCTCATACTCTTCAGTAATCTTCTCAGGCCATGAAGCGAATCCTATATACCAGTTCTTTCTGCGGGCGCCGTCCATTGCTTTGCCGTAAAGGTCACATTCGTCGGCAATATTAGTATCGACGTAATTCAGCCCCAATTCTGTGGCCTTATCAAGAACGTCCCTTCGATTTTCGACACCACCTTTTGTATAGAAACCGCCATGGCCGCCAAGACTTATCTCGGAGATCATTAAATCCGTTTTACCTAAACGGCGATATCCCATCTTCGGGTTATAGCTCAATATCTTTAGGGTGTCGTTTTTCTCTGCGGCACCGGAATTTGCGGCAATCGCACCAGCGGCAGCCGCTGCAGTTATCACAGAAGTCTTATGCAGAAATGTTCGACGTGAAATTTGTTCTTTATCTTTAAAGCGTATCCTCTTCATGTCAGTTTTTAATCCTTTCAGTTTTTCAGTTGCGTTCACTTTGCTTAGGTGATTCGGTGCGGATTCTTGTCCTATTTTATTCGGATGAGTTCCGGGGTGTCCATCGAGGCTTCAATCGCAGCGATCGTTTCGCGGACGCACTTGGCCTTCACGAGCATCAGATCCGGAGGAAAGTCTTTTTCCTCCTTTTCGAAGAAGTGCGCGATTTTGGTCAGTTCCGGAATGGTCGCCTTGGCGTGGGTGCCGTAACTGAGGAGGATCTTCATGATTTCCGGCGTCCGCTCCTGGCTGTCCCAGGGATTCTGATCACGCGTGTATTTCACGCAGGCGCTGATGCCTTCCTCGATGTGGAGTTTGGCCAGGATGCGGAGACCGTCCAGGCGGATCCCGTCGGCAAACATTTCGCCACTCGGCGCCGGTTCGATAACTGCCTGAAGGATGGCGGGAAGCAGTGGCTTGATTTGCTCATAGCTCAACTGCGGATAGATGCCGCTGATAAAGCCGCGGGCGTAACCGTCCTGGTTTTGCAGTCCGGCGACCACGGCTTTGCGGAGCAAGTCCTGGTCCACGCCGTCAAGTGAATGTTTCAGCATCTTTCCAAAGACAGCGACGCATAGATTGCGTTGCTCCATGCCGCGCGGATCTTCGGCAGTGGGTTTCCGGGCGATTCGTTCCAGCAGGATCGGCACCGTGGACATGGCGGGGGCACCAATGTCCGCCAAGGTCTCGGCGGCTTTGATGCGCAGCCAGAGGTCGCTGTGTGAGAGAAGTTTTGTCAATTCCGGCACGGTGGGGGCAGCGGCACCACCCAACTGGGCGAGCGCATCGCAGGCGCCGTAGCGGGATTCCAGGCGCGGGTCGGAAAGCATTTTCACCAGGGCGGCGATCGGTTGCTCGCCTTTACGGCGACCCAGCGCCATAGCGGCGCGAAGACGCACAATCGGCGACCAACTGCCGAGCCTATCTAACAGTTGATCCGGGCTGAGTTTATCGTAGGCGCTGGTGCGATCTCTACTGGTCCAGCCGCGACCATCGAGAATCAGAGCCTTGGCGGCGGCGGCATCAAGCTGCGGCGCGAGTTTCGGTTGTTTGCCGGTGAGCAGGATTTTCTTGAGTGGCATGGCGTAGGCCAACAGATAGCCGCCGGTGCTGTCCCAGCCCGCGTAGCTGTCCTCCTCCCGCTCCGGCGGACCTTGATGGAGAAAAATTCCGTCCGAACCACGTGCAAGGTCGAAATACCATGTGCCAAACTCGCTCATCCACGCGCCCGTCGCCTGGGGGCCCGACAGGGCCACTCCTGGCATGGCCCAGATCACATTGAAATAATTGCCAGTGTGCCCGTAATCGCGCTCCGGCCCGTGGGCGGCCACGCTCATGCGGGAGAAAAACTCTGCGCCTTTCGCCTCGCCGAGCAGGTTGAACATGACCGCAGTCTCCCCGCACACGCCATTGTTCTCGTGATTTTCAAGCCATGGGTTGTGATCGCCATAGGGGATGGCGCCTTTGCCGATGTAAAAACGCAGCAGCTTGGCACTGCGGTCGATCGCCAGATCCAGAGCCGGATCTTTTACGCCCGCCATGCGCGCCATCGCCAACGAAATGGTCAGCGGCACACCGACGGCGTTCATCATCCCGTAGCCGTGAAGTCGGCCGTCGGGCCTAGCGTCAATCCTGTGGCCCCACGAGCCCACTGCGCTTTGACCATGGGCGGCTTCGAGCGCGAGCCGCGTCAAGCCCGGCATGACCGAATCATCGCCCGTTGCGATCTTGTATTCGGAAAGGAACATCACGATGTAGCCATAATGCCATGAGCCCATACCTGCGCTTTTCGCGGCCCACTCGGCTTCCTTCTTGACCAGCGGGAGATAGGCGGGATCGCCGCTGGCTAACAAGGCGAGGGCGTTAAGCGATCGGGGGATGGGGTCCTGCTGCTTGGCATACGAGGGATCCGCCATCCGCCTGGCGAGATCCCTGCACCCTTGTTCGAGAATGCGTTTGGACTTCGGGCAATTGTAGGGAGCGGTGGCGCTGTAAGTTCCGAGCACCGGAAGATTCACCAAGACTTCCGCCGCGCTGCCTGCGCGCCACCGGGTCAGGCTGAGCTTGCCTTGGCCGGCTTCCGATTCGGCAAGGGTCAGGGCCTTGCCCATTTCGGTGCGCGGGTCATAGGAAAACGGCTTGCCGCCGACGCCGAGAATCACGTCGCCGACCGCGACCACGCCGTCAGCGGGAGACCCCTTCTCCAACTGGGTGATCGCAATCTGGCGGGCGTCGGTGGTGTCCATCTTGTCACAAAACATCCAACCACGCAGGCCCGTGGCGCCGAGATTCCAGTCGTGCTTCGCTTGTTCAGGAATCTTTCCGCCTTGGGTGAAGTCGGGAGCGGGCATCTCCCACCAGTTTGCCGCCCCGAAAACCAGGCCGGGCGTAGCTATGCAGCACAGAACCATGATCGCTGCCAATTTGTTTTTTTTCATCAAACTTCCTTTCTTCATATCGAATGCTTTTTCTTAAACTGACATTTCCCATTTAAACGTTTACAAAACATAATTCAGTCCTTTCGAGGCCAATAATTTTGCCAAATTCACCTTGAACTGTCAATGCCTTCCCCAAAACAACCTTTTTGAAACCAACACCACAATGTAAGCCTGGAACGCCTTGATATAACGTTATAATGCCTCGATACAAGCCGACTTCATCGCGGGTCGTGCCTACTTTCCCACGGAACAACCGCAAAAAAACCCACTTTTTCAGCCCGAAAATCCTGTTTTTTCACTTTTTATATTTAACACGAATTCAATCAGGGCGGCGGCAGCGGCTTGCGCGCCCTTCGATTCATAACCTGCGATTCCCAGTCTTGTCCGTAGTTGGCCCACAAAAATGCCGGCTTTGAAGACGGCGTCAAATACCTGTTGTGCGAGTTTTTCGTGCGGCTGCTTATATTGCGGCGGGCCGAAGATGTTTGCAAAATAGCTGTGAACAAGGCCTATCGAAGTTGTTGTGCCTTTTGCCATTGCCGCCCCTTCGCGGAAAACATCCAATGCCCTGGCGGAGGTGTCGAATTTCTCAAGCACCGGATGCAAATCGTCAACCTCTTCATAATTGTTGGCATACAGTATATAATTCACGGGATAGCCACAGAGAATATCGTGTAGCGTGGTAACCGGCAGGACGACACGGGCATTTATCTTTTGCGGGCTCATAATCACAGCACGGTCGATTTGTTCGAAAGCATATCCCTGCTGGAGGTCATCAAGGCGTATAAATGCGCCGACTTCAGTGCCGTATCCGAGCACCTTTCCATCATTTGATATCTCAAACGAACCCATATCGTCAGCGATTATTCGAAACTCTTTGATATAATCTTTTGCGAGGATTCTGAAAGCTTCAATTGATTCGGATTTCCCGGTGGCCGTGTCACCGATAATGACTATATTTGCGTTGTTGCCGTTCTTGAGACCGATTTTGAACATCGCGCCGTGGAATGGCATTCTCCCGCGTTTTATCATAACAATATTGTGCAGAGTCAGTGTCATTTTCTTGAGATAGCCGAAATACCCGAATCTATCTTCTGCGGGCACTGCTGCGATGAGAAGATTGTTTTGTTCATCGTCATAAAATACTGTGGGCAGATCGCCGTATTGTTTCATTGTTTCGGGTTCTGCGCCGAAAAAGTATATGGCCTCAGGTCCGTTTTCAATCTGCTCGTCGGTTGCCAGTTCGAACAGATTTGCCATCGCACAGCCAAGCTCCATAAAAAAATGGTGAAAATATATAAAAATAACAACGCTGCCGACCTGCGCAGGATAGCAAAGCCATTTGTTTTTATCAAAAGTCAGAATCGAGAGTGGGTTTTTGTCAACTTTTTGGAACTCGCCGGTCCTTTTGTTCATGGGCGGATCAATAATCATAGGCGGTGCAATCCAGGCCTGGCGAATAAAGGGAATTTCTCTCAGAATGTTGTGGTACTCTTCAGGTATTCTTGTATTTTTGCCGACGGCGATAAGTCCGACATCACAGCCTGCAAAAATCTGCCTGTAAATACGTGGATGGTTGCCTGTAATGTTTTCACATATATCGCGATACGCTGCCCTTACAATATGTGTCAGCTTTTCAAGGGTGATGTTGAACGACCTGTATGGGCGTTTCTCAAACCTGCTTTTGCCGGGTTCGGAATGCAGTATCACAAAGCGGTCAAACGAACGCCAGTAGTCATAGAGCTTCTCCACGAATTCGTGAAAGACAAGGCGGTTTTCTATATCGAGTAAAAACTTCAAATCCGGCTGCATTTCGACAATTTCCTCAAAGGTGTGTTCGATAAGGCTACGCAATAAATCAATAGTTCTATCCCAGTTGCCGTCCTGTTCATAAAAAGAAACAAAAGGCTCAATAAGAGGGGAGTTCTGTTGCTGCAGGTGATCGCAGTAATTGTTTACCACTTTTTCGAAAATCGGGCTGTGCACAAGCTCATTTGCGGTAGCGCAGATTGAGCCCTGAGAGTGGATGATAACCTTGTTTTTTTCAATGTAAAACTGTTTATTTAACACAGCACCTCCTTGTGAAAATCCCGCTTTTTTTAAAGTAGAAAATTTACGATATCTTTATTATTTTGTCAGCTTCATTTGTTGCAGTTTATTGTAAACTCACAACGCCACGATGTAAAGCTGCAACACCTCGCGATGTAAGCCGACTTTTATATCTTGTAACCGTTCAGGCCCCAAGGGCCTGATTTTCCAGTTTTGCCAGCCAACACAGCCAGCCATAAAACAACAACTTACAGGTAACGTACCCAATTCCCATAGCAATTCCCATAGCAATGTCGAGGATGGTTTTTTTGAAGCCCAGCGACGCGAATGTCCGATTTTGTGCGGCTCGGCCGGGAGCTGTGATTGTTACTTCTTTATTTGCAAGCAGTTAAAAAGAAAACCCTTGTTTTTGAAAATTTTTGACAAAAAAAGCGATTTTTTGCTCGGTTTTTGCACAAAATTATGTGATAATGTTGTGTTCAGTGTTGGTTTTGACGGATTGTTCGGCTTCCAGGACGACTTATAGCAAGCTGTTGTATGGCCGCCGACAAGACCGACCGGATCGGCGGATGTGGCCGCGAATATAATAGAAAGCTCGAATTTGGGGTAAAGAAGAGCTTCTAATGTGAGGGTGGGAAATAATCTCCACTGGCGGATTTGCATGGCCTCCATCCTCGGTGTTGGCGAATGCGATTCTGTCAAATTCCTTAACTGGAACTGGGGCGAGATTGACGCCGACATCAATGGTTAACACCGACATCAAGGTTAACGCCATCGTCGGGTTTAGGGTACAGTTCTGAGAAAGTGCTGTAGATGGGTTCGTATGGAAAAGGAAGACAAAATAAGTAATAATATTGTCGAGGGTATGCTAGAGATAGCCAAAGGCAACGGCTTCCTTCGCTCGGCCAAGCATAAGTTTGCGGTTCGACCGGCCGATCCGGTCATACGTCGGGATATGCTCGGCAGTTATAATCTACGGGAAGGGCTTTTCGTCAAGGCCAGGGTCGGCCCGGGCAAGAAGAAGCGATATGTACAGGTTAGCGAAATCGTCAGTCTTAACGGTCATTCGCTCGACGATTACGTGGAGTTGACACGATTTGACGATTTTGTAGTAATCGATCCGAACGAAATGATACACCTGGAGACCAGCACTGAAAGTTTGGCCGATTGCAGCAAGTCTATGCAGGTGGCAGGTAATCTGAGTATGCGGGTAATGGATCTGCTGACCCCCATCGGTAAGGGCCAGCGAGGCCTGATCGTCTCTCCGCCGCGGACCGGCAAGACTATCCTGCTTCAGCAGATTGCTCACGGGGTTACCACCAATCACCCGGAAATCCACCTGATGGTACTGCTGATCGACGAGCGACCTGAAGAGGTCACCGAAATGAGCCGCAATATCAAAGGTGAAATCATGGCCTCTTCCAACGATAAGACGGTAGAAAGCCATGTTCGAACCGCACGGCTGGCCCTGGAAATGGCTAAGCGACGTGTTGAATTTGGTCAGGACGTGGTGATTCTGCTCGACTCGATCACCCGGTTGGGCCGGGCCTTTAACGCATGGACATCTTCCAGCGGCAGAACCATGAGCGGCGGTCTGGACATACGGGCTTTGCAACTGCCGAAACAGATATTCGGCAGCGCCCGTAATAATGAAAACGGCGGGTCTTTGACCATTATGGCTACGGCCCTGATCGATACCGGCAGCCGTATGGACGAAGTTATCTTTCAGGAGTTCAAGGGTACCGGCAATATGGAACTGGTGCTGGATCGGCAGTTGGCAAACCGGCGAATATGGCCTGCAATCGACATTTCGCAGTCTGGAACCCGCAAAGAAGAGCTGCTGATCGATAGGGCGACGCTGGATAAAATCGGTCGTCTGCGTCGTCATCTGGATACTATGCAGGCTGGACAGGATACCGAGATGCTGATCCGTGCGATGAAGAAACATCCTACCAACGAGAAGTTTCTGGCAGAACTGCCTTGATAAGTGAGTCGGTGGAGCGGGGAAGGCAGATGTAAGTGCTTATTTTTGGTTCGGCGGGAATGAACGTAACTCCTTATTTTTCGTTGTGGGGAATTTGTTGTAAGTGCTTATTTTACGTTG